>CAZPRJ010000035.1:68015-72785 GCA_964588805.1 uncultured Microcoleus sp. | reverse complement strand
GGGGTTTTCTGAATCGGATTAAGCTGGTCACTTATTTCTGCCAGCCTGGTCTAGTTATTTAAGTGAATTTGATATCACATTCAGATTCCCCCAGTTCTCCTTAAAAAGGGGGAGAAATCAGCCTCGGAACTTTGATACAGCTATTTCTCAACAAAATCACGCCACATTCCAGTGAGGAGAACTTCATCGTTGATGGGAATCGGGCAAACTTGCCGGAAACCTTGCCGCTCGTAAAATGAAATATTGCGTGGAGTTGATGAAACAAGATAGCAGCCTACTTTCTCTTGATCAGCATAGTTGAACACGGGAGATAATAACTCCGAGCCCATACCTTTCCCTCGTGCTTCAGGTAGGAGTCCTATCCAAAGAACTTCACAACGAGCTGTAGTCGGTTCACACGCCTCAATCTTACTTCCGATTTGTTCAAGCCGCTCCCCTGCCTCTAATCCATTAAAGTTTGTGCAGACTTCAGCAAGTTGAGCGAGTACTTCTTGAAACTGGTCATCAAACACTTGTACATCGCTGGGATACCATGCAATTACCCCCTTGTCCTCGGGAGCAATAATCACTTCACCGCGCTTAACACTATCTGCAAGGAATACTTTAAAGAATGCTGTCAGAGCATCCCGCCTGCTTTCAACGTTGGGGAATATGAATGACAACATCGGGTCTTCAAAGAACGCTTGTGCAAGAATCTGCGCTGCCGTTGGGATTTTGTCATGAGAAATTCTCAGCATAAGTTTCCTTGCTCATACCTGATTATTGCTGGAATAATTATCTTATGGACTGGGCTGAGGATGCATAAGCTTTTGTAGATTAATTTGCATCATGAGGTTCGTTCACTGAATTTGAAGACTTTGTGCGAAACAGCAATACTGAGTTGGCTCAGAATTTAGAACCCCGCTTACTAAGTAGCCGTCATGAAATGCGTACACCAGAACGCATGAAAAACTTCTACCTTCTGCCTCACCTCAACGACAAATACTAATGTCCACCTACTTTGTTATTTTTTTTGCTGGATAGGAATTTCAATTAAAAACACTGCTCCTTCTCCAGGTTCGGAAATACACTGCAATTTACCTCTATGTTTTTCCACCACAATTTGATAGCTAATTGATAGACCTAACCCAGTCCCCTTACCCACTGGTTTTGTTGTAAAAAACGGGTCAAATATCCGCCCTTGTATTTCTTTTGATATTCCCGATCCATTATCAGCGATCGCCACCACCACCCAATCAGGTTCCTTCACTTTAGTGCAAATCTGAATTTGTCCCTTCGATAGACTCAATTTCGAGTCTTTGTACTGATTCTCTGGGACTAACAGAGCATCAATTGCATTACTAATAATATTCATAAAAACTTGATTTAACTGTCCGGCATAGCACTCAACTTTGGGTAAATCACCATAATCTTTAATTAATTCAATTTGGATATCATCTATAGCTTCTTTAAAGCGATGGCTTAAAAGCACTAAAGTGCTATCAATTCCTTCATGAATATCAACGGTTTTCAGGTCTGCTTCAGCGAATCTAGAGAAATTACGCAGGCTATTTACAATCTGATTAATGCGCGTAGTACCAACTTTCATTGAAGTGAGAATATCAGGCAAATCCTCAAGCATAAAATCCAATTCCAGTTCGTGAAGGAGTTGCTTAATTTCTGGTTTAGGTTGCGGATAGTGTTGTTGATAGATATAGATAAGTTGAAATAAATTCTGAGTGTACTCCTCTACATGGGTGAGATTGCCATGAATGAAGTTAATCGGATTGTTAATTTCGTGAGCTATACCAGCAACCATTTGACCCAAACCAGACATTTTTTCAGCCTGAATCAATTGAGATTGGGTTTGCTGAAGATGATACAAGGTTTGTTGGAGCTGTGTTTGATTTTGATGGAGAGCTTGTGTACTATTTTGAATTTTTTCAGCCATTTTATCAAATGCTTTAGAGATTTGAGCCAGTTCATCAGAGCCTTGCAAGTTGGCACGTACACTCAAGTTTCCATGAGCTAAAAGGTTGCTCGTTGATACGAGTTGACTCACTCGCAAATTCAAAGTTTTGTAAAAAAAGAACCAGAGGATAGTACAAAATAAAGCTAGACTGGCACCGTAGACTAGCGATCGCTCCAAAGCATTTCTGTATGCCTGAGCTTTAATTACTGAGAGATTATAGTCCAAGACTAATACTCCTACCCGTGAAGGTAAGATATCTCCAGGCAAGGCACCCAAAACCACTGGATAAATTGCCCAGATACTTTGTCCATCTTCAGATAAAATCACTTTACCAGACTTAGTTTGCCTAACTGTTCTAATATCTGACAATAGGTTATTGACTGGTGTATCACTAATTAAGTGATTTTTGAGTTGAAACTGAGTTGAAAAGATGACTTGTTCGTTTTCATTAAACAGTAAAACTAACTGAAGATTCGGAGCTGTGGCAATCTGGCTAATCACTAGTTCAGCTCCTTGACCATCTTCTGAGCGATACTGGTACTCCAATAAACCTGATGTTTGACTGGCAAAAAAAGTAGCCTGCTCCTTAATCTCTTGTTCTGCACGAATATTAGCTTGAGAAACTTCTTGTTCAAAAGAAACTAAACCTAACACACTGCCAAATAACAACAGCATGGTTGGAATTGAAAATCTTAAAGGAAAGGGAAAACGATGCATAGCCACGGAAAGTTAAAAATGGTACGCTTCACGGCTTGACCGTTTTCACAAGTCGGTCATCGAGTAGATGGGTAGGGTCTAATTTTCGCTTGAGAAACTTATTTTTTACCATGAATTCCGATAACCGATTGGCACCTTTTAGCAACGCTGTATCGGTTTTTCCCAAGAGTTTTTGATTTTCTTGGAGATTTAGGAAGCGCACCCCAGTTAAAGATTTTATGAACTGCTCAGTTGTTACTCCTTGTCGCTCTGCCATACGACGCGCAGCATCTGCCGGATTTTTATCCATGTAATCGAGAGCTCTAAACCAAGCATTTATCAACTCTTGTAGTTGACTTGAATGTGTCTTTAGTAATTGCTCACGTCCAATTAGCGTATCTACAATTTCACCCCGAATCTGAGAGGTGTCAAACAACGATTTTGCACCGATAGCGAGTAAATTGGAGCGAACAGGTCCATAGGTGACTACTGCATCGACACGACCTTGTTTGTATGCTTCTTCCTGTTGAGGAATCTCTAGAGGAACAGTTTGCACATCTTTCAGGGATAGACTCACTTGCTCTAAACCACGAGTGAGGAGAAAGACTCCCAAGGTTGAAGATTCTAAGCCAACGTTGCGACCTTTGAGATCTTGTAAATTTTTAATCTCTGGTTGAGCGATAATTGCATCAGAACCATCCGAGAAATCTACAGCTAACAAAACACGAGTATCTGGATGAGTTTCCGCAATTTCCAAAACTGTATTCAGCGAAGCAGAAGTCATTTCCACATCACCATTCCGGAAGGCTCTAACTCGCTCTATATTTGAGGCATACTCCACAATTTGAATGGGGGTGTCGCCATAGTAACCAAGGTCACGAGCAAGATGCAGAGGTTCATAGCCCGTCCAAAGATTGGTAGCGATGCGTAATGGCTGTAGGGGTTTTGGGTGACAACTAACTAGGATAAAGGTAAAGAGTGCGATCGCGACCATTAACAACCGCACAGGTGAGTTCAAATGTCTGATGGGAAGCATGAAGTACAAATAAAAACCAGGAATACTAATTTCTTTTTCCGCAGATGAATAATTAGCCCTGATTTAGAATTTGACTCAAAGCTGAAACCCTTGAAAACGAGTTAAACGGCTTATTCAGTAAGCGTTAGCTGGGTTGAACTTTGAGGTGAGATTTTATTTCCAGTATCTTAACTCATCTTCACATTGCCATGACTTACGCATTTTCTGTCCTCTGACTTGAAAATAGGGAGTCAGGAGCCAGGGGAGAAAGATTTTCATTCATGGCGGTGAATTTTTTTCATTGGGACTGCCCTCTGCCCTCTTTTAGAGATTCTCTCTGCATAAGCTGAGGCAAAAGTCACCCTCACCATGAGGTTCGTTTATCACCTGGATTTTAATAGGGTGTCTATAGTTCCATCGAGTGAGCCATGAGGACATCCCAAGCAACCGAAGCTTTGAGGGTTGCGCGAGAAGTTGCTGCAATTCGCCTAGCCCTGAAGAAGTGCGGCTATGGTGTTCGCAAGCGACCCAGGCAACCGGTTTGGACAATTACTTCCCGTAGTTCCTCTAAAATTCAAGAGGCAATCGGGAGTTGCTACCAGCTCACCTATCAACCTGCTCCGATTAGTAGTTGGGTCTTGTATCCACGAAACAATGATAGCGGTCGTCAGGCTCTATTGAAAATCATTCAAGGCGCACTCAAGCGTCAACCAGCAGGTATGGTTGGGAAAATTTGTTAGCAGTGATTGAATACGTTGGCTTGCTAAAAAAAACCATCTTGATCAGGAGATTGCCACAATTTTATGACCTATCTCGATCAACTTTATCCATGGTGCATTACCAGACCACTACCCCACTTACAACGGCGTGTGGTTGCCCGGTTTCGTCGTCGTCATGAGGCAGAGGCTCATCTGCAAGTCATTAAAAGACTTGTACCCCATATTACCTATTCGATTATTTTTGACCCTGTGTCTGAACCGGAAAAACCCAATGACAGTAGTAAAGAGGCGACGCACACCCGCAATGCTAAAGACACCATTACCCAAACCTCCGGAGAACATTCTCCAATTTGTCCGGATGGGATGAGAGCAAGGCAGGATTAAGAAGT
>CAZPRJ010000035.1:0-67915 GCA_964588805.1 uncultured Microcoleus sp. | reverse complement strand
AGTAGATGCACCCTGATGACCACCCTCAGCCCCCCCGCTGAGGGTTTTTTCTTAGGATTAGGACAAACAACAATTCTGATCTGAATCAAGAGCGAAATTTGTCCGGATGGGATGAGAGCAAGGCAGGATTAAGAAGTAGTAGATGCACCCTGATGACCACCCTCAGCCCCCCCGCTGAGGGTTTTTTCTTAGAGTTAGGACAAACAACAAATCTGAGATGCTACCAATCAGATCTCCCCTAGCCCCCCTTAAAAAGGGGAATAAGAAAAGATGATAATTCGCATTCTCTGACTCCTGACTCCTGACTTCTGACTCCCGACTCCCTATTTTCAAATTAGGTCTAATCGCCTTTAATACCCCACAATAACTGCCCAAAGACAAATCCCCAAAGTAATCGAGGCTAGATATTGCCAAAAAAGTGATCGTACAGATTGACCTGTAATTTTTTTAGTCAATAGTATCGATAAAACCACACCAACGATTAACGTCACTCCCTGCAAAAACTCAATCACTGCCGGGTGAGCAACCAGTACAGGCACCCCTTCACCGCCTAGACCAAACGTGGCCAAGGTTACGGGTAAAATTCGTCCCCCTTCACTTAAACCCAATCGCAAATAGTGAGCTAAATTACCGGCTAACACTAACGGTAAATAACCATAAGCTAACTCTACAAAGCGTCGAGGTTTAGAAATTTGGATCTTCGATTTTAGAGCATGGATGAATCGGTAAACTAACTGCATTCCACCGTAAGCTATCAACACAATAGTAACCGGAACCGCTAAAACCGCAATCGAGAATCCCAAGTGTTGCCAAAAATCACTCAAATCAATTGATAATCCCAATTCTGTTTGTATTTCCGGTAGCCGATGCAGAAATATTCCACCCAATAACAACAGCAATAACGCTACTTCATAGGTGCGAGGAATATGATTAGTCCACAGTTCAATCCCCGGAGGACGCAAATTCACCTCAACCGAACGATGGGGACAAGCTTTAAGACAAGTCATGCATAATACACAATCTCGATTATCTTCTAATTGAGCTGGATGAGAATACAATGGACATCCATTTGTTTCCATTCCCTCCCCTTTTTGCGGCCCTCCCTTATAACATTGATAAGTCGTACATTCTGCCGAACACGTTCCCTGTTGTGCCCGTAATTCTGTCATCGATAACTTAGCAAATAAACCATTCATCCCCCCAATAGGGCAAAGATATCGGCACCAAAATCGCCGCTCAAAAATAGCCGAAAAAATCATCGCTCCTGCCGTAATTAAGAGGAGCAAGCAAGCAGAAAGGTAGGCAGTATTCTCTAAATCCCAAAGTTCTTCCCACAAGAAAATGAGGACAAATAAACCAAACAAAAACCAACCGCCCCACTTTTCTGCCTCTTCTCTTGGCCAGCGCTTCAACTGACGCGGCCATAACCACAGAGAAAGCTTCTGAGTCACTTCCCCATAAATCATAAAAGGACAAACTGCACACCAAAGGCGTCCCACGAAGGGAAAAGCCAACAAAATAACCGGCCACCACCACGCCCAAAATAGATTTAATGTAAAATTTTCCTGACGATTTTGGGGGCCAACAAACCCGATAATGACCACTATCGCAAACAACCATAAGGTAATGCCATAATTAATCCGGTCAGGCCACCAAGGACTCCTTAAAAATCGCCTCAAACCGGGATAAGCATTGAGTAAATTGAGTCGAAACTGTTTTTTCTTACTCTGAGACGGCCAGACAATTTCTTCCGTCAATTCTTTCCCGATACCCAACTGCACAATGGCACGTTCAACCAGATTTTCCAACTCTCTCAAATTGCCAGGAAAATCATAGGCTTGCAACCGACGCAACGCTTCTGGCGTCACATGAGGTTTAGAAATTCCTCTAGCCCGACACACAAGACTAATGTAATAGTCCATTTGGTCACTAATATCAGCTTTTCGTACCCGTAATGGCGGTACTTTAATTAAATGACTCACCTGACGTTCAATTTCAGGTAAGGCTTTTTCAGACACCATGATGATATGTGCCTGACAAACCAGAGAGTTTTGAGCCGAAGACTCCAACTCCTGACTCCTAACTCCTGACTCCTGACTCCTAACAGGCTTATATGTCCCAGTTTCTAGCAAATGGGCTAGAGTCGGCATCAACTCTGGAGGCAGTTCCTGAATATTATTGAGAATTAATGTCCCTTGTCCGAGGGCTTCAATCAGTCCGGGTTTCCCTCCCGCACGCCCAAAAAGTTCTGCCCCACTGGCTTGAACTGTGCTGCAATCGATTTTAATCGCAGGTTCGCGTCGGTAGGGAGAACCATAGTGAATTAGAGCGGCGATATTATCTTTTTCGAGTCCAGGTTCACCAAAAATTAAAGCTGATTTGCGGTCTTCTGCGGCTTTTTTAATTTGTTGGCGCAGTCGTACTGCATAGCGACTTTTACCCACAATCCCACGTTTTGCCTTACTCACCAGATAAGGGCGTAAGGTGGCCTGGCGTTCTTGTTCGTAACTGAGTTGAGAGGATAATCTTGCTAGTTCAGCCGCCAGTTGGGGTGAGAAATCTTCGCGTATTTCGGGGTATTGATTGATTAATTCTCGGAACTGTTCAGCAGGTATCACCCACAAGCGGCACTCACTAAGGGCTTTGACGGTTCTTTGTGCAGGTTGGTCAAAGAGTAACTCTTGTAAGTGGATAATGGCACCAGGAAGCCAACTCACTGCCCAAGCGGAACTTGTTTGGCTGGTGCGATCGCTTTCTAGCGGTCCGTGTTGGAGAATATAAAGGGATTCAATCGGCGTATCTTCGGCTACGAGGCGCGTATTCGCAGGTACGACACGTTCTTCCATGATTTGCGCGATCGCATTCAACACATTTTCTGAGAGAATGCCGAAAGCTGTCCGTTCTTGCAGCCACGTTACCAAGTCTGGAAAGGTCATAAGCAATTCAAAATTTACGCATTCAAAACTGATTTATTTAACGTACAGCGAATAGAATCAACACAATCCCATGATAGAACTTGCTAATCTCTGGGTTCCTCTAGCGCTATTAGGTCTGATTATTATTGCCGCTATTTACTTCAGCCGTATTCAATAGTAAACACTCAGGGACAGTTCAACCTCTGGGAGTGGATGAACTGAGAATCAGCGATTATGCTGAGAATCCGCCTGAGCCCTAGGCACTGGCGGAGTATGTCAAACTAGATGCGAGTATACGTTGAGGATGATAAACGCTGTGTCACAAGTGACGCCCGAAATCCAGCAGCGAGTTCAAGAACTGCGGCAATTGCTGCAAAAAGCTAGCTATGCCTACTATGTCCTCGACAACCCCATCATGGAGGATACGGTTTACGATAAGCTGTATCGGGAACTCCAAGACTTAGAACTACAATATCCCGCAGTCGTCACGCCAGACAGTCCAACCCAGCGCGTGGGAGAAAAACCTGCCTCGCAGTTCCCCTCAGTCCGGCATAATATCCCCCTCTACAGCTTAGAAAACGCCTTCAATATCGAGGAATTTACCAAGTGGCAAGAACGATGGCAACGCTATGCATCCTCCCTTGATTCTCCCCTGAGTCAGGAGGAACTAGAGGGTTTTGAATATGTTTGCGAATTGAAAATTGATGGCAATGCCTTGGCGCTGACGTATGAAAATGGTCTTTTAGTACGTGGAGCAACACGAGGTGATGGACTGACGGGTGAAGAAATTACCCCCAATGTTCGCACCATTCGTTCTATCCCCTTGCGGTTAAATACCGACACACCTCCGCACATTGTAGAAGTGCGCGGAGAGGCGTTTTTACCCTTAGATGTGTTTGAAACTATTAACACCGAACGCGAGAAAGCAGGGGAAACATTATTCGCTAATCCTCGCAACGCTGCTGCTGGGACATTACGGCAATTAGATCCTCGCATTGTCGATCGCCGACGCCTGGATTTCTTTGCCTATACTTTACATATTCCTGGAAAAGATGACACTCAAGTGGCAAGTACTCAGTGGGATGCACTGGAATTGCTGCAACAATTAGGATTTCGGGTGAACCCCAACCGTAAACTCTGCGCTTCATTAGATGAAGTTCGAGATTACTACAATGATTGGGATATGGAACGGCGGAATTTACCCTACATGACAGATGGGGTAGTGGTAAAGCTCAATTCCTTTACGATGCAGGAACAGTTAGGCTTTACTCAAAAGTTTCCCCGTTGGGCAATTGCACTGAAATATCCTGCCGAAGAAGCACCGACGGTAGTTAGAAATATCTCGGTTAACGTGGGGCGAACAGGGGCACTTACTCCCTTGGCCCAAATGCAACCCGTGCAACTGGCGGGAACAACGGTACAACGCGCTACCCTACATAATAGCGATCGCATTGCCGAACTCGATATCCGCATTGGTGATACTGTAATTGTTCGCAAAGCGGGTGAAATTATCCCGGAAGTAGTGCGAGTACTGCCAGAATTACGCCCGGAAGGAACTCAACCGTTTCAAATGCCCAGCCATTGCCCGGTGTGTGGTGAACCGGTGGTGCGGCCAGTGGATGAGGCAGTGACTCGTTGCATTAATACCTCTTGCCCTGCCATTCTCAAAGGAGCATTGACACACTGGGCTGGGCGTGATGCGCTGGATATCAATGGCATGGGGGAAAAGATTGTCCAACAGTTAGTCAATCGAGAGATTGTTCACTCGGTTGCTGACCTTTATGATTTAAGCGTTGAGCAGTTAGCGTCATTAGATCGGATGGGGAAAAAATCTGCTGAAAACTTGGTGAATGCGATCGCCCATTCCAAAACTCAACCTTGGCCGCGTGTCCTCTATGGTTTGGGAATTCGTCACGTTGGCAGTGTGAATGCTCAAACTTTAGCGCAGCAGTTTCCTACCGTTGAAAAATTAGCCCAGGCATCCGCCGCCCAAATTGAAGGGGTTTATGGCATCGGCCCAGAAATTGCACAATCTGTCTATTCTTGGTTCCAAGTTCAGGCCAACCAAATCTTAATTGACCGACTCCAGAAGGCTGGATTGCAGTTAGCACTGAAATTAGAATACACAAATCAGCCTAAAATTCAACCTTTAAGCGGTAAAACTTTCGTGATTACGGGCACTTTACCCAGTTTAAAACGAGATGAGGCCAAAGATTTAATTGAAAAAGCAGGGGGTAAAGTAACAAATTCCGTGAGTTCCAAAACCGACTATTTATTAGTGGGAGAAGATGCGGGTTCTAAGTTAGAAAAAGCGCAAGCGTTAGCTATCCCCCAGTTGAGTGAAGCCCAATTCTTGGAAATGCTGCAAGAATAGATGGGAACTGAGCAATTCAAAATTCAAAATTCAAAATGATGGAATTTCCCTTATTCAGGGGGGAGTTAGAACAGCATCTGTCAATAACTATCTATGAAACTTCATCAAACGTCTGGGCGCTGGCGCTTAGGGTTAGCGCTATCGCTGGTTACGATTTTTCTCTGGGGAATTCTACCGATTGCTTTAGCTGTGGTGCTTCAGGAATTGGATGTTTACACTGTTACTTGGTTTCGCTTTGTTATCGCATTTGGGATACTGGCGGCTTATTTAGCCTCACGTCAGCAACTTCCGAGTTGGCAAAAGTTGCGAGCAGCATCACCGGGAATGTTAGCGATCGCCACTGTATTTTTAGGATTAAATTACCTAATGTTTCAGAAAGGATTGTTGCTAACCTCACCCACAACGGCAGAAGTGATTATTCAATTAGCGCCTGTGTTGATGGGTTTGGGTGGAATTGTGGTGTTTAGAGAACGCTACATCCTGATGCAGTGGCTCGGATTGGGCGTTTTGACACTTGGGATGATATTGTTTTTCCACGCGCAACTTAAGACAGTCCTCACCGCACAAGCGACGTATATACAAGGAAATGGACTGCTGGTAATCGGTGCGATCGCCTGGGCGATTTATGCTTTAGTGCAAAAGCAGCTTTTACAAAAATTGCCTTCTGCTAGCATCATGCTAGTGATTTATGGCGGCTGTGCGATTTTATTGAGTCCTTTAGCCACACCCCAAAGTTTATTTACCCTAAGTCCCTTGCATTTAGGAATGCTGCTATTTTGCGGATTGAATACGCTGATGGCCTACGGTGCTTTTGCCGAAGCATTAGAACATTGGGAAGCGTCGCGGGTTAGTGCAGTAATAGCGTTGACACCTCTAGTTACTTTAGTAGCGGTATGGCTTGTTTCCTGGATGACGCCAACTTTAATTGCACCCGAACATATCACAGTATTAGGAGTTTTGGGAGCGTTTTTTGTTGTAATCGGTTCAATGGCGATCGCAATAGGGAAAAATAAATGATGAGGTTTGCCGGGGAGCGGGGGAGCGGGGGAGCAGAGGAGAAAAAATACGGATTTGGCAAGGAGGGCTATTAATGCGGATTGGATATCAACAAACAATTGAAAAGCGCAACAGCTTATTCAACTTCTACAACGCCATGAAACATATTCATTCCGCAGGTAAATAGATATTCTCCGGGTTTTTCGGGTGTAAATTCAATGGGAGTGACTTGGTTCATATCCAAATCTTTAGCAATGTGGAAATCAGGCAGTAATACTTTCTCTAAACAACTGTTGGGATCGCGACGTAGGAAATTCAGCCGCACAGGTTGCCCTGACTTTACGACTACATGATCAGGTTCATAACCTCCATCGACTGTAATTGTGACTTCTTGTGTTCCTTCCTGTGTCTGTGCTTTTCGAGATTTAGTTTTACTGAATAAAAACCACCACAACTCTAAGCCAATTAATGCTAAACCTCCGGCTGTTACACCTGCTTTTAAGGCCAATGGTTGCTCAATTCGGCGGAATTGAATTGTTTCTTCTGATGTTTCCATTGGCATTTGAGCGACTGCGATACCTGAGGAAATTCCCAGGAAAAAACCCAAACCGATAAGGTTTACAAACACCTGTTTTTTACTGAACATGGCTACACTCCGTCAAATGGTTTTGGGGCGAAAATTCCGCAAGCGCAGAGCGTTAGTAACGACCGAAACTGAACTAAATGCCATTGCTCCCCCGGCAATAATTGGATTGAGTAACCAACCAAAGAAGGGGAATAAAATTCCTGCTGCAATGGGAATTCCCGCAACATTGTAGATAAAGGCAAAGAAGAGATTTTGCCGAATATTTTGGATTGTGGCGTGAGAAAGTTGAATGGCAGTGACGATACCTTGTAAGTCGCCAGAAATCAGAGTAATGTCACTCGCTGCGATCGCCACATCTGTGCCAGTTCCAATCGCAATTCCGACATCGGCCTGCGCTAACGCGGGTGCATCATTGATACCATCCCCCACCATGGCTACAACTTTGCCTTCTAGTTGCAGTTCTTTAATTTTGTCCGCTTTTTGGTCGGGGCGAACTTCGGCAAATACTCGATTAATTCCGACTTCCGAGGCGATCGCTTCTGCGGTTTGGCGATTATCTCCAGTCAGCATCACGACTTCTAATCCTAACCTCCGTAAGGCTCTCACAGCATCGGGTGAGGTAGGTTTGAGCGCATCTGCAATGGCCATTACTCCTTCAATTTGTCCATCTACAGCTATCCAAATCACTGTTTTTCCGGATGCTTCCCATTGATGTTTATGCTCTTGCAGAGGATGGGTATCAATTCCCAATTCCTGCATCCAGCGTTGTGTACCAATTTGTACTAATCTATTGGAAACATTGCCTTGTACACCGCTGCCTGCAATGGCTTCAAAATCTTGGGTTTCTGTTAACTGAACTTCTTGAGATTGAGCATATCTAACCACCGCTTCCGCTAAGGGGTGTTCGGAATTACGCTCCACTGATGCTGCTAAACGTAGTAATTTTAATTCATTACTATGGGCTGTACCCATGACCGTGATATAATCAGTTACGGTCGGTTTTCCTTGCGTTAAAGTCCCAGTTTTATCCAGCACAATTGTCTGGATTTTGTGAGCCAGTTCTAAACTTTCTGCACCTTTAATTAAGATGCCGTTTTCTGCACCTTTTCCTGTTCCCACCATCACAGAGGTAGGTGTGGCTAAACCCAAGGCACAGGGACAAGCAATAATCAAAACTCCAACCGTTGTAATCAGGGCAAGGGTAAGATTACCCATGACATCAAACCAAATAATAAATGTGGCGATCGCAACCGCTATCACCGCAGGTACAAACCATCCCGTTACTTGGTCAGCTAATCGTTGAATCGGTGCTTTACTGCCTTGTGCTTGTTGCACTAATTGGACAATTTGTGCCAAAACTGTATCTTTACCGACTCGTGTTGCGCGGAATTTAAAGCTACCTGTTTTATTCAGAGTCGCTCCGATTACTTCATCTCCCGGTTGCTTTTTAACGGGTACACTTTCCCCCGTTACCATCGCTTCATCAATGGTTGAATTCCCTTCAATCACTTCACCATCAACAGGAATTTTTTCACCAGGACGTACCAAAATTACATCATTCAATTGGACTTGTTCAATCGGAACATCTATCTCTCGTCCATCTTGAATGATACGAGCAGTCCTAGCTTGCAACCCAATCAATTGACGAATCGCTTCTGAGGTTTGACCTTTGGCACGATTTTCAAACAACCGCCCCAAAAGAATCAAGGTAATCACAACGGCAGCCGTTTCATAGTACACCTCTGGCTGCAAACCTTGATTGATGAAAAAGTTAGGAAATAGGGTAGCAAATAGCGAGTAAAAATATGCCGCACTCGTCCCTAATGCAATCAGTGTATCCATCGTTGCGGCATGACGTTTCAATGCTTTCCAAGCATTAATGTAGAATCGGTAGCCACACCAAAACTGCACGGGTGCCGTCAATACTAACTGAAACCACGAGTTATGCAACCATGCAGGAATCCAAGGTAAGTGTAACCCTGTCATCATTGGGAGTGACCCGAAAATCAAGATGGCACTAATCACACCTCCCACGACTACCTTAATTAAAAGGTCGCGAGATTCTGCTTTACGGGCGGCTTTTTCAGCATCATCTTCTCCCGTAATCATTTCTTGATTTTGGAGAGATTCTGCTGCATATCCTGCCTCTTCTACAGCATCTTGAATCGTTTTGATATTCGTTTTTTGGGGGTCATACTGAACAGTGGCTTGTTCCATGCCAAAGTTAACATTACACTCGTTGACCCCTGGAACATCTCGAATGGCTTGTTCAATACTGCTAGCGCAGGAGGCACAACTCATGCCTCGTAATTTTAGGGTTGAGGTTTCCATTAGGTAGACTCCTTGGCACCGCTTGGACGATGGGAGTATGTCAGGTTTGCACGGACAGCCCCTCCCCCGGAGGGAGAGGGATTTAGGGTGAGGGCTAACAAAGGTGACATACTCCCTGGACAATTGTCTGACAAGGTTAATGATTAAGCGGCGGGATATCCTGCATCTGCAATTGCATCCCGAATTTCAGCTTCTGATTTTTGGGTTTCAATGTTGACCATTTTGGTTTTGGTATCGGCTTCTACCTTGGCAGTTGGGTCAACAGCAGTAACCGCTTTTGTAACGGTATTTACACAAGCTGAACAGGCAATTTTGGGAACTTTAAGCTGTAGAGTCATGGTATGCACTCCTAAATATTGAATTAATTTAGTTTTAAGGGCTGGAGAATAGAAAACAGTTACAAAATTATGGTGTGGTGGCTTGGCTGTACTGTTCTCCGGGTCTGAGCCGATCTAACTCTAGGTTAAACCCTCCAGTCAAGTGGAGAGTCAAGGGAAACATCAACTCTGTTGTCAATCACTGGCCAAGCAACAAGTTTTGGCCAGGATTGAAGCCCCGACCAAAACTTACTATTGTTGTTGAGTAGAGAACTTTTTCTAAACTTAACTTGAACGCTAATACTTAAAAATCTAGCTTTACTTTATACAGTTGTAAGTTATATCTCGTCTGGCTATGGCAGTAACCCTGATTTATCTCTAATGGAGTAGAGTGATTTCATTATAATTTCATTCCAATGTGTAATAAAACGATTAGATATAGATATAAGGAAATGTGCAATTATATGAATCGAAGACAATTTTTTATTGTGAGTGGCTCAACAATTGGAGCCGTATTCCTTACTCGATGTGCTAATTCTGAAAACACCATAGGACAAACTACAGCCAGTAAATTATCTCCGGGTTCAGAACGTTTCATCAGCCAAGCTGGAGGATTGAATATCTCCTTAGAGGCTGGCTATGGTCGAGTCAACCTCGCTAACCGTCAAGCTAAGCTTTTTAGTTATAACGGACGAGTGCCAGGGCCGATTTTAGAAGCTAAACCCGGAGATGCGGTTCGCATTCAGTTTACTAATAATCTACCCGACTCTACCAATTTGCATTATCACGGTTTGCACGTTTCACCGACTGGTAATGCCGATAATGTATTTCTGGAAATTTCGGCTGGGGAAAAATTCACTTACGAATTTACTATTCCCCAAAACCATCCGGCTGGGACATTTTGGTATCATCCCCATCTGCATGGTTTAACAGCCAAGCATCTTTTTTGGGGACTCGCTGGATTGTTTATTGTGCGAGGAGAACTTGACGAAATTCCTGAAATTAAAGCGGCAAAAGAAGAGTTATTGGTTCTTCAAGATTTTGCATTAGATAATAACGGCCAGGTAATTTCTCCTAATCACATGTCACAAATGCAAGGGCGAGAAGGGTCACTGATAACCGTTAATGGTCAGGTGAATCCTACTCTATCCATGCCTTCTGGTGGATTGTTGCGTTTACGAATTGCTAACGCTTCCCCGTCTCGTTTCTATCGTCTTTCATTGGAGAATCATCCCTTCTATCTTATTGCCACTGAGGGAGGTTCCCTTTCAGAAACCGTAGAACAGCAAGAACTTCTGTTAACTCCAGGACAACGAGTTGAGGTATTGATTCGTGGAGAAGGGCAATCAGGACAATATCGCCTATTAAACTTACCTTACGACCGGGGCAGTATGGGTATGATGGGCGGTGGCATGATGGGTGGTGGCATGATGGGTGGTGGCATGATGGGGCGAGGACGTAGAGGAATGATGAGGCGTCAATCCAATAATAATTCAGGAAGTCCCCAAGTCTTGGCAACTCTAACATATCAAGGACAAGTTGAACTCCTTTCTTTACCTCAAAAACTACTTCCTGTAGAGGCATTACCCAATCCTCAAACTACGCGCAGTTTTACCTTAAATCATGGTATGGTTCCTGGACAAGGCATGGTCTTTTTAATTAATGGTAAAACGTTCAATCACCAGCGAATTGATACACAAGTTCGATTAAATACAATAGAAGACTGGGAAATTACTAATACAGGTATGTTGGATCATCCCTTTCACCTGCATACGAATCATTTTCAAGTTATCAGTCGCAATGGCAAGCCAGAACCTTATCGCGCTTGGAAAGATACGGTTTTAGTTCCAGCCGGTGAAACGGTACGGATTCGGGTTCGCTTTAGTGATTTTCCGGGTAAGACTGTTTACCATTGCCACATTCTTGATCATGAAGATTTAGGTATGATGGGTGTGGTCAATATGTCAAGTTAAATTCAGCAATTTAGTGATGTTTGGCATGTTTGCGGGCAATCAGAAGTACACCTGCAAACACGGCGGTAAAACCGACCAAATGAATCCATCTAAAGGGTTCCCCAAGTAACACATAGGACAAAATCAGGGCGCTAACAGGCATTACTCCCATAAAGCCGGCTGCCGTACTTCCGGGTGCTTTAGCAACCCCACGATACCACAGCACAGAACCTAAACTAAGTACACCTGCTCCCCACCAAACTAAAGCAATCCAACTAGTGAGTGTAGTTTGAGTCCAGTCGAAGCTTGACATTTGGTAGATAGCAAACGGCAAAAATAATATAACAGCAATTCCGGCAGCCAGTCCGGCAATAGTAACAGGATTTACATCCTCACTAGCAACTTTTCCTAATAATGTGTAGCTAGCTTCAGAACACACTGCACCGAAGATTAGTAGCATCCCCAAGAGCATATTTCCACCTGAATCACTGGACTGTTGGCTTCCTAGATTGAGGATGAGAACACCAAACACGGCTAAAGCAATGGCGGCACTTTTTTTCCAACCCAATCGTTCGTGTAAGAAGAAGAATGAACCTACAGCCGTAACAACAGGGGTGGTACTCATAACAATACTGCCCACGACTCCTGTAATTTGCTTCATTCCATACAGCATGAATACACTAAATGCAAACATACCAATGATGGCAATCAGCAAAATAATTATCCAATCTTTTCGTTGGATTTTCTTAATTTCATGTCGTTTTTGGAATAAAAATGGCAAGAGAATTAGGGTTGCCACCACCATCCGTAAACCAGAAGCTAAAAATGGGGGAAAAGCATCTGTTACTAATTTACTGGTTGGTGTACCACTGCCAAAAATAGCCATTCCGGCTGCAAGTTGCAGGTAAATTGGGAGGCTTCCTTTAGGTTGTTGTTCCTGGTTCCCATTATTCGATGCAACCGTTTCAGATTCTTTGGTCATTGCTTTTCAACCTTGATACTCCGTTGTTTATGCTGCCAAACGGGTTGGGTTTTCTTTTAATACCAATTTCATAGAATGGCGCTACAGATTAGAACCCCCCCTAGCTCTCCTAAAAAAGGGGGATTTAGGGAGATTTTCTAACTGTTGCACTTAGATTCCTTTGAGCAACAGTCTTTTGAGGTACAAGACTCTCATCAATGGAGTTTTAAGTTACCTTTTTGGTTTCGCCTGGTTTCCCTGCGAATGCCTTCATCCCCATGACAGCAAGACCCATCAATAAATTGAATTTATCCGCTTTACTGGTTCGATTGAGCTGATTAATCATCTCTCGCCCCATCTCTGGTACAGTAATTGGGCGTTCGTCAATCTCTTGGGTTTTAGAGGACTCACTTCGATCTTTCGATCCCAGGAAAGCTGCAAGTGCAACACCTGCCAAAGAAAGACCGGCGGCAGTCAACAAACCTTGGTTCTCGGCTGCCCACAGTTGCGGACTCTCATCTCTAGCCCGGTCATCAAATTTACCATGTGCGCCCCGGTCTCCCGGTACTGTATCCCACAGGTTATTCTGGCGATACGGGTTTACAAGTTCGTCGGTTTGCTGGCTGTCGTATCCTGTTTTAGCTAGGTAGTGATCGAGTAATCCAGGAGCAACCTTGTTGGCTAATATCGCCTTAACTGTAGACATACCTACCCATAACTCACGGCGATCATTGTAGGCTGCCCAGGTAATCGCTTCGGCGGCCACTTCCGGCTGATAAATGGGTGGAACCGGTTGCGGCTGATGGGGCATCTTATTTTTAATCCACCCGAACTGCGGCGTGTTAAAAGCTGCCAGTTGCACCATGGTTAGCCCCACGTTGCTGCCTTCATGTAGCAATTCGGTACGGAGGGAATCGGTGAAACCTCGAATCGCAGCTTTAGCACCACAATAAGCTGACTGAAGGGGGATCGACCGATAAGCTAGCCCGGAGCCAACTTGCACAATTTTACCGCGATCGCGTGGCAGCATTCTACGCAATGCCGCCATTGTGCCATACACATACCCCAAGTAAGTCACTTCCGTGACGCGGCGAAACTCCTCTGGTTTGATCTCCTTAAAGGGCGACAAAATCGACGCCATCGCATTATTCACCCAAATATCAATTGGGCCTAATTCCTCCTCAATCTTGGCTGCGGCGGCCTCAACTTGGTCGGGATCAGATACATCGGCTGGCGCTACGACTGCCTTACCTCCAGCCTCCTCGACCTCCCGACGTGCATTTTCTAGCGCCTCAACATTCCGCGCAATTAGACCAATGTGCGCTCCCTGTTTGGCAAATTCTCGTACAGTGGCGCGTCCTATACCGGCTGATGCTCCTGTAACAACGACGACTTCTGGTTTTAATGTACTCATCAAAATTCCTCCTAAGTTGATTATTCAGTTTGCTTGTCTGTTCACTCTGATATGTCCTAGCCTTTGAGGGTTAATGCAATATTTAAAGCATTAAAAATCTACAGCCAATAACAAGTTTTTTTAAAAATTTGGGATTTATTGTTAGCTAATCTGGGTACTAACAATAGACAAAATTCAAAGTTAAAAATGCTTCCATGGCAAGTGCTGCGGTGATTTTGAATGTAGCTTTATTTCCGCTGTAATGTAGCCGTTATATTTCTTGAACAGAAGTCGTCTCCATATCCCCATTTTTCATCTCTCGTGTTACTCGGAGTTTGATGCCTTCAGTGCGATCGCTTTTGCGAATTACTTCCAACACCGGCCGTGTGGATTTAGGATCGAGCAATACCAACTTACCTTCCTCATTCACCAAACCGTAACCACTCTCGATGCAATGTCCGTGCAAACCACACTCACGAGTGTGAACCTGTGTCCGTTCGAGCAACTCATCCTGTGGATAGTTGCGGATGCAAGCAATGTCAACGACGTACCCTTGCAGGGTTTCAGTTGGTTGACTCATGACAACACCATCTAGACTTTATAAACTTTGTGACTATTCTGCATAGGATTCCTCGCAAGAACAGTCAATTACCTCTTCGGTTTTAGGTTAATAGTTAGAAAATTAGATTACCTCTTACCAGCGAAGCAATATTTTCAAGGGAGTTATAACCTTGGATAGATGAGACTCCTATCACTGGAATCTAGATTGTATTTTTTGTTTCAGTTAGTTTTTTATCAATATTTTCCTTTTCCTGAACCCAAAGCCCATCAATCAATTGAGCTTCTTTAATCTTACGGGATATCTCTGGAAGATGTAATTTTAAAATAAGCTTAAAATTGTTCAGGTTTCCTTTCAATAGAAGAGCCAAACTCTTTCTCATAATTCGGATCGTGAGTGCCTAACACCTTATCCCAAAGCGTGAAGTACAGTCCGTAGTGTACTATGTACTTGCGATGATGTATCAAGTGATGCTTTGGGCCGATAAACCACTTTCCCAACCAGTGCAGTGGAAACGATGAGGGAAACAGCTCGAACCCAAGGTGAGTCACGACTGCCCAAATTGTCATAGTTATGAGCGCAGCAAGCAAGGTAATGAAATGGAGCGGTATGATGAAGACAATAGCGATAAAGAAAAGTGCCTGAAAAAGCGCCTCTGGCGGGTCAAAAGCAAAGGATGTCCAAGGTGTTGGTTCTCCTGAACGATGGTGGCCTTGATGCAACCATTTGAACAGCAAAGGGTGGTGAAACAGGCGATGGATAAAGTAAAAGTAGGTATCCTGCAATAGGAGCAAGGCAACAAAGCTAACTGCTAAATAGTACAGTCCATACTTGTGTGGGTCAGTGTACAGGAGCGTCAATCCCGAATCGTACCCTGACATAATGAACGCTGCACAAAAAGCAAAAACCACTACCGAGAAAATCGATAATTTAGCATCTCGTTGAATTGATATCTTCAATGGGAGCTTTAGATACAAACCTCGCTTTTGAAAAAACGTCCTTAGCCGTGAATAGAACAGCCAGTATGTTCCCCCAGCGACGAGAAAGTATCGACCAAGAATAACCCCGAAGAAGACAAACAAATAGAACCAAAATGAGTGAGCCGTCAATTCAATCTTTCCTCTTTGGAGTCAGAAGCTCGTGCAGCAAACGCTTTTATGTGTAAAACAGTTCACAAAAAGAGCCAAAGTCGGTCAGCGTAAAAAAATGACCCTAGGTCTGGTAGATCTGTAGGAGCGGATTGAGTCAGAATGCTTACTATATAACAGTTTCATGCCTTCAAAACCATACCTACATACGCCATGTGTCTTTATTTATGCCCACCTACTTAGACTAAACCTTAACAAAGGTTATTAGTTTAATTATCCATCTTTGGCAAGAATTATGTCGTCCTCACTGCCTCTGCCGCCATTTTTCTCAGAATCTCTAGCTCATTATAGGTTGTAGCTGGGACAAATTTTCTCCATCGGGGATGCATCTACTGGAAGAATGTGGCAATCAAGCCCCCTGCCAACCAGATATAGGAAACAATCGCCAGCCAAAAGAGTACGCGCTCAATGATTCCTTGCTTACCGCCTCCGTGATGCATTCCTCCCTTCTTTTTGTTTTCGCCACCGAAGCGCAACCAAGCAAGAACAGCTGTGATAGCTAGAAAGACAAGATTCAGCCAGAACGTATAATCAATCGCAAAGCGTTGTGTCTGTGCGGCACTCTTAGCCCCACCTTGAGGTAACAAGCCCAAGATTGCAAAGCCATAATGCATCAAAATTGCTGTGGCAACAAGCGCCGCCAAAAAGACTCCAACGATATACAGTGCCATTTTCCAACCGTAGTACTTAGCATTCACGCGGACTACGGGAAACACCACTAAATCACTAAAGATAAAAGCCATAATCCCGGCAAAACTCACACCATTAGCATACAAAACCGACGCCAATGGAATATTGCCCATCGAACCGATAAAAGTAAAAACGGCTGCAAGGGGACCAACTAATGCATTTTCTAAAACAGCAAGAAAGCTTGGATTATTTCCCGAACCCATAAATAGGAATTCAAAAAACGATTGCGGCACAAAGACGGCAATAATCCCCGCTATTGTAAAACCAACGGTAACGTCTTTCCAGACCATCTTCCATTCCATGAAGTAGCGGCGAGCCACCTGTTCCCATCCTTCTTTGCTCTGAATCTTCTCTTTCCAATCAGGGGCTTGGTTATTATCATCTTCATCTTGATTTTCCCCGTCGCCTTCTTCCCCACCTCGCACTCGTCGGCGTACCTTTTTAATTAACTCTTTCGGACGAGTAAAACGAACAATGAGCCACATAAAAAGAATCAGGAGAATGCCGCCTACATACTCGCCCACAACAAACTGCCAACCCAAAAAGATGGCAATAATAAAGCCAAGTTCGATGACAAGGTTAGTCGAAGCTAATAAAAATGCTAATGAAGGAACAAACCCTGCACCTTTCTTAAAGAGTGCTTTTGTCGTTGCTAGGGCAGCAAAGCTACAGGAACTGGAGATAAAACCGAAAAAAGTACCAAGAGCAATACTCTTTTTTCCGGCTTCACCCATTGTTTTTTGCATCCGTTCGCGGGTGACAAAAACCTGAATCGCACTACTGATGATATAACCTACGATAAATGCCCATAATGCTTTCCAAAAAAAACTAAGAGAAGTTAGCGTTGCCTGATGATAAAGTTGCCAAAAGTTTGCACTATCCATGTCTCGGGGAATTCAGATCAATTGAAGCAGACTCTTGAGTTGAGTCCTAATGTAAGTGCTAATTACCTGTGCTATGGCTGTAGCCTTGAGTATACTTTCCTTAGCGCTTCAGCTAAAATCCTTCTGAAGGTACTGCTTCTCTAGCCCACATTTACCAAATAGCGGCAGGTACATACCTCTTGAGCATTAGATTAAAAGATAATAAATTAAATTACGTCCTACTAATGAAGTAACCGTATTTATTTCTCTGGGATACTAAAATTTCATCTTAATTTCATTTTTTTATGCATTCCAGGACAAAATTCTTTTTTTGTTGTTGCTGGCAGCGTTATGCGTTAAACAAAGCCTAGAAATAATTCATCTATCAATTGGCATAATGTGGCTACAGCATCCAATTTGAGTTGCCAACATACGAATAAAGTAAAGAAAAATTGAGGAATTGTTTAGAATTGCTATATCTAGGAAGACCAATTGGCTAATTGGCTGCAAGCATTCATAATTTTTTAATAAACTGCAATTAACCGAAATGAGAAAGATTGTAAGCTTCTATGCCTTACCGAAAAAATTTAGAAGCATGATATTATATTGCTAGAGAGGTATGAAGTTTTATGGATTATTTCATACTATTGGAGTATGATAATTCTATAAAATCTTATCTTGATTACACCTGATTATCTTTAAAATATTTTTAATTATTATCTTGTTTATATAAAATTCTAGTTAATCAGCAGGGTTTTAATCATAAATTCATATTTTTATAATTAGATTAGTAATAGATAAGAATAATCATTGATTTTTAATCAATGTTGTTCGTTAGTCAAGTGAGTAAAATGCCATGAAAAGATTAATAGAAGCCGTGGTTTTAACACTAGCCTTAACCATAGCGGCAAAGCCAGAGGCAATAATAACGGGTATTGCCATCGCCAAAAATATGACTAACCTAGCTTCTAGTAACCTACAAACCCAACAAGCACAGATATATCACACAACCTATCAAGTTCAGGTTCAAGTAGAAGGCCAAGTGCTAGATTAGTACCGCTAGATGGAATGCAAAATTCAGGATGTTGACATGGCAAGCGTTTCATTTATTCATGAATGATAGCTTGATTTCCGCCGTGAGCTACTAGCACCGGATTGAGTCTAATTAAAACGATTGGAATTTTTGACGACTTTCAGATCCGAAAAGTTTCCCACGTTAATATAAAGCTTAATTTTTAGTTTATTAGTGTGATAGTTGCAAAGATGATGATTACTAGGTCGTATAAATCCAACGATCTCTGCTATATAGCAAATATCAACATTGGGAAGATGGGTTAAATAGGGAACTTAGCAATAATTTCTTCGTATTCCCTTTGAACCTCATCAATGGAAGAATAAACGTCGAGCGATCGCAAATGGGAATGCCCAGTATATAACTGTAGTAGTGCATCATCAATTCCTTGCTGCTTTAACCACTTCAACAAAAAATGGCGCAGTTGATTAGGGGACATTGAATGCGATAATCCAGCCGCTTTGGCATATCGTTCTAAAATTTTTCGGATACCTCTGTCACTATACTGACGTTTCCACGACGACTCAAATAAATACGTCGCTTGTTTGCGATACATCGAATCTAAATGCGCCGCTAAAACATCTTTAAAGAGAGTGGGAAACGGAACGATTCTGGCTTTATCATTTTTGGGTGAGGTAATACAAAATTGACAACGTTCTAGATCGACTTGTTCCAAGCGAATATTAATCAGTTCACTCACTCGTATTCCGGTGTACAGCAACGTTTTAATCAGCACCATATCTTGCAGATTACGACTATGCCAAACAGCTTCATAGTAACGTCTAATTTCTGATTCTGTAGGTATATCAGGGTAGGATTGAACAGTTAAGGGAACAGAAACCTCCAACTCAGCTAGTAAGTAGCGAAAAACATTTTTCAAATAAGTATAGTCGGGACGCTCTCTGCGAAGAAGCCGAGCTAACTCCTGAGCTTTTTGTTTAGCTGGAGTGCGTTCCCCGCTCATGGAATCACCTCATTTTCTGCTGATTAAGTTCACGGATTAATGCCTGAGGAAATACTAGCAAACTATCCTACAATCGAAATTTTGGATGATGGCTCAGAAATAGCTTTAAAAAAAGAGGAAGAGGAAAGAAAAAAAGAGCAGGAAATTTTTCCAGTAATCCTTGTCTTTTTTCCTTTCCTAGTTGAGCACTACGTTGAATTTTAAGCTAGTATCTATCACTTACCTGAAATCTAAAGAAAAATTGTGTTCTGTCTCCCTACAGGTGAAGTGCTTACTGGCGTTATTCTTTTTATATCAGTAGTCTAAAACCAAGCATTAATTTGAGTTTGGATCAGAATTATTAAATTAATTAGAGTTGTACTCAAAGCCTTGAACCCTGATCTGATGGTAATTCTAAATTTTGTTGGGGGTCTAGGTACTAGTATTTATGGGTTAGGGGGCTAGTATTTAAAGGAAGGAGAAAGCGTATTTATGTACTCACGGTTAAACTAAGCTATAGCTTAGGTTTGAGAGAATTTTAGGCTGTATTTTAGGAATTCCTCAATAGTACTCAAACCATTCAAAATCAGGCGAGTAGAATCATGAGCAAAGTGTACCACGGTTAATATTCTGTATCGCAATGGTTATTTAGAAGAAACTTACTTCACTTTCTCCTACAGCCCTGAACGAGATGAGTGTGGGGAGTTGGGGGAGTCTTCTGTGCGGTGACACAGACAACAGGACGAATGAGCAGGACGGCTGCGGACGCTACCGGAACTAGCGGCCAAGAGCGCAGTGGCTAAAACTGTAGAGGAGGCGTGACAACCTTATCCATTAATCCCTATGACAATGACATCCCGTTTGCCTTGCTCTATCGGGTCGAACCAGATGGAAAACAAGCCGTTTGGCAAGATTACAAACGCAATTAATTGAATGCCCCCCACTCGCGAAGTTAAATTGTTCGCAGCCTGACTCCTGACTCCTAGCTCTATAGCTTTTTTAAGTACTTGTTGAACTCGCGCTAGCTTAAAACAGTACCATCGTGGTATTAGCCTATACTTTTTACTGGAAATAACCCATGAGTCTGTTTGATAAACTCTCTAGTGCCCGTCAACAAACCGAAACCACTTTAGGCCCGGCTGAAGCATTTGCAGCGGTTGCCTTAATTGCCGTTGCGGCGGATGGCTATGCGGCGGATACTGAAGAACGAGTCCTCATGACGACCTTATCACGGATGCAATTATTCAGGAGTTATCCAGCAGATGTACTGGAAAAAATGATAGATCGACTCCTGAGTATTCTCCAACGTCAAGGGGCTGAAAGCCTGCTCGCAGCAGCCCTCAACTCGCTCCCCCATGACTTAAATGACACCGCTTTTGCTGTCACGGCCGATATTGTTTTAGCCGACGGCGAAGTAACGGAAGAAGAAGAAGAATTTCTCAACCACCTCCATTACGTCTTAGGGATACCCGAAGAAACAGCCATCAAAATTATCGATGTCATGTTAATCAAAAACCGAGGTTAGGTTGAGTTTCCATGTTGTCAACCTCTGCTAAGCTGTCGTGCATTTAAATTGGGTATAAGTAGTGACCAAGATAGTCACACTACAAGGATTTGGCAATTATTGACAATAAGGTTTAAATGACGAACAGCTTAAACCATTTAAAATTCAAAATGGCAAAACTCAAGCCTGACAACCATCCTAGCTGCTGACTATGTGCTTTCTTAAATGCGGGATAGTTTAAAAATGACTGTAGCTATTCGGTGGATTGGTATTACCTGATGGCAATAGCGAAACATTTACTCCGGTTGCGCTATTATCAACCCACCGAATTATTGTTATCGCTGAGACAGTATCAAACCAAACCACTGGTTGGAATCTGTCCAAACTCTGAGCGGTGTCAATCCTTTTTCCCGAATGTTCTGTTGGATCGCACCGAGGTCAAATTTCCGGGAAATTTCTGTCATAATCGTTTCCCCAGCTTCAAACTCAAGGGTGAGGTTTAAGGCTTCTAAGCGAACGCTATGGGCTTGCAAACACCGCAAATGCATCTCAATTTGCTGGAGTTCATCATTATAAAACGACCAATGCTCAAATCGTTTTCGGTCAAAATTTCCCTGAAAACGGTGATTAAGATGATCGAGGACGTTGAGATTAAACTCAGCCGTAACACCTTGACTATCGTTGTAGGCAGCTTCTAATAAGGGTTTAGGCTTTTGTAAATCCACTCCCAGCAAGAAATACTCACCCACTTTCAAAGCCTTATAAATTTGTGAGAAAAAGGTATCACACTCTTGAGGATTAAAATTGCCCAGTGTACTGCCCAAAAACACAATCATCCGATTGGAGAGTTGAGTAGGTTGTAGCTGTTGCAATGCCACCTCATACGTTCCCACTAAGCCGTGAATGTGAAGTGAGGGATAATCTGCCAATAGCTGTTTGGCGCTACTTTCTAAAATTCCGGCGCTGACATCAATCGGTACATAACGCAATGGATAGCCTGAACTTTGATAAGCATTGAGCAGTAGGCGGGTTTTGGTGGAACTGCCACTCCCCAGTTCTATCAATTCGCAAGCATCCGTCGCTTGGGCGATTTCACCTGCATACTGGTGCAGAATTGATGCTTCTGTTCGGGTTGGGTAATATTCGGGTAATTCGCAAATTTGTTCAAACAGAACAGACCCACGGTCATCGTAGAAGTATTTTGGGGGTAGAGATTTGGGTATTTGGGTTAATCCCTCCACCACATCACGACCCGCAGTTGCTTCGGCATCTGAGGGAGTGCTGAGATTAACCAAGTGTTGAATTTGTAAGCGTTCTGTTGCAATAGAGTGAAGCTTATGCTCAGCTTGGTTTAAGCCCGACGCACTCTGGGTTAGGTTCCTCACCATTTTTCTTCCATAAGAAATTGCACGACACGGGGAGACTAGAGATGCTCAACCCTTGGAACAGGCAAGATATAAGCGGACTTCCTGGACAAACCCAAAAAGTCACCTACTTCATCACTAAGTGTTATCCGTGTACCAAACCCCAGTGTAGTACTGTCAGGTACGCACAATCTCTATTATTTTCACTCTCAACCTAGACCCGCTTGGCAGAAATAACCCATCAGCCAACCATGAACTATAAACCATAAACCCTAACCAATTAGGCTGGTGGCAAACTTTCACCGCAAAGGTCTAGTAAGCTGTTGCGCTGACCAATTGCATTGTGACAGTTAGCAACAAGCTTGCTACTAGTGGATTTCCTCATGCAAGAATTTTGAATTGCTTATCCCTTCCATCCCACAGAAAAGGAATAGACTCCGGAGGCAATTTCGCTGATACATCAAGCCTGTAGAAGAGTCCGGTTGTATCCTATTTTTCCTAAAAATAGGGGAGACCTGAAGCAGCTATAGCAGTCGTCAATATGATTAGGATAAAGCCAAATACTGAAACCTGGGCTAGTCAATCTTTGCCTTGGAGCCTTCTGCGCTCTGCCCTAGAGCTTTTTGCAATATTGTTCATAAATCACTCATAATCTTGATCTAGATTAATCGATAGTTTTGTGAGGTATTCCTGTAATACAATCCAAAAATGTAATACAAAATACCGTCTTCGTAAGACACAAAAAAATAAATATCAACCTTGTAATACAGGCACTAATAATAGTGTTTAGTAAGGGGATATTTTTTAAAAAATGGTATTTAAATCCACAAAAAATACTCTTCAGATATGACAAAAATGTGAATAATTTGTGAAATGTATGGATGTCTATTCTATGACCTTGGAGTAATCATAAAGTCCACACAGCAAGGCTTCACAGCCAACACATCAGTAAATTCATTTAGAATTCAAGAGTATTTTCATTCCTAATAGGGCTTTACATAAGTTGATAGTAAATTATCCCGATTTTAAGAATAAATCCTCGAAATTTATTAGGGGCGTCTCTTTAAAAATAGAGTTTTAAAATCTATCAACCATAGATAATTAACGTCCCTGTAACAAAATAAAATACTTATAAAGTTCTACCTAATTTGATAGACATTAGAAATAGAGTAGCTAATATATTAAATAGAGCTGCAAAACTAAAACAACTAGAGGCTTGGTATAGTCAACATTTTCTAGTAGAGTCACTTCAGAAATTTCTAGAAGCTAATTCTAGACTTAAATAAAAGTCAATGAACTGACATAGAGGTGATGTAAAACGATTAGGTCAAAGCTCTCTGTATTTAGACTAGGTGCGTCTAAGCTTACATCCATACCTTAATTTTTTTGGATTGTGTATTTCGTTAGTCACTTAGTCACGGAGATAGTCTCGTGATGGCTGTTAAAGAAATTCCCTCTGTTATCTCTTTTAGTGTGTTTACTGCATCGAAGCATATTCAATTTCTGTCAACCTTAAAACGGATTCGGTTTAGTGGTCAACTCGTTTTAACAGGTGCAGAGGGACAAAAATGGCTATTTTTTCTCTATCAAGGTCAGCTTATATATGCTACGGGGGGAATTCATCCCATTAGGCGATGGCAGAGAATTTTAGCAACCTATTGCCCTCAACTATCTCCTCATCGCTCAGCTTACAAGCGGGATTTAGCAAATATAGACACTCGTAGCACTAAAATTTGCTGGCAATATCAACTCTTGTCTTTTTGGTCAGCGCAGCAAAAAATTACTTATGAGCAAGTGGAAAAAATTGTTCAGGGTGTGATTGCAGAAGTGTTATTTGATGTCGCGCAAGCCAGGCAAGCCACGTCTCAAATCCAGCAAGATACCTCGATACCAACACCCCTTGTCGCTATTGATATCGAGCAAGCGATCGCACAAGCTGAACAGCTTTGGTACATCTGGCGCAATGATCGCGTTGCCAATTTTTCTCCTAATTTAGCTCCTGTCATCCGCCAACCCGAACAACTGTGCAAGCGCACCTCGCTCTCTGCGTACCAAGCCTTAACCAAATTATTAGATGGAAAGCATACCCTGCGCGACTTAGCCACGCAAATGAAGCGGGATATTGTGCAAGTCACCCGTTCTTTAATGCCTTACCTGGAATTGGGAATTGTGGAACTTGTCAACATTCCTGATCTACCTGCGCCGATGGGTGGAGAAATCGAACCTAAGCCGTCTCGCCTAATATCTAATGGAGCGTTAGTTGCCTGCGTTGATGACAGTCCTTTGGTGTGTCAAACGATGGAAAAACTTCTAATTGCAGCCGGGTATCGGTATGTGGGTGTTACGGATGGAATGCGTGCGATCGCCACCTTATTAGCTCGTAAGCCAAAAGTTATCTTCTTAGATTTGGTCATGCCGAATACCAACGGCTACGAAATTTGCACCCAGCTACGTAAGCTTGCTTGTTTCCAAAATACCCCAATTATTATCCTCACTGGTAATGATGGATTAGTTGATCGGGTGAGAGCCAAGCTGACTGGAGCCTCAGATTTTCTGAGTAAACCCATCGATGCTGGTGTTGTGCTAAGTGTGCTCCGCAAGCACTTAGAACAGGGTGTAGTCTCTCCTTAGTTGTTTGTTATTTGTTCTAAAAAACTAATAACAGATAACCAATAACCAATAACTAATAACTTCTTTCTTTATTGAGGTCAATTCCATGAGTACTGCCTTAGTTGTTGAAGATTCCATGACCGATATGCAGGTTATTATTAACTGTTTGAAGCAGGGAGGATTAAATGTTTTAACAGCAGATAGCGGTGAAGAAGCCCTAGCTAAAATTAGTGCTCATAAACCTGATGTAATTGTGCTTGATGTGGTACTTCCAGGTCGCAGTGGCTATGAAATTTGCCGCGACCTTAAAGCTGAAGCCCAAACCCGTACAATTCCCGTCGTTATCTGCTCCACCAAATCGGGTGAGATGGATAAATTCTGGGGTATGAAACAAGGAGCAGATGCTTACATCGCCAAACCCGTTGACCAGGAAGAACTAGTACGCACCGTTAAACAGTTAATCAAACGATAAGTCGAACCAAGCCTCTTTCGGGTGGGTATTATCCATCCGAAAGAGAACTTAAACACTATGTTTGGACGGCTTCCATGCTTGAGGGAAAATAAATGTCCAACCCTTTATCAGTCCAAAATTCCCTTTCCTTACCCCTAGAGAATCAACTCATTGAATCTCTATCGTCTTCAAGGGCAACTGAACAATTTTTACGCTTCTATCTTTGGCCAAATACTACAGCCCTATTGCCCGTTCAACAACTGACTGAAGTATTAACTATTCCCAGAAATCAAATTGTACCTATCTTTCAGATGCCTGCTTGGGTAATGGGAGCTTATAACTGGCGAGGTGAAGTCCTTTGGATGGTTGACTTAGGCCATTTAGTGGGGCTTACTCCTTGGCACAAACAGGCCAACAATGCTTCAGCTTATACGGCGATCGTACTTCAAGCGCCTGCTCAGGAGTCAACAACCACTAACCCGAAAATCGAGAATTTAGGGTTAGTGGTTAGTCGTGTAGAAGATATTGAGTGGTGCAATTCCGATGAGATTCAATCGCCCCCTGCATCGACTGTGACTCCCGAACTCGTACCGTTTCTACGCGGATTTTGGTTAAAAGCCAATGGAGAAATGCTTGTCGTTCTCGATGGTAAAGCCATTATTGCTTCAATGCCCAAGCAATAAATTTTATCGAAAATTTCAACTGAAGGAATTTATCAGGGCTTTCGCTACATAGTTTATTGTTCTAGCCCTTCAAGAGGACTTACCCACTTCCTTAGCTTATCTCTTCAGCTTTATCCCATTTAGGTTTGGGTTGTGAACACGCAGCCGTTTGTAGTAAGCGCTTTAGCGCTTTAAGAACGAAATTGCTGACTACGAACCAAGTTATTTCAGTGCCATTCGTTGTAAGTCCAAAAGCCAAAGACTAGAAACCGAAAACTACAAAAAAACTTGAACTGCAAGTTAGTAAGCCCGATTTACTCGGCTCACTATCTCTTCCTTACTTTTGCTTATAGAGGTTTATTCCATGACTCAGCTTTCTCCCAAACCCGGTTCCAACAATAATACTAATGGTCGCGGCTCACACTCTCAAATCTTTAATACTGACAATCGAACAACTGCAACCAATTATTCACCTCCTAATCAGAAGGGACAGCCTTACTCGGAATCAACAACCATTCAACTCCCTCCCATCGATCAACTGGTTCCCAAAGCTCATCAATCAGTGAAGAAACGATTCAATTTAGGTCGGTGGTTTTCTTCGAGTTTGCGAGTCAAAACGACTATTGCTGCCATCGCAATTGGTACGCTTCCCGTGATTTCAATTGGAACCGTTGCCTATCTCACTGTTAGTCAACAGGTGCGACAGCAAATCATTCAAGGGGAACAATTTGACATGGATGACATGAAAGACAAGCTCTATTACTTTGTGAAAGAGCGGGTTGGAGACATGGCAACCCTATCTAACCTTGATATTTTCGCCAATCCCAAATTCAGAGATAAAACAACGCCAGAAGAACAAGGTCAAGTCCTAGAGCGTTTTCGCAAAGCATACCAGGTTTACGACAGTATTGCTCTATACAATGTTCAAGGTAAGTTAATTGCTGGTTCTTCTGGCAACATCCCAGAAGATATTTCGGAGTTTGACTATTATCAGGGTGCCCAGAAAACAGACAGTTTATTCTTTAGTGAACCGAGGATTGCCACTGTCACAGGTGTGATGAGTTTCTTCATTGCCAGTCCAGTTAAAGATCAAGTGACAGGCAAAACTATTGCTATTCTTCGTTTCCGCATTCCCTTCAAGTCTTTCCAAGAAAGATTTAACATTAGCGCTGACCGGGGACAAAAATTATATCTGATTGACGCGGCAGGTAAAATAGCATCTGCTCCAGAAGACAAATATGTGGGTAAAAAGCTGGAGGAACTATTTCCTACTCTGTTAAATAACGTCACGCGGGAAGAGTTAGAGAAGCAAGACTCCAAGAGTATTGTTGGCATCGCTAAAGAAGAACAAGCTCCTCAACAAGAGTTGATTACTTACGCACTAACGAACCGGATCAGACCCTTATATGGTCTTGATTGGTCTTTGGTGCTTTCCCGTTCTGCTGATAAAGCCTTTGCGGCACAGACACAATTACTCTGGACTCTATTTTTGGGAACGGCAGCAGCAACCTTAGCAGTGGGTGCGATCGCGGCTTACATTGCTAACCGAGCAACACGCCCGATTTTGGAAGCTGCACAGGCCGTGGAAAAAATTGGTCAGGGACAACTCGATACCCGCATGGCCGTTTTAGGGGACGATGAACTGGCGGATCTAGGAACCAACATCAACGAAATGGCGGGTCAGTTAGCGATTTTCACACGAGAACAAGAACTTGCTGCAGAACAAGCTTTGTTGGTGGCTAAAGTAACAGGTTCTCGGGCAGAAAGTTTACCGGATATTGAAGACCTGTTCAAGGACATTATTGAGGAAACCCGCCAAATTTTGAGTTTGGATCGGGTCGTTATCTACCGTTTCAACCCAGATATGAGTGGATATATTGCGGCTGAATCTGCCGTGTCTGGTATTCCTCGGACGTTTAATCACAAAGCCGAGAATTTTTATCTTTCTGAGCTGGGAGAGACAACCAGTACAGAGGATTTTGTGATTGCAATAGATAACATCTTTAAAGGAAATCTCCTCAGCGACCACCTTCAATTATTGGAACGTTGGCAAGTCAAATCCAAATTGGAAGTTCCGATTCTTCATGAAGGTGAGCCGTATGGGATGTTAATTGCTCACCACTGTAAGAATTTCCACGAATGGCAAGAATCTGAAGTGACTTTCCTCAAGCAGTTAGCCGCTCAGATGGGATTGTCTTTAGACCGAGTTCTCCTCTTAGAAGAAACAGAAAAACTGGCGAAAGAGCAACAAGAACTGAAGGAAGGTCTGCAAAAACGAGCCTTAGAACTCTTGATGGAAGTAGACCCAATTAGTAAAGGGGACTTAACCATTCGTGCCAAGGTGACGGCGGATGAAATCGGGACAATTGCGGACTCTTATAACGCGATGGTCGGTAGCTTGCGGAAAATTGTTACCCAGGTGCAAGAAGCTGCTAGCCATGTAGCCAACACAACCAACAGTAACGAACTTGCGGTTCGTGACCTATCGATGGAAGCGTTGCGACAAGCCGAAAAAATTTCAGCCGCTCTCCAACGAGCACAAGAAATGGCGCAATCTGTGCAACTAGTTGCTGCAAGTGCCGCTCAAGCTGAAATCGCTGTGCAACAAGCGCAAGAGACGGTACAAGAAGGAGACACCGCCATGAACCGCACTGTTGATGGGATTATGGCAATCCGTGAAACAGTAGCAGAAACAGCCAAAAAAGTCAAGCACTTGGGTGAATCGTCTCAAAAGATTTCCACGGTTGTTAACCTGATTAGCACCTTTGCCGCTCAAACCAACTTGCTAGCTCTAAACGCTTCGATTGAGGCGGCGCGTGCAGGGGAAGAAGGGCGAGGTTTCGCGGTGGTTGCAGATGAAGTCCGAGCTCTAGCGCGGCAATCAGCAGAAGCAACCAACGAAATCGAAAAACTAGTCGCTGCCATTCAAGGGGAAACTAACGAAGTGGTCGCTGCAATGGAAGCAGGGACAGAACAGGTGGTAATGGGTACGAAGTTGGTGGATGAAACTCGCCAGAGTCTGAATAAAATTGCCGCCGCCAGTACCGAAATTAACCAATTAGTTGATGACATTGCAAAAGCAACAGTTGTTCAGTCCCAAGCCTCTGAAGCCGTGACTGAAACCATGACTGATGTGGCAGCGATCGCCCAAAAAACCTCATCCGGAGCATCGCAAGTATCGGAATCCTTTAAGCAACTCTTGCAAGTGGCTCAATCTCTGCAAGAAGATGCTGCTCAGTTCAAAGTCAGTTAGTTGTCGGTTGTTGGTTGTTGGTTATTAGTTAAGAACCCTGACTTACTAACAACAACCAACAGCAAATAACAAACAACAAGCAACAAATAACAAATTATGCCCATTAACCCTGATATCCGCGACCAAGCCTATCAGTTCTTTATCGAAGAGGCTCCGGAACTGTTGCAGGTTATCGAAGCGGGTTTACTCACCTTAAAACAAGAGCGCAGCACTGCCAAAGTCCATGATTTAATGCGAGCTGCCCATTCTTTAAAAGGAGGAGCCGCCAGTGTCGAACTCGAAGCCATCAAAACATTGGCTCATCGACTAGAAAACATCTTCAAGGCACTTTATAACGAAACGGTAGACATCGATACCGACTTAGAAAGTCAACTCTTGCAAGCTTATGATTGTTTGCGTCTGCCGTTGATGGAACAGATTCAAAATGGTTCCTTTGACGCCGAACAAGCTTTAGAAATCGCTAATCCTATTTTTGTCAATATTGAAGAACAATTGGGAGATGCTCTCAATCAAGCTGATACTTATATCCCCAGTTCATCTGATTTGGGGATTGATATGGCTCGATCCATTTTTGAAGTGGATGTAGCCGAAGGATTAGAACGACTCGCGGCGGTACTTGCTCATCCTGACAATTATGAAGTGGCGGGAGAATTACGCGCAGAATGCGAGGTATTTGCGGGGTTTGCCGAGTTACTCAATCAATCTGGATTTGGTGCGATCGCGCAAACCGCAATCACCGCTCTCGATACTCATCCCAATCTCGCTTTAGAAATTACCCAAATCGCCCTATCTGATTTCCAGTCTGCCAGAGAAGCGGTACTTTCAGGTCAGACAGCTCAAGCGATTAATCCTTCTGTGGATTTATTAGCATTAGCCAATATAGCAGCTACTCCAACCCCAGAATTGGCCACTATTGGTGATGCAGAGATGGCTGAGACGGAAGCAATACCCATCGTCGAAGAGACAGAGGATATCATTCCCACCATTGAAGATGTTTTTTGTGTAGCCTTCGAGGAAACAGAGTCGTTCTCTTCTGTTGTAGATAATGAGAACCAGGAAGAACCAGTATTATTGACAAACTCCACTTCTTTGGAACAAGAAAGTGATGGCAATACTGCATTCATCTGTGAAGAGGATACGGAGGCGGATACATTAGAGTGCCATCCAGCCGATATTGAGGAAACAACGCCAGAAAACCTGGATGAAGCGATTCAATCGATTGGAGAAATTTTTGAGCAGTTGCCACCTCTCGAAGAGTTCCCCACACCTATTCCTCTATCGCCTCTGACAACAGATAGCCCTGATACGGCGAGTCTTCTGCCTGTTCAGTCCGGTGTACCTGAAGTCTTGCCGGAGACTTCCCTCAACTCTCAAACACCTGCACCTGTCCCAGAAGGCACTCGCGCAAACATACCCACGAAGGGCGATCGCATAACCCCCGATATCCGCCATGATAAAGCCTCTCCTGTTCCGAACCTATCCGTGCGGGTAGACTCAGAACGATTGGAGCGCATGAATAATGTGGTGGGTGAACTTGCAATCAACCGTAACGGTCTTTCTCTGCAAAATCAACAACTGCAAAGATCGGTTCGAGAGTTGCTCGAGCGATTTAGCCAAGTGCAGAATATGGTGAGTCAGTTGCGAGAACTCTCTGACAAGATGTTAGTTGCTCCGGAGCGCTATAATCACGGCACGATGACATCGATTGCCAATCAACTCGAAGACTTATTCGCTCGTCAGGCGGATTTTGACTCGTTAGAGTTAGACAGCTACGGCGTACTCAATGCCAGACTGCAAGGGTTGATCGAAGACATGGTGCAGCTTGAAGAAGCGGTGGATGATGTTGCCTTATTTGCTAAGCAATCCGATCAAACCTTAGAACAACAACGCCAAATGCTCACACAGCTACGAGATGAGCTGATGTGGGCACGGATGTTGCCGTTGAGTGAGGTACTCAATCGCTTTCCTAGAGTGTTGCGTGATTTATCGACTCAGTACCACAAATCTGTGCATTTGGAATTGAAGGGGACAGGTGTATTAGTCGATAAAGCGGCCTTAGAAAAACTTTACGACCCCTTGCTCCACTTACTGCGAAATGCCTTCGATCATGGCATCGAACCGCCGGAAATCAGGCGTCAGCAGGGTAAACCGGAACAAGGTTTAATTGAAATTCGAGCCTATCACCAAGGCAGTCAAACCATTATTGAAGTCAAAGATGATGGACGAGGGCTCGATCGCGATCGCATTGGTGAGCGAGCGGTGGAATTAGGATTATTATCGGCTGAACAATTGGCGAATAGTTCCAACAGTCGTTTGTATGAATTCCTCTTCGAGCCCGGATTTTCTACCGCTACCGAGGTGAGCGAATTATCGGGACGAGGGGTAGGGTTGGATGTGGTGCGCTCTCACATGCGATCGCTCAAGGGTAATATTAGCGTCACCTCCTCACCGGGAATGGGTACAGGTTTTACCTTGCGTCTACCCTTAACCATGACGATTGCTAAATTACTCGTCTGCCTCATTGGTTCTACGGCCTTAGCGATACCCTCCGATGGCGTAGAAGAAATTGTGATTCCCAAGGCCGATCAAGTCCAGAATACGGGAGAACAGCGATTTTTGCGCTGGCGGGGACATATCGTTCCCACCTATCGCCTTGGCGACCTTTTGGATTATGCTTGTCCTTTACCGGATGCTCATCCTAGTAAAGCCTTAGAGTCTGTGCCATCTCCGGATGATTGGGCATTACCTATTTTAATTTTGCGACAAGAGCAACAGGTTCTGGCCTTAGAAATCGATCGCCTGGTGACAGAGCAAGAATTGGTGATTAAACCCTTTGGGAGTGCGATCGCACCTCCTAGTTTCACATACGGTTGCACGATTTTGGGGGATGGCAGTTTAATTCCGGTGATTGATGGTACAGTCCTGCTCGATCAACTGTTAGGCCATGTTCGCACCTCAACGCTGATTAGTACTGCGGCCAAGTCCATTTCTCTAGGATTGAGTGAAACCTCTCTCAATACCAAAACCAACGTTAAAACCCGTCAATCACCCACTGTTTTAGTCGTTGATGATGCGGTTGCTTTACGACGAACCTTAGCATTGACGCTAGAACGAGCCGGTTGTCGGGTATTGCAAGCTCGAGATGGACGGGAAGCACTCGAACAACTCCGACAAAGTACACCTATCAGTTTAGTGGTTTGCGATATTGAAATGCCTAATATGAATGGGTTTGAATTTCTTGGCCAACGTCGCCAAGACTCTCGACTCTCAGAAATTCCCGTCGTCATGCTTACGTCTCGGAGTAATGACAAGCACCGATGGCTAGCAATGCGTTTAGGCGCAACGGCATACTTTACCAAACCTTACCTGGAACAAGAGTTTTTAGCGGCCATCAAAGGCATTATTGATCAGAAGAATACGGAATTTACTGAGGCGCGATCGCAAAATCTACCCCTGCTGCAATCCTCATAAGTGTAGGAAGTGAGGAACACAATTTTCCTTCATTTCCTGAGCTAATACCAATTTCATAAAACCATACAACAAATACTTTTCTTGTCTCCCCCCTTACCCCCCCTACCCCCCTTAGTAATGGGGGAGTATAAGGAAAAGCCTTTGTTCTTAGGAGATTAGGGGGGTGGCGGCTAGAGAGGTAAAAATGTAGCACTATTTAATGAAATTGGTACAAACTAACAACCCTAATTCCTAACCACCTATCACCCATTATCAAAGATGACTACTCTCACCGCTCAAACCCGATCGAGTGATACCGATTTACACACCGTTAAACAGGTTACGCCCTCTATAAAACTGATTGTTTTTACGATCGGCAACCTCAATCTTGCCCTACCGATTGAATCCGTTTATAAAGTAGTAGACCGCACCCCCGTTTACAGCAGTGGGCTCAATCCTGTCGGTATTGCCCATTTAAGTAATTCCCTCAAAGATAATGCGGCTTCATGGGAAGTTACGGTAGTCGATCTCAATTGGCAATTCTTCAAATCCAGTTCAATTTCTGAATCAGGTGGGTATCTGGTGATTGTCCAAACCGCGACGGGTGAATTTTATGGAATTCCTGTACCTGAAACTCCAATTTTAATCGAAGTTCCTTTAGGACGATTGAGGGCATTACCTAATTCTTATCGCCATGCGGATACCTTAGAAATTGCTAGTCACGTTGCAGTTATTCCTCAGGATGGAACCCCCTTTACTGTTTTTCTACTCGATTTCCAGTTACTCTTATCAAGTTTTCAAAACGTAGGAGTAAAGTAAGTTTGTTATTGGTTGTTGGTTATTAGTTATATCAAATCCGTTTGAATACCCAGATTATCGTAGAGGCGGGTTTAGGAATCAACTTTGGGTACTACCGATAACTTAGAATCAAAACCCGCCCTTACAGGTTATATGACTATTTAACCGGATTTGATATTATTTGTATTTTAAAACAAACAACAAACAACAAACAACAAATAACTAATAACTAAATCGCACAGCGAAAACCAGCTAAAATTTGACGGATGCTGGGATAATACCAGTTCCGAAAACTACAGCGAATCGCCCAAGAACGAGTTGCCCAACTACCACCTTTGAGGACTCGGTGCTGCCCGTCAAAATAGGTTTGGGAATACCCTCGATAGGGGTAGGGGACAAATCTTTCATAACCATTGAACCAACTCGCTGTCCATTCCCAGACATTGCCGAGCATATCATAACACCCATAAGAACTTTGCCCTTTGGGATAGGCATTTACAGGCGCTGTTTGCCCCACATTATTATCAAGATTAGCTCGAAGAGAGTTAGGTCGTTCCTGTCCCCAAGGGTAAGTATTCTGTTGACAGGTAATTGCATCCCAACTCGCTGCTTTTTCCCATTCGGCCTCGGTTGGCAGTCGCTTTCCGACAAATCGAGCATAAGCATCGGCCTCATACCAACTCACGCCGCAGACAGGGTAATTATCCCATGTGGCTGACGATGACCAGTACAGAGGTTGGGCGATTGGATTTTCTTGCAACCATTTCCACCCTTCTGGACTCCACCAACGTCCTTGGAGATAGCCCCCGGCTTCGATAAATTCTCGGTATTGTCCACAGGTTACAGGGTAGCGGTCAATATGGTAGGTATCTAGATGGACACGGTGGCGCGATCGCTCATTATCTAATGTCTCAATTCCATCATTCCCCATCAGAAATTCTCCCGCAGGAATTTCTATCATCTCAGCAGGAGGTTGGAGAGACACTGGAGAGTATACACCAGAACCCTTGACCCACAGCTCTTGAGGTCGTTCTTGGCAAGTCCAACGTTGTAATTGCAATACAAAGGCAATCGTTTCACAATGTTGGCTTTCGTGCTGTAGTAGAAAATACCATAGACGTTCTTGCTGCTCTAACGGTGCGCTATCTAGATAGGTGAAAACTTGAGTCCTGACCGTATCTAAATAGTGATAAATTTCGGTCAGTGGGGGTAAATTCTCGCGTTCATGCTTAGGCAAACCATCGGCAGCAAATAACTTGTGATAGTCCGGAAACCGACTGCGTAATCCAGCACAACGTTCTAAAATCCAAAGGGCTTCAGTGTAGGCAATGTGGCCTAAGTGCCAACCAACAGGGCTAAATTCTGAATGAGCTTGTCTACAAAAAGTGACATCATCAATTCCCTCAAATAAAGCTAATGTACCGAGGCGACATTGATGCATCGCCTCACGAATTGCCGCTCTATTCTTTAATAAAGAAACCCTTGTTCCTGGATTTGTGGACATTTCTAACTTTCTCCTTTGAAGACCGGGAATTGAGACACAGCGTTTTTCATCGTCAGTGTTAGTGTTTTGACTATGGCACTCCCTAAAGATATAGATTTTTTATTACTTGCTTCAGATGCAGATGCTAAAACTCTCCATTCCTGTGGTGTCATGAGTTTCGGAACAACTTTCTGTGATCTTACTCACGCATCAGATTTATTGGAGTCACTAATCGGTTGTCCATCCGTTACTTATTAACTTGGGATGTATCACTAATCGTCATCATAACTATCACATTTTTTTGGGTATTAGGTTACTAGTTTCATAATGGAATCCGTTACTATTCAATGAGTGACCTCCAAGAACAGCTATCATCTACACTCAAATATTTGGAGCTTGAGAATGACAACTTCATTATTAGAAAATCATCAAATCATCAATCCCAATAAAATCTTGCTTAAGTTGCAATACAAAAGTTTAGACTCAAAAACTGAAGATAAATTTGAGGAATGGATTATGGAAATAGAAGACTGTTGGACAGAAGAAATTGCAGCTTGTCTCCAAGGCAATTTTCCTGACTGGCGTGGTGAATAACAGTATCTCCGTTTAGGTACTCATCATTATGATTTAAAGGAAATAGAATCGGGGGCAGCCTTTAATGTAATGATGACTAGGTAAACGGAATCTACAATCTCACTTTTTAAATTGTTTTAATCCAAGGGTTCAATCTTAACGTCCAGGTTTTTTCCAACACTGAGAATAGTATTATTCCGGCATCTATTCCACTGACTCGTAAATAGAGGTTCAGAAACAATCATCACAGAATCTGGATAATTGGCGTCATCCCTGAGCCAGTAAAGAGAGGGGGCTGTTGTATTATATCCATAGCAACTGGCAACTAAATGATGTCCATCAGTAATAATCGTGTTGGCAGAAAAACTAACTTCATAGCTTTGGGCTAACTCGGTTAAAGTCTTCAATGTCGTTTTTAAGGCTTGGGCAATTGTACCCTTGGCACCAGATTGCAATTCGTTGACAAACAGAGCGAAAATATGTTCAGAATCTGTGGTGCCATTGATGGATTGGTAAATATCATCACTGAGGCGCTCACGTATTGGTCGATACAGGGATTTACGGAAATTACTGATAAAGCCGTTGTGAATAAATAACAGGCGATCGTATCGAAACGGTTGGCAGTTGCTAATATCAAGGGGTTGACCTATAGTGGCACTACGGATGTAGGCCAATGCACACTTCGACTCGATATAGCGACTGAGTTCGGGAAGATTGGTATCATTCCAAATCGGTAATTTACTTTTGTACGTGAACGGGTCAACATCCTGCTGTGTATGATACCAGCCGATACCTAGCCCATCCGCATTGACTACACCTGAAGTCATCTCACGAGGCTGGTAACTTTGAACCACTAGGGAATGTTCGGGTTTATACAATATACGGTCGAGTAGGATAGCCTCTCCGAGATAGCCCAGCAATCGGCACATTTTGAAATATTTCCTTTTAATTCCTTTACGACTCTAACGCATCAATTGCTATCTATCAGCACGCTGAATCTTTGCATAGAACCGTCCTTCAAGTAGGCATTACATTATGTTCACCCAATCGGGTGAAGTCTGGAGTAGATGAACAACCTAAAATTTATAGGAATTGCGATTAGAAGGTTAACCCCGTCGTGTTCCCCCGATGGGGCTTTTTGTTTGTGCATGAATAATTTTTATTGGCTATTTTTTGAAGTTAAGAGTAAACAATTCAGAATTCATAATTGAGATTCAGATAGAGATTTAATCCCCATCTGAATTAAGCACTTTGACGGTTAAAATCCCCAACCTTGCAGAAGAATGTGAGGTGTAATGCTCTTTACAGCCTCGCTCGAACAACCAATAACAAATAACCAACAACCATTAATACTGACTTCCCGATTTGCGGTGATGCACGGCAGTCATACCAATGGGTTGTAGGACTTTCCCATTGTTTACGAGCGCATAAATCAGCCAATGATCGCCGCAATCCATACGGGTGTGGACGGTGCATTCTAGATAAGCTAAGGCTTCTTGCAGGACGGGACAGCCATTTTCAGCGTCTAGAGTATCTAATCCCGCAAAGCGGTCTTCCCCTGGTGCAAAGGGTTTGAGAAAATGCCGCCTCACGTTGCGTCCTTCTTGTAAGATATTGAGGACAAAGGCATCGCCGATATGGGTTAAGGATTCAACCGCTCGGTCTTTCGCGACAGCAACAGTTAAACCCGGAGGACTGAAGCTGGCTTGTGTCACCCAAGAGGCTAACATGGCACTGCGGACATTTTCTCGCTTGGCCGCTAACACGCATAGAGAACCCACAATCCGTCCAACGGCCTGTGCAGTCCGGTCGATTTGGGAGTTGCTGACGGGTTGCCAGGGAGTACGGACTCGCTTAGATTTTTTCAAGGCTTGAGCAAAATCTGTCCCCGCTTCTTTGCATTGTTGCAGGGTGGCATCATCGGGTTTGAATTTGACTCGAATTGGGTCAAAACCGAGGCGATATCCAGCATCTTGGAGTTTGCTTTCAATCTCATCAACGGCTTCCCCACTCCAGCCATAGGAACCGAAAACCCCCGCTAACTTGGTTTTGGCAGCCGAGGAGAGGACGATTCCCAAGGCAGTTTGCACTTGAGTCGGCATGTGTCCGCCTAGGGTAGGAGAACCGATGATGAAGCCATCACTTTTTTGCACGGCGGCTTCAATGTCCGTGGGTTCAGCAAATTCACAATTAATCGTTTCTACAGCAACGCCTGCTTTGGTCATGCCTTTAGCCAGTGCTTGTGCTAATGTGGCAGTATTCCCATAAGCCGATGCATAAATCAGGGTAACTGTCAAGTCTTGATTGGATTGCTGCTGACTCCAGGTGCGATAGTCGTGGGTGAGTCGGCTGAGGCTGTAGCGGACAATTGGGCCATGTCCGGGTGCGTAGATTTTAGCAGAAAAGGCAGCGAGTTTATCGAGTGCGGTATCTACCTGTCGGGATTGAGCGGCATGGAGACAATCATAGTAGTAGTGTCGGTCTTCGTCTAGGCGTTTCCAGTTTTCATCTAAGACTTCATCGCCGCAAACATGAGCACCAAAGAGTTTATCAGTAAAGAGGATGCGCGTTGCACTGTCGTAGGTGCAAAGTCCATCCGGCCAGCGTGGGGTGGGGGTGGAGATAAATTGCAGTTGATGAGTTTGGCCTAAGTCTAAGGTTTCTTCAGTGCGGGGAACCAAAACGTTAATCGAATGTTCTCGTAAGGCACTTTGCAAAGCAACGGCACCGGGTTTTGAGCACACAAAGGTGATTTGCGGTGCTAGTTCTAGTAAGGCTTTGAGTGTCACCATCCGGTTGGGGTTGACATGTCCCAAAATGACATAATCCAATTGGGATAAGTCGAGATGCTGCTGTAATTCTTGCAGAAAAATATCGGTAAAAGATTCACCTGGGGGGTCAAGCAGTGCTATTTTATCGGCTTGAATCAGGTAGGAATTGGCAGTGGTTCCCCGTTGTAGGGAGTATTCAACTTCAAATTTAAGTCTATCCCAAGTGCGCGATCGCAATACGGTGGTATTGGCAGCACTCAACGAGGCAACTTGTACGTCGCGAGGTTTAATGGTTTGCATGGTTACTAAGGAATTCAAAATTCAAAATGATGAGATTTACTCTCTGGCCAAACTATTGGCAACTGTCACCATCTAATTGGCAAGCACGACAGCTAATTTTTTCGGTTTTTTGTAGGGAGAATGGGCAAAAATTTAGGTTTCAGGCTTTCAATCGGGTTCATTTTTCCCGTTGGCAATAATAGAAGGAAGTTCATGAGTATTGAGATTGAGTGTTTCAACCGAGTTGGTTAAACTATCGGTTGAAAGCAGCTTATTTCTCATAGATAAGCGCTTTTCTGGGTCAACTCCCTTGAAGGTGGGTGGCAGCCAAACTCGAACAATGAGCAATGCAGCCATCACCAAGAGGAAGGCACAGGCGGCTAAAATCTGAACCCAAGAGGTTTCTAAAACTCCCCGTACAATCACTTCTCGAAGCACGGAAACAATCGATACTTCTACAGCAACGCCAATTGAAACTCGCTGCTCTTGCAGGTAAATAATCAGGAGTCGGAAGAGTTCGACTAAAATCAGTAAAAACAGAATATCGGAAGTAACGCCGGGGAAATCAAGGGGAGGTAATAGCTCGAAAAACATTTCTCGAAGCTGGATGGCCATGAGGGCAAATAGTGCCATACACAGGGAAATTACAAATAAGTCTTGGACGGTTTCAAGAATGCGGACAACACGATTGCGCTTCAACCATTCGTAGCCGTTAGTAGAGTTCGTCAAAGGCTTTTGCATGAAGAATTCCTCTCACCTGTGTGACTAAAATCCAGCTTACATTATGCAGTTTTATGATTGCACTTAATATTGATTTAATGTTTTAATGTTAGTTATCAATAAATAGAGAAGGACTAGAGGGGCTGGGGAGCTGGGGAGCTGGGGAGCTGGGGGGCTGGGGAGCTGGGGGGCTGGGGAGCTGGGGGGCTGGGGGGCTGGGTAAAATGAATTATGCAATGTTTTATGGTGATGAGCTTACCAGTGCAGCGCGGCAAAAGTTTGCCCCATTGCTTCCCTGCTCCTCCGTACCCCAGCACCCCCACTTTGTGTCTCTACTCGAGCATTTCCAGGTTTCGTACTGCGCCTCGATCCGCGCTAGTCGCTAGTAGTGCATAAGCTTTGAGTGCGGCACTCACCCGACGCTGCCGAGGTTGTGCAGGTTTCCAAGCATCCTTGCCTTTTGCTTCCATGGCCGCACGACGGTTGGCTAATTCCTCCGCCGATAGATCTACATTAATAGTGCGGTTGGGGATGTTGATTAAAATGCGATCTCCATCATGAACCAGAGCAATGTTGCCACCTGCCGCCGCCTCCGGAGAAGCATGACCAATCGAGAGCCCGGAAGTACCACCGGAGAAGCGGCCATCGGTCAATAATGCACACATTTTTCCCAAACCTTTGGATTTCAGGTAACTGGTGGGATAAAGCATTTCCTGCATACCCGGCCCACCTCGCGGCCCTTCATAGCGAATGATCACCACATCGCCTGCTTGCACTTCGTCATTGAGAATACCTTTGACGGCAGCATCTTGGCTTTCATAAATGCGAGCCTTGCCTTCAAACACAAGTATGCTTTCGTCTACGCCTGCGGTTTTGACAATGCAACCACACTCAGCCAAGTTGCCGTAGAGTACAGCCAATCCACCCTCAGTACTGTAGGCGTTTTCGATGCTGCGGATACAACCATTTTCTCGGTCTAGGTCGAGGGAAGGCCAGCGAGTTGATTGACTGAAGGCTTGCTGAGTTGGAATCCCCGCAGGGCCTGCTTTGAAGAAGGTGTGAACGGCTTCGTCATTGGTACGCATGACATCCCAGCGATCGAGCGCTGCTTTCATCGTCTTACTATGAACCGTCGGCACATCGGTGTGGAGCAGGCCAGCCCGATCTAACTCACCTAGAATACCAGGGATACCGCCAGCACGGTGGACATCTTCTATATGATACTTTTGGGTATTCGGTGCCACTTTGCAAAGTTGGGGAACCTGGCGCGACAGGCGATCGATGTCGGATAAGGTGAAATCGACACCGGCTTCATGAACAGCGGCCAGTAAGTGCAGAATGGTGTTAGTCGATCCGCCCATGGCGATGTCCAGCATCATGGCATTTTCAAAGGCTTTGAAACTGGCTACAGAACGTGGTAATACTGATTCATCGTCCTGCTCATAGTAGCGACGGGTGATGCTGACAATGGTTCGCGCCGCGTTGAGGAACAGGTCTTTTCGGTCGAAATGGGTGGCCAGCGTGGTGCCGTTGCCCGGTAAGGAAAGACCAATGGCTTCGGTGAGACAGTTCATGGAATTGGCGGTGAACATACCGGAGCAAGAACCACAAGTCGGGCAGGCGGAACGCTCATATTCCTCAACAACTTCATCGCTGATATTATCGTTGGCAGCAACCACCATCGCGTCTACTAAGTCTAGTTTGTGTTCTGCCAGCTTGGTTTTGCCTGCTTCCATCGGGCCGCCGGAGACAAATACGGCGGGAATGTTGAGACGCAAGGCCGCCATTAACATACCGGGAGTAATTTTGTCACAGTTGGAAATACAGACTAATGCATCGGCACAATGGGCGTTAACCATGTACTCCACTGAATCAGCAATGATTTCACGCGAGGGTAGACTGTAGAGCATCCCGTCATGCCCCATAGCGATGCCGTCATCTACGGCGATGGTGTTGAATTCCTTGGCGACACCCCCGGCAGCTTCAATTTCACGGCACACCAATTGCCCTAAATCTTTGAGGTGTACGTGTCCGGGTACAAATTGGGTAAAGGAGTTGGCAACTGCAATGATGGGTTTGGAGAAATCTTCGGTTTGCATTCCGGTAGCCCGCCAGAGGGCACGGGCACCGGCCATATTGCGTCCTTGGGTGGAGGTTTTGGATCGATAGGTCGGCATGATGCATCCTAGTCGTCTAAAGGGTTTTAATAGTTTAGACTTTATTGGAAATCAGCAGTCGAAGCGGTCTTTTCGAGGTTGGATCAAATTTGTTTGAATAACCCAATTATCGTAGGGGCGGGTTTTGATGTTAAGTTTTCGGTACTGCCTCAAGCTGATGCCTAAAGTGAGCACTTACAAGTTTTATGCTTACGCAACTGGCATATTATATTTAGTTCGTAGTGAGAACTTTAGTTCTCATTTTAAGGGCTAAAGCCCTTACTACAAACAAAAAACCAATTACAAACAAAAACCAGATTTTTGTGACAATTGCGTAAGTCCGATTGAGATTCAAGGGGGAATAGCGGATATGACAACTATATTGAATTTGGAGCCAATTACCACGCTCACGCGATCGCAGTTTTTTCAACTGTGTCAAGCTAATCCAGATGTACAGCTTGAACGTTCACCTCAAGGAGAATTAATTATTGTGAGCCCTGTTGGTGGTGAAAGTGGCAATCAAGAAGCGAATTTAATTGGTGATCTAATTATCTGGAATCGTCAGACGAATTTGGGTGTGGTGTTTAGCTCTCAAACTGTATTTAGTTTACCCGCAGGAGGCGATCGCTCTCCGGATGTGGCTTGGGTAGAGTTATCGCGTTGGCAAGCGTTGAGTCAGGAAGAACGAGAGGGATTTCCGCCTATTTGTCCTGATTTTTTAATTGAGTTACGTTCTCGCACTGATCGTTTAAAACCCTTACAGAACAAAATGCACGAGTATCTCAAGAGTGGGTTACGGTTAGGTTGGCTGATTAATTATAAGGATAAGCAGGTAGAAATTTATCGGGTGGGGAAATCGGTAGAGGTGGTAGCCATTCCTATGGTGTTGTCGGGGGAGGAGGTACTGCCAGGATTTAGTTTAGAGGTATCCTAATTTGAAAATAGGGAGTCGGGAGTCGGGAGTTGGGAGCAGGCCACCTTTAGCACGACTTAGCCTGAGAAGAAAAGAATTACGTGAAGTTGACACATACCTAATCACTGAGTTAGATTGGCTCTAAAGCACCTTGAAAATTTAATAGAGTCGATAAGTCAGGGAATCATGACAAAATAGCGAAGCTCAGGCAAAATCGCTGAAACATTGATTCTTTCGTTGTGAGCTTCGCTGCCTTATCCTGTAAGGGTTTCAGCCGTTTTTTTAGAAAGTTTTTCTAGGAATGAGAAGCAAAAATCGATCAGCTTCGCAAACCGCCTCTAGAAGTTATACAGGGTAAGGGTTTCAAAACGAGGGGTTGCACTTACCACTTCCCCGTAAGGGGATGGAAACCTAAGAGAGCTTTTACACGGAAAAGTTCAATAGTGCGGTTGCACTTACCACTTCCCCGTAAGGGGATGGAAACAAATACTTCAAAGGATCAGCACTATCATCACCAAAAGTTGCACTTACCACTTCCCCGTAAGGGGATGGAAACTCACCGACTAAATCAATGTAACCACGAACACCTTCATGTTGCACTTACCACTTCCCCGTAAGGGGATGGAAACTTGAATGGAACAATATTGTTAAGTCGAGACCCATAGTCGTTGCACTTACCACTTCCCCGTAAGGGGATGGAAACCTATAGGTTAGTGTGACCATTTCATCTGTAATACTCTGTTGCACTTACCACTTCCCCGTAAGGGGATGGAAACAAAGTACTTTACCAGTAATACATGGATAACCTAAAAAGTTGCACTTACCACTTCCCCGTAAGGGGATGGAAACATGAATTAGAGGTCGCAAGAGGAGAATGTGGGAGAGGGTTGCACTTACCACTTCCCAGTAAGGGGACGGAAACGAGACTTTTCCCCAAGCTAATCTTACCCCTGAGCGATCGCCTGCACCTCATCCACCGACAAGCCCAACGCATCGGCAACCTGTTCCACACTCAACCCCATCCCCAATAGCCGAGGAATTGCATCTCGTCTCGCTTGTTCAGCTTGTTCCGCCCGTTGTTCTTCCGCCTCAGCCCGTTGTCGTGCAGCCTCAGCCCGTTGAGCAATCTCTACATAAGTGAGAAAACGTTTTCCATCCGGGCGATAAATCTCCAAACTCTCATCCGATAAAGCAAAGCGAATTTGTAAGCCAGGACTCACCCAATCCTGTATCTGAGCAATAATATCTAACCCTTCCTCACCTCGCAACCAACCCCGTAACTGATTCTCATCTGGGTCATAAATATAGTATTCTTCTACCCCATAGCGATCATAAAATAGCAATTTCCGATCCATCTCATTTTGTGTATTGCTCGGTGAGAGGATTTCAAATACCACCTGTGGCGCAATATTTCCTTCATTCCATTGTTGATAAGAACCGCGATCGCCTTTAGGTCTACCCAACACCACCATCACATCAGGCGCATTCACAATATTGGGTTTTCCCTGCACAGGATACCAAAATAAATCCCCCGCCACAAACACATTAGGGTCATCGGCAAATAACCAATCTAAATTCTGCTGAATCACCACAATCCAGCGAAACTGGATGGTGTTATTTGCCATTGGTTTTCCGTCGCTGTCGGGGTAGATAATCCCTGACTGATGGGGTGATTCGAGTTGAGATACCATTGGCTCAATTTCCGCGAAGCTGTCAATATGATAGACCCTTGGGCAACAGTCTCATAAGCAATTCAAAATTCAAAATTCAAAATTCAAAATGAGGAAATCCACTGATAGCAAGCTTTTTGGCAACTGTCACAATGCAATTTGTAAGCGCAACAGTCTCATATCACATCCAGTTAAAAGGCCATAAAACCTATAACGGGCGGGTTTAGAAATCAGCCTTTTTAAGGGGGATTCTAACAGCGTTTCGCATCTTCAACAAAGATGTGTGTACAGCGTAGCCTTGATTAAAAGTAGGGGCGCATCGCCATGCGCCCTTGATATCACTGGCATCCATCCTGAGTCCTAATTAATAATGATTCCCCACCTTACGATGGTGCACTGCCGTCAGCACATCAGGTTTAGACACTCGCCCCACATCGACAGTACAGTAAATCGTCCAATGGTCGCCACATTCCATCCGGCTTTTTACCTTACACTCCAGATAAGCCAACGCATCGGCTAAAATCGGAGAACCATTCGTCGCCTCATAAGTTTTAACCCCCTCAAACCGATCCGCACCAGGCGGGAAACGCTTGAGGAAATGCTTCATTAAGGGTTGATAATTCCCCGCTTCCAAAACATTGAGGACAAAGCGATCGCCCACATGCAACAATGACTCAATTGCTCGATCTTTCGCCACCGCCACCGATATCCCCAAGGGTTTGAAACTCGCTTGCGCCACCCAAGAGGCCACCATTGCACTACTCACATTCCCCTTACGAGTCGTGAGAATATATAATCCACTACTGAGTCGTCCTAAAGCTTTATCTAAATCACTATCTAAAGCTTTAATTTGCTTAATTGTGCGATCGCGTGATAACCACTGCCCTAAATCAGTACCCGCTTCTTCACACAACTGATACGTGGCATCCGTTGGCATGTCTTTAATTAAAATTGGGGGAAAAGCAGGCGTTAACCCCAAATCCCGAAACTTATTCGCCAGCAAATACACTGACTCGCTATCCCCAGCACCCGACTCAAACACCCCCACCGATTGCTTGGCATTGGTTGCCGCTACGATAGTACTAATTGCCGCTTGCACTTTTTCTGCAATTTCCCCAGCAATGGGAGGAGTACCAATCACTAACCCAGAAGCAATACTAACTAATTCTTTCGCCTCTTGGGGGTCAGTCGATCGCAAATCCATCATTTCCACCGCCACACCAGTTTTGGTGATACCATGCGCGATCGCTTGTGAGAGACGGTCACTATATCCGTAATCCGAGAGGTAAAATACAGCTACCGTTGTTTCTGCCTTAGCCTGTTCTTCACTCCACTGTCGATAACGACCGGTTAGTTCACTCAGGTAGTGATGCAATAACGGGCCGTGACCGGTAGCAATCGTATTAATAGCAGGTAATTGACTCATCCGCTTGAGTGCCGACAACACCGATCGCGCATTCGGCCCCATTAAACAGTCATAGTAATATTTAAAATCCTCTTCAATTAACTCTAGATCTTCATCAAAGGTGTGGTCATCACAATAATGCATCCCAAATGCATCACAGGTGTAGAGAGTCTGTGTTTTAGCATCATAAGTGAAAATGGTATCCGGCCAATGCAAATTAGGAGCGATGACAAATTCTAAAATATGCTCGTTACCTAAATCTAACTGATCGCCATTTTTCACAATCTGTTTCTTAAATGGTTGATGCACCCAATTTTCTAGAAACTGAATGGCTACCTTAGAACCCACCACGGTAACATCAGGTGCTAGCGCCAAGACATCTTTCACTAACCCACTATGATCAGGTTCCGTATGGCTGACGATTAGATAATCTAATTGAGTGATATCGATCTGTTCTGCCAATGTATCGAGGTATAGCTGACGGAACTTTTCGTGAGAGGTATCGATTAACGCCGTTTTTTCACTCTTAATGACGAATGAATTGTAAGTGGTGCCATTTTGTAACCCAAATTCAATATCGAAGCGATCGCGATCCCAGTCTAGCGATCGAATCGCGGTTGTACTAGGCGCAATCTCCAGCGTCTGCATTGTCAGCCTACGTTTAATGTCCTCTGCAAGTGCTACCATCTGAAGTCTCCTTGCTCTGCTACTTGTGTATAGTGTTTCTTGCCATCATGTTTACATATATTTCATGAATTTTAATTTAGTAATTTTTATTAAACCCTTCAGGATTTTATAAGCTGTCCTGTTTATTAATTGCAGGGTGACAGTTGCCAATAGATGTATCCCTACGACTCGGAGACTTCTAATTTCTATGTCAATCACTCCGGATTGCAGCGAGTTTATTTGTAATGATTAGCAGATACGATTTCACGGGTGAGCGATTCTACCTTTTTTCTACAGCCATCAATCTCATGGGTTGTTGGCAAAACTAACCACTTGTACAAATTTACTTGATAGAAGCCCAATGATTAAAATTAACATTTGGGTGTTTTTTATTTTTTATGTAATTTACGCCCTCATCAGTGTGCCGTTGTTTTTATCTACCTCTGATGGTTGGATAGCTATATTTTTTTATTATTTTTTCACCAATTTATATTATTTAATTAGTTGCATTGTGTTGTTTTTTAGTGCAATTTTTCGCACTCGTAGGAGGCGAGCGCAGGTTAAAGTTAAGGGTAGTCTTTTCTTGAAGATATTAGGTTTTCAAGGTTTCGTTGTTTTATTTAATTATCAAACTTGTGGGGAGTCTTTATGTAATCAAGGGTTTCTCCCGACGTTGTTAGATGAATCGGGCTTGCCGATGTTCTTTACACCTCCCTTTGTATTAGTCGTATTTGCCCTACTTTTATACCTGATCTTGTTGGCGCTGTTTCTGTTAGATGTGGCTTGACTAACATCTTCCACCATTCTCAAGAATCCTCGGTAGTGGACTGTCTCACCTAATTGGTGGTAAGCTGCTACGCATTTAGTTTTCATATTGAGGCTGCGGAGGAGCAGGAAAGCAGGGGAGCAGGGGAGAGAATTTGAGCGTTTTGATTCTGTGTTTAGAATGTACAAGTTAAATGCACATTAGCTTAACAAGGCAGACGGCAGACGTTAGATTTTGGATGACTCTCAAGACACACACTTACACTCCGGGGAAAGGTGGGTTTTGTTGAAAGGTTATTGATTTGACGCTCTTGATTCTCTAAACCCGCCCCTACAACCTCCCTGCTCCGGATGAAACCCGTTGACTCTGGTTAAGGAACTTAACAAAGGTTTAAAATCTAGAGTGACACTGAAAGGGAAAGGCTGAATGCGCGTTGCAATTGTTGGGGCAGGACTAGCCGGAATGGCGACCGCCATTGAATTAGTCGATGCTGGACATGAAGTCGAAATTTTTGAATCTCGCCCCTTTGTGGGAGGGAAAGTCGGCAGTTGGGTAGATAAGGATGGCAACCATGTTGAGATGGGGTTGCACGTCTTTTTTGGCTGCTATTACAACTTATTTGACTTGATGAAGAAGGTGGGAGCAATTGAGAACCTCCGCCTCAAGGAGCATACCCACACCTTTATTAACAAAGGCGGACGCACAGGAGCGCTTGATTTTCGCTTTATTACCGGTGCGCCCTTTAATGGACTCAAAGCCTTTTTCACCACCTCTCAGCTCTCTCTCCAAGATAAGCTGCACAACTCCCTCGCACTGGGTATCAGTCCCATCGTTCGCGGTTTGGTGGACTTTGATGGTGCGATGAGAACTATCCGGGAACTCGATAAAATCAGTTTTGCCGATTGGTTCCGCAAGCACGGTGGCAATGATGGCAGCTTAAAGCGGATGTGGAACCCTATCGCCTACGCTCTGGGTTTTATCGACACCGAGAATATTTCCGCTCGGTGTATGTTGACAATTTTCCAATTCTTTGCTTTAAAAAGTGAAGCATCGGTGCTGCGAATGCTGGAGGGTTCTCCCTACGAGTACCTGCATAAACCGATTATTGATTATTTAGAAGCCCGAGGCGGAAAAATTTATACCAGGCGTCGAGTCCGCGAGATTCTGTTTACCGAAACGGAGGGAAAAACCCAAGTCACCGGCTTAGTGATTGCCAATGGTGAAACGGAAGAAACGATTGTGGCGGATGCTTACGTCTGTGCGACTGATATCCCTGGAGTGCATCGCCTCTTACCTCAAGAATGGCGCAAGTGGCCGGAATTTGACAATATTTACAAACTTGAGGCCGTACCTGTGGCCACAGTACAATTAAGGTTTGATGGTTGGGTAACAGAGTTACACGACGCTAGCAAGCGCAAGCAACTAGAAGCAGCGGCCGGAATCGATAATCTTCTCTATACCCCTGATGCTGACTTCTCTTGCTTTGCGGATTTAGCTTTAACCAGTCCGGCTGATTATTACCGTGAGGGACAGGGTTCGCTGCTGCAATTGGTGCTCACTCCAGGCGATCCGTTTATCCGACAAAATAATGAAGCGATCGCCCAACACGTCCTCAAACAAGTTCATGAACTCTTCCCCTCGTCGCGAGAATTGAACATGACTTGGTACAGTGTCGTCAAGCTGGCTCAGTCTCTATATCGTGAAGCACCAGGGATGGACCCTTATCGCCCCGCGCAAAAGACACTCATCAGCAATTTCTTCCTGGCGGGAAGTTACACCCAGCAAGACTATATCGATAGCATGGAAGGAGCAACGTTATCGGGGCGTCAGGCCGCTAAAGCTATTTTGGAAAATGCTCCAGAACAGGTTGAGCGAATCCCCGTGACTACAGCATAAGTCCATCGAGTTTTTAATCCCTAGCCAAACATCACTCAAGATTCACTAAGAACTCCTAAGAACTCCTAAAAAAACGCTCTAGGAGTGGGGCAGGGGGCAGGAAGGCGGTGGAGATGATCTAATCCGAAATACCAAAATCCAAAATTTAAAATCGAATGTCTGATTGGCTAGAACACAGTGTACAGATCGAAGTGGCGGTTCCCCTTGAACTATCATGGAGCCTTTGGTCTGATTTAGGACAAATGCCTCGTTGGATGAAGTGGATTGATTCCGTTCAGGTTTTGGAAGACAATCCCGATTTGTCTCGATGGAAGCTGGCAACGGGAGGCTTAGAATTTAGCTGGCTATCCCGAATTGTAAGAATAGAACCCCAGCAGATTATTCAGTGGGAATCGGTTGATGGTTTGCCTAATCGAGGAGCAATTCGCTTCTATGATCGCCGCAGCAGCAGTATTGTCAAAATGACGGTGGCTTATTCCATTCCTGGTTTTTTAGGTCAGTTGATGGACAACCTGTTTATCGGGCGCGTGGTGGAGTCCACGTTGTTAGCGGATTTAGAGCGATTTCGGGAATATGCTCTGAACGCTGCCGCCAATCCTAAAAAGTAGGGGCAAAGCACTTAGGCTCAGAGTACCGATAAAAGTACGGTATTCCTAAGCCCATGCTTTGCCCTCATCATAATTTTCGTAAGAAAAATATCAGACGAAGGACACTACTCGATGATATGGAAATAATAGGCGGCTACTAAGAAATTCACCCCTAGCAGTAGTGCTGCCCAAAACAGGCGGAAGGGGTAGGGGGGCTTAGCGCCAGATTTGGCAACGGGGGCTTCGTAATTTTTGGTCATGTTATTCGCTCCTATGTCAGAGACTTTTAAAAAATCATAAATTCAAAGCGTCACCTAGAGCTATCCCTATCGGACTGATTCATACAAATCATTTCATTTATAGGCTCTCTCCAGCGTGGTACGAACTACGGACGAGCGGGCCTGAGCGAACGTGGGAAAACCCTACGTCTCGTGCGATCGCGCCTAATTGCTCAAATTCTTCTGGTGTCCAATATTTTTGTACGGGCAAATGTTGGAGAGAAGGACGCATATATTGTCCGATTGTCAGGCGATCGCATCGGGCATTGCGTAAATCTACCATGGCCTCAATCACTTCTGCTTGAGTTTCTCCATGTCCCAGCATCAATCCTGACTTGGTGGGAATTTCGGGGTTGAGGGTTTTGACAAACCGGAGAACGTCGAGCGATCGCTCATACTGTGCTCCTCGCCGTACTCGCCCCTGCAAGCGCCGTACCGTCTCGATATTGTGGTTATAACAAGCGGGATGAGCCTTAACTATTGTTGCGACTCGCTGGCGTTGTAAATCGGCGGGAGATTGCCCTAAATCATCTTTCCCTCCCCAAAAATCCGCCGTCAGTACCTCAATCTCGGTATCTGGGTTAAGCTGACGAATAGCATTCATGGTCGCAACAAACCAACTAGCTCCGGCATCAGGCAAATCGTCTCGCGCCACGGAGGTTAGGACTACATAGCGCAATCCTAAGAGATTGACCGCTTCAGCCACTTTGCGGGGTTCCTCAAAGTCAAGAGGCATGGGTGCGTGTCCCTTGTCTACCTGACAAAAGGCACAAGCACGGGTGCAAGTCGGCCCCATCAGCAAAAAGGTTGCCGTCTTTTGGGCATAGCATTCTCCTCGGTTCGGGCAGCGTCCCTCCTCGCAAATGGTATGGATGTTTCGTTGCTTGATGATGCGCTGTACTGTAGAGAGCTCGCTGGCTTTACCGATTGAACGCCGTAACCAGGGTGGCATGGCTTCGATCTCATGACGCCACGAGTTAGGAGTCGGGGTAGACGTTACAGAAGGCTGAGTTTTAGTAGACAAATCCATAAAATTGGAAGGCAAACGACCCAGGCGTTGGGATGAATAGCAACAGTTTTGTGGTTTCAATAATGATACAAAGGTTAGAGCATCTACTCTCCGTTGTGGTTACTCAGTTTTTTTGATCGTAGCTGTCAGACCAGATTAATCTAGAATCATGCAGATCCCATGCTTTGGGACTTACCCTTAAAATGGCAAAGAGTTGAGGATGTTTGATTGTTGTATCACACTTAACAGACAAAAATAAGTTTGTCCTGTATGAATATCGCTAGTTTCTCTTAACTGGGTAGGAAGTGACTTGACTACTCCAAGCGAGACACACTGACGCTATACCATGAATTTGAACTAGCGGCGCTTACATCAGTTAATTTGGGACTCAGGATTATATTCATCCTCTAGAGTCTACAGCAGTTGTTTTTCTAAACTGTAGTGTTATTTAATTTACCTCTCCAAAGGAGTCAGTCGTGGCAAGTCATAAAATCCTGGTAATTGATGACAGTAAAGTTATCCGGATGCGTGTTAGAGAAATGTTGCCGCCAGGTAACTTTGAGGTTTTGGAAGCTCAAGATGGTGTCGAGGGACTGAATTTAATTCAGACAGCACGTCCCAATTTAATCATGCTAGATTTTCTTCTCCCCAAAATGAGTGGTTGGGAGGTATTTCAACATATTCAAAATCATGGGGAATATCAGACGATTCCTTTAGTATTAATGTCGGGACGTAAGGAAGAAGTCGCTGAGAAAATCCCCGAACCTTTTGAGTATTTTGCCTTTGTTGAAAAACCCTTTGAGAAAAAGCAACTTGTTGATGCGATCAAAGAAGCGATGGGTAAGGCGAAAAAACCTCGCCCTGTAACACAAGCACCTACACCAGCAGCTGAGGTAGGGGCTGAAACTGCAGCATCGTCTGCTTCAGCGGCTGAAATTCAAGCCCTGAATGCCAAAATTGCCAAAATGCAGGGTGAAATTGATGCTCTCAAGAAACAACTGGCTCAAGTGATTACAATCATCAAGCAAAAACTTCGGTGAAGATAGCGAAGGCGTGATGCTTTTGCTGATCAGTGGTGCAGTGGGGGCGATCGCTGATTTACGTTTCATACCAAATCCGCATTGGTAGCCCCCCTTTCCAAGCTAGTATTTTTTCTCCCCTGCTCCCCTGCACCCCTGCACCCCTGCACCCCTGCCTGTCAAGGAATAAAGGGGTTTTCTGACCGGATTTGGTATAACGCCCCACCTAAGAGTAAACCCTAGCAACCTCAATCGTTTTGCTAGGGTAAAAGTTTTTGGAGAGAGAAAGTGATGGGATGGACTTAGGAAATTAATGTCCTCGATATCAATTTAAATGCCGAGTACGATGCCGAGAACGAGAAGAAGATTGGGAGTCATAGATGGCGAGTAGCGGTTTTAATCGCAAAAATGACATGACGATAGCCAGGAAGGAATCCAGCCCTCCAACCTGTCGGCTACGCTTCCACCAATTGTATTCCGTATAGAGCAGTTCAATCAGTTTTCGACTTTGTTGAGCATCTAAGGTTTTAAACCTCAAAGAAAGCTCGACACAGCCATTTTTGAGCCGAGATTTAACCACTTCTGCCTCTACAGAAAAGTCACGCTCTAAAAACTCCATGTCCACTGTAATATGCCGAGGAATAGGGTCTTCTGCCACCAGAGTCAGACTTGCCCCCCCTTCCGAAACATCATTAGTGTGACCCCAATAACGGCGCTCACCTAGGTCGATTTTACAAGCGGTACGTAATGGGAAGCGATCGACTAATCGGCGCTCAGGCTGATCAATCGCAGCAAGGACAGCTACACCGAGAATCACAAAGTTGTGAATTAACCAGAAATACACCAGTCCAAATTCCGGGGATGTAATGGCTTGCCATACTCCCATCCGATAACCGACTAAATGTAGAGAGATGACAATCACCGTGAGTGCCATAATGACAACCAACGGCCAGGTTGCGTGGAGATTGTAGTTCTTAGAATTAACCGTCACCCCTTTAGGTGTTACTGCAAATCCTTTGCCAAAGGGCTTCTGAAGAGTGGCAAACAAGCGTCGTAAGCCAGGGAAGCAGAAAATGGTTTCGTAAACTTGATTGAAAAAGTAAGACGAGTGATAGTTTGAAGCCCAACCCGTGGTGCCGGCTAGCAAGACCAAGAAAGGAAGACCATAATAAACGATTTCCGGAATTGTAGACATCACGGGCGAGAACCCGATATAGAGACTGAACAAAGGCATCAGCAGACAGACGGCACGAATCAAGGGTTGAAAACAGCCCATCAAGTGCGTCAGCATATAGCATCGCTGCACCCAATTCAGCTTCTTCCACACAGGAACTTGCTTGGCGCAATAGAAAATCTGAAGATTCCCTTGCAACCAGCGCAGGCGTTGCTTCATGAAGTCGGCGTAGTTGCGGGTAGACTCTCCCATACTGAGAGTTTCGTTCAAGTAAACGACTCGCCATCCCTGAGTCAGCAGTAAGGTGGAGGTAGAAGAGTCTTCGGACACGCAACGTGTAAAGTATCCTCCAATCGACTCTAGGCTCTTGCGCCTCATAACATAAGACGTACCACAACACATGGCAGAATTAGCCGTATCCCGCGTAGATTGGTCGAAGCGGAAGAACATGGCTAAGTCATTGGGGAAGATATGAGAAATCCCTAGGTTCCGGACGTGGTGATCAGGATTATAAAAATCTTGCGGAGTCTGAACAATCGCCACATCCGGTTGCTGGAAGAACCCAACGGTTCGCATCAAGAAGTTTTTGAAGGGTACGAAGTCGGCATCCATCACTGTAATTAGCTCTCCATCCGTCTGAGGGAGAGCATTATTCAGGTTGCCGGCTTTGGCATGTTTGTTAATGAAATCAGGGCGACGGGTGATGTATCCACAACCTAACTCTTCAGCCAGTGCTCGTATGTGGGGGCGAATCGAGTCATCCAGGATGTAGACTTTTTTGTTGGGATAGTCTATTGCCTGACATCCTACTACTGTGCGACGTACAATGAACTCCGGTTCGTTGTAAGTGGGGACAAAAACATCGACTGAGGGTAGGTATCGGCCTGAACGGATATCCTCCCCGTAGCGATCCGCTTGCTTACTGCGTAAATCGGCATTCGACCAAATCGTTTGCAAACTGTTCAAAGTCAGCGAGACAAACCCAAACACCTCAATACCATAGATGAACACGCTGATAGCGCTAGTCCACCAGGTCGCAAAGTTCATCGTATCGCCTAGGGTGCGCCAGAGCATGTAGCGTACAGCCAGCGCAACAATGAGGGATTTGACGATTAATCGAGTCCAGTTTGTGGATGGAATTACCCGCGTTAACGCGCAGATCATCGCCACCCCAGCCAGAGGCCACAGAATTTCCCAGGTATCTCCAGGGATTTGCAGAAATTCAGGGAGATAACGAATTCCAGGTGGGTCGATTCGTAGAGTTAACGGACTCAACCCAACAGTCAGCCGGCTAGAGAGCTCCGAGGGTAAAAAAGTCGGCCCAGTACTGGTCCAACTGGTCACGTAAATAGTCCCGATAAAAAAAATTAAACTGACGATGAACAGTCCCCAAACCCAGGGAGAGATTAATGTTTTAGTTTGAGTTTTAGGAACGACCTTGAGTTTGGGCTTGCTGGTACTTTTAGGTGTACTTTTGGGTACAGGACGATTGCTAAGACGCATAGGACTACGGGGAAATAAATGCAACGAAACAGTAAGGACAGAGTGGATTTATTTGAGTTCAAAGGTGACTCGACCGGTATATCCGACGTAGCATAAAAGGTTCGGTGCTCCTTTAGACGTTGCTGGATCGAGATCGACTCGCACTTGGCTTTGTCGAGGTAGGTTGGGGGTCAGGGGTACGGCAACATCTTCACCGGCTGCTAATCGTCCTAAACCTGAGCGGATGATGCTAACGCGTCCCTGCAAAACTTGAGAATCAGAACCGTAGAGTTTAATGGTTGCCGATGTTCCCGGACTGATGGAGCGTACTGCTTGCTCGTCAACGAAGACATCGACCCAGCGTCGGCTACAGTCGAGTAATTGTCCGAGTCGATCTCCTTGCTGCACATATTGACCACGTTGAGCGGATATATGCCACACCACTCCATTGGTTGGAGTTTTAACCTCTATCACCTGTTTTTGCTCCATCTCCTTTTTGGCTTGAACCAGTTCGGATTGGGCGTTTTTAAGGTTCTGTTGAATTGTGGCGATCGCTTTGTGTTGATCGTCAATTTGTAACTGTAGTTCTTGCACCCGAATTCTTGGATCAAAATTACTGCGACTGCGCGCTAGGTTTAATCCCAATCCCACTGCTTTTTGATTGGCGCGTATCGCTCTTAATGCGGCTTCAAGCCCACTAACCTGATTTTTACTTTCTTCTAATTCTCGTTTGGCTTCATCTAATTGAGTTTGAGCGATTGCCCCTTCTTGAGTTAAAAATTTAGAGCGATTGTAACTCGTTTGAGCAATCTGATAACGAGAACGTGCCGTCATCAGTTCTGCTTCAGCTTGAGATACAGAATCTTGAGCTTCTAATGATTCCAATTGAGATTGATTTTTTTGATCATCTAATATGCTTTGCATCAACGCAAGTTGACGTGATAACTGCGCTTGAGCTCTCTCTAGTTCTGATTTTTGTTCGTTAATACGACTTTGAATTTCCTTAACTTGGAGTTCACTGACTCGCTCATTTTTAATTCCAACTGCTATCCGATCTTTAGGGACAGCTTCTCCAGTTTTGACTGATAATTCAGTTACAGTCCCTTCTAACGGCGCATTGACATCAATTAATGTGCCATTAATCACTGCGTCACGGCTAATAACTGAGGTCAATCTTGTATGGAGCAGGCGCATAGCAAATATAATTAATCCCGCGCTTGCCATCAAAATCAGCAAGTTTGATAACAATGAACGGGGCATTGTTTTGTAATCAGATACTGTAGAAATGGATTGTCCCTGCATAATAGCTATTCAGATACGGCACAGAGTTAAAAAGGTACTTTTTAAGTCAAGCAACAATTGTTTTTATTCTTGAAAAATTGGAGATGATAAAAATACTCAACTCAGAAACTGGTTGAGAGTACTCGGCCATTGGATTGCTCACCCTAATAGATTCTTGGGTTCAGGCAAGTCTGCGAACCCATCATTGAGAGTAGATGAATTTAGTTTGATTTATCGCTAACACTGAGAAGTCCTTGGAGCCACTTTAACTTGCAGTAACTGTGAAGTTAATCTTGTTTAGCTAAAGCTTTGAAGGTTTCTTCGTATTAATTAGAATCACTGTTGTGCTTGATGAGTTCGATTGTATAGCACAAATCTTCCTAAAGTTAGATTTGAACATCGCTTCACAGAATCTTTACTCTAACTCTAGAGAAGTTAGTGGGCATTGAAAGTAAGAATAATACTTGAATAGAAGTAAGTTGCTCGAATGTATAGCACAAGACTTTGTTGGCAAGTTGTATCAAGTTAAGATAAACAAATCTTTTTTTGTATAAAAAAATACTGATTTTATTTGGATTGTATAGTATGGAAAATGATTCACTCTATTGATTGGGGTTTACAGCCAATGCCGTAGTCGAATCTATTAACAACAGCCTACCGATTAGCCTCCACCTCAATGACAAAGTAGCCTTAGTATAAGATGTGTACTTTATCACATCAAAGACTCAGAGCAATATTACACATTTGAGCACAGTAATTAAACGGTATCGAATAGCAGCCGTTGCGATCGCTCCACCTGTCTTAACTCTAGACCTTGTTCAAAGATCTGATCAATGGGGAGCATCTGCCCCTCACTCGTCATAAATTTATGATCGGGGGTTGCTCGAATCACTGAACCGTCATCGAGTTCGTACTCAAACACTTCTTGTTGGCCTCGGTGATGCCACTGTGCGATCGGTTGAGTATACATATAGCCATTTCTATCGATACTATAGACTGTACACTCAATAGCTTCCTCAACAATTTTTCCAATGGGCATGAAGCCATATTCGACCGTTAAAATTTCGGTATCATAGCTCAAGCAATATTCGGCAAAGAGAATCATTTGCTCAAATAACTCTTCTGCTACTTTTTTCGGAACCCCATTTTTAGCCGAGCCATCAATGAAAATTTCCCGATGCTTTTGCATCTCAGAAACCTTCTTCTTACCCATTGCTCTCCTGAGTAAATCAGCTTGTCCCAAGGAATAGCCTGCCAAATCCTGAGCCATTTTCATAATTTGCTCTTGATAGCAGAGTGTTCCATAAGTTTCTTTGAGAATAGGCTCTAATAATGGATGTTGATACTCTACTTTTTCCTTACCATGTTTACGATTAATAAATTTAGGAATCAGTCCCGCATCTAAAGGCCCCGGTCGATAAAGGGCTAAAATTGAAGAAATATCCTCAATACTCGAAGGCTTTAAGTCACGTACAACCTGGCGCATTCCGGAAGATTCTAATTGAAAGATGCCTTCTAAATCGCCTTGTTCTAATAATTTATAGGTTTTTTTGATATCTCTGGGAAGTTTATTCACTTCACCTTTTTCTAGAATATGAAAAGCTCGACGTTCATCAATCGGTAGCTGGTCTAAATCTAGTTCAATGTTTTGACTTTGCCTAATTAAATCGGCGGTCTTTTGAATCGTTGTTAGGTTCTTCAGCCCCAAGAAATCCATTTTCAACAATCCCAAGGCTTCCAAATCTTCCATGAAATATTGGGTGATGACAGACCCATCATTATTGACTTGCAATGGCACAATTTCATCCAAAGGTTCTGCCGAAATGACGACGCCAGCCGCATGAACGCCAAATGTTTTATTTGTCCCTTCAATTCGCATAGCCATATTGACCCAATGCTGAACTTGAGGGTCTTGATCGTATGCTTGTTTAAACTCAGGAGCAGGAGTTTCATCAGAAATCATAACCGCGAGTTTGGTTGGCTTACCCCGCACTACAGGGATAAGTTTCGCCATTTGATCGGCTTGTTTATAGGGAATATCCAATACTCTAGCAACATCTTTGAGTACGGCTTTAGACGTTAGACGGTTAAAGGTAATAATTTGGGCAACTCGGTCTTTACCATATTTACGGGTGACATATTCAATCACTTCATCCCGTCGTTCAATGCAGAAATCAGTATCAATATCTGGCATTGATTTACGTTCTGGATTTAAGAAACGCTCGAATAAAAGGCCATGATGTACAGGGTCAATATTAGTAATTTTTAGAGAGTAAGCTACCAGAGAACCCGCAGCAGAACCGCGACCAGGCCCTACAGGAATGTGATTGACGCGAGCGAAATTAATATAGTCCCAAACGACTAAAAAATAAGTAGAAAATCCCATCTGTTGGAGCATTTTTAATTCATACTCCATCCGTTGCTTATAAACGGCACTAATTTCACTGCGAGAGCGACATTTTAAACGCTCCAATAGTCCTGCCCAAGATAATTCTTCTAAATAAGTATCAGCAGTATGGCCACTGGGAACCGGATAATCGGGGATGCGAGGTTCCCCCATAATTTCGTAAAGTTTGATTTTTTCGGCAACTTCTAGCGTATTAGCGATCGCTTCTTGAATCAGATCATCCGGTAAATGATCTCGAAATAACTGCCTCATCTCGTCGGCAGATTTCAAATACTCAGTCCCGCTATAACGCATTCGTTTGTCTTCTTCAATCAGCTTGCCAGTTTGAATGCACAGCAAAGCATCATGAGCTTCGACATCGTAGCAGGAAATAAAGTGAGAATCATTCGTTGCAATAATTTTAATGTCCAGTTCTCGCGCAATCTTAACCAGTTCAATGTTAACAATGCGATCTTCTATAGAACCGTGGTCTTGAATTTCTAGGTAATAATCATCGGCGAAGACTTCTTTGTACCATTTGGCAACTTCACGGGCAAGTTGCAGATCATTTTTGAGAATCGCTTGAGGAACTTCACCCCCCAAACAGGCACTGGTAACAATCAATCCTTCTCGATATTGCTTTAGCAGCTCTTTATTAATACAAGGGCGAGAAAAAATACCTCGTCCCTGCATACCTTTGAGGTGAGAAATTGTGGTTAACTTAACTAAATTCTTGTAGCCTTGAGTATTTTTGGCTAAGACAACTTGGTGATATTTACGGTAACGCTTAGTTTTATCTTCAATGTCACCGTTGACTACATACATTTCATTGCCAATAATCGGCTTGACATTCCGACTACGACAGACTTTGATGAGTTCGATCGCGCCGTACATCACTCCATGATCGGTCAATGCGATCGCAGGCATTCCTAATTGTGCCGCTCGATCCACCAACTCCGGTAGCTGAGAAGCTCCATCTAGTAAGCTGTAATCACTATGAATATGTAGACCAACGAAAGACATAGGCTTTTCAACCAATGACACTTTAAGCGATGAAACTAGATTAACTGATTTAAGGCTCTATATTTAGAGTCTTTTGAGAGAGTTGGCACTACATATAGGACTTTAGGGAATTTTAGTAACGAGAATGACGAGTGATTGCAGGGTGAACCCTGCGGATAGAACTCTTGATAAGTACTAAAGTACTACTAAAAGTTAAATTAAAAACTAAATTTTTTAAAATAGGGGTCAGGGGTCAGGAGTCAGGGAGTCAGGAGATAGGGATTTTCCATCGATTGGTTATGAACAAAGGTTTATAGGCGTCTGTCTTTTTTCTTTTTTTCCCCCGCTCCCCAGCTCCCCCGCTCCCCAGCTCCCCAGCTCCCGAGTACCCCCGCACCCCCGCACCCCCGCACCCCCGCACCTTTACTGAAGCTGGGGCGATCGCAGATGCCACTGGGTTGATTGCTCATAAGCATAAGCAACCTGAAACAGTTGGTCTTCACGCAAGACTTTACCAATTAATTGCATACCAATCGGGAGCCCATTCTCATCAAAGCCACAGGGTATACTCATCCCTGGTAAGCCTGCTAGATTGACCGGAATCGTCATCAAGTCACCCAGATACATACTCAAGGGGTCTTCTAGCTTTTCTCCGGCTTTAAAGGCTGTGGTGGGTGCAGTCGGACAGACTAAGATATCGACTTGTTTAAAGGCATTCTCAAAGTCTTGCTTAATCAAAGTGCGGACTTTTTGGGCTTTAAGGTAGTAGGCATCATAGTAGCCGGCGGAGAGGGCATACGTACCCAGCATAATCCGGCGTTTGACTTCAGCACCGAACCCAGCAGAGCGGGTTTTTTTGTACATATCTAGGAGATTTTCGGCATCAGGAACCCGAAAACCGTACTTGACGCCATCGTAACGGGCGAGATTAGCAGATGCTTCGCTGGGAGCAATAATGTAGTAAGTGGGCAATCCATAGCGGAAGCGAGGACAAGACACCACATGGATTTCTGCACCTAGAGTTTGGAGTTGATCGATCGCTTTAGTGAGAGTTTGCTCAACTGCGGGGTCTAAACCCTGACCAAAGGTTTCTTTAATCACACCAATCTTAATCCGTCCTCTTGGCTTGAGGTCAGGTTGAAGGACTTTGGTGTAGTCTGGAATTTCCACCTTGAGACTGGTGGCATCGTTAGGGTCATAACCGGCGATCGCAGTTAATAAAATCGCCGCATCTTCTACCGTGCGCCCAAACGGCCCAATTTGATCTAACGAAGAGGCAAAGGCAACCAGGCCGTAACGAGACACCAAGCCATAAGTCGGTTTTAGCCCCACAACGCCGCAAAATGAAGCCGGTTGACGAATCGAACCCCCGGTATCTGAACCAAGAGCTACCACGCATTCTCCCGCCGCCACAGCGGCCGCTGAACCACCAGAGGAACCGCCCGGTACTCGCTCCACATCCCAAGGGTTAGCGGTAACTTGATAGGCGGAGTTCTCGGTAGAACTGCCCATCGCAAATTCATCCAGGTTCGTTTTCCCGACCATCACGGCTCCTGCGTCCTGGAGCTTTTTTGTCACAGTGGACTCGTATGGAGGGACAAAGTTTTCCAGAATTTTAGAGGCGCAAGTGGTACGAATTCCCTTGGTACACATATTATCTTTAATGCCAATGGGAATTCCGGCCAAGAGTCCTATTTGTTCCCCAGCCGCGATTTTGGCATCCACTTGACGCGCCTGTTCTAAGGCATGTTCTGGAGTTATGCTCAGAAAGCTATGCAGTTTTGGCTCTAGCGCTTGAATTCGGTCTAGGGCTTCTTGAGTAATCTCGACGCTTGAGCGTTGTTTACGAATGAGTTGTTTATGCAACTCACGGATGGATGCCATGCCGTGTCTCCTTTCGGACTCCAAATGCACATTCCAGTATACGGCTATAGCTGAGGGTACGGTTGGGTTAACACATCTAGTACCGTTAGGCGGAATTCACGCATTCTCGCATTCAAAAGGCTTACATGGTAAGTGTTTCGTGGATACGTGAATGGTAGCTTTATTGGGGCCGTGATGTACTAGCAGTATCCCTCTTTCGAGAAACACTCTTAGTGGTAGTGGGTTGGGGGACAAGTTGAAAGCCCAATGACTGAGCTTTTTTTCGGGAGATGGTTGAGCGCTTTCTCCTTCGGTGAAACTGATTTGTAAAGTAAAAAGAGGCTATCTTTAAACAGATTTGATATTTTCTCCTAGTATTGTGTTTTTTAAGTGAAGTTCCCTAATTTTAGTAGCTTTATACCTATAGGCAGATTACTCTTTAATTAAGCAGCTGCGAGGCTACCAACCTCACTAAGAGGGAAAACTAGCCAAATTATGATTAACCTCTAAACTCTAAAACTCTAAACCTAAAACTCTCATATAAAAGCCGCCTTGTCCAAGGTGGCTTTTAGGTTTAAGTGCGATCGCGCTAGCAGCCGGATGATGCATCAGCACTCCAACCCTAATTGGAACTAAAACCAATACAAAGGACTGCAAACTGGCAGCAATATCGGGCTTACCTGGTTGGAGTTGAAACTGCTGCAACAGCCAGTTCAGCAGTGATTGAGATTTAGAAGACATCTGCCCGTATGATTCGAGAGAACACAAGCCGTTATCAGATCAGGCAAGTAAAGTAGAGGATGTCAGCAACTTGCAGGGTAATTTATGTATCAAGCGCAACGTTTGCCCAATACCTTAACCCCTTTCCTAGCCTTAGCCAAGAAAGCCTTAAGACTAACCAGTTTGCTGCTACTGAGCTTAACACTGCTCACCTGGACACCCCCAGCACAAGCGGCCAGCGAAGTCAGTCCTCAACTCGAAGAACAAGTTTTGCAAGTCCTCCGCAAGCACCCAGAACAAGTCTTGCAAATTGTCCGCGAACACCCAGAGGTCATTGTAGAATCAGCCCAAGCCTACCAACAGCAACAACAAGCCCAACTGCAACAGATACGCCAGGGATTTTTACAAGCACTAGAAACCAACCCTAAACTTGTTATTCATGAGTCTCCCACAACTGGGGCAAACGATCTAAAAGTCGTACTCATGGAATTTTCAGACTTTCAATGCCCCTACTGTGCTAAGGCTCATAAAATCGTCAAACAGTTTATGGACAAACATGGAGATGAAGTCACTTTAGTTTACAAACATTTCCCCATAACTTCCATTCATCCTGAAGCGATGCCTGCGGCTAAAGCGGCTTGGGCAGCACTTCAACAAGGAAAGTTTTGGGAATACCAGGATGCTCTCTTTTCTCAACAGGATAAGTTAGGTGAAAAGGTGTATTTAGCTACAGCTAAAAACCTCAATCTAGATTTAGAAAAGTTTGAGAAAGATAGAGCGAATGCCGATAGAGCGATTGATGAGGATATCCGTCTGGCTCAAACTTTAGGTATTTCGGGTACACCTTTTTTAGTACTCAACGGTGAAGCTTTCTCCGGTGGTGTCCAGCTATCTGATTTGGAAAATGCATTGGCTCGTTCTACCGAGTCGTGAAACCATTGATAATTTGATTAGGGTATCACTCGAAAATTGTTTGATTCTCTAGCTTACAAATCGCCTTAAGAACTTGCAAAAGTCGGACAGAATTTTCCCGCTCAAATAAATTCAATAAAGGCATAATTTGATAAGTTGGAGGATTTCCGGACTGAATATATACAAACTGATAATTCAGTCCGTTTGTTGCCAATCCCCAAACTGAAGCTTGATGCTCGATGCTTTTAGAGGCATAAGCTAAGAGTTGAGGTAAACCTGCCCAAACATTGGCTAAACCTTCCTTAGTTTCAATCACCAATACCCAAAAAAAAGTATCAGCAGCCGTCAATAGTTCCCGATTAATTGCTAGAATATCAAACCGACCTGTAATCCTAGTTTCTTCATTCACGATATTAATAGCAGCAATACCTTCTTCAATACTCAACCGAATGGGAGGAGTATAATAACCAGCAATTCGCATTAAGGGAAACGTTGTCATCGCCTTAACCACACCTTCAGAAACTTTACCTGTGGTGATATAAGGCTTAAAATCATGCCAAATTCGGATAAGTTCCTGTTGTTCAAGCTCACTAATAGGTTCTAGGGATAATAAGGGAGTAAATGAACCGTTAAATTGCTCTTGGAAACCAAAAAGACGATGAACATCATCGAGAGTGAGTTGACTAGCGTTTAACGTTGTCATGGGTCAATGTAGAGACTGATTATCTTTATTGTATGAGCTGTAGAATAGAGTTTTGATAACATAATCATGTCTGGTTAAACACCTGTAATATATGTAGGGGCGGGTTTATGCAATTATTTAGCTTAGTAAACCAATAATTTTCAATTCATACCCGCCCTCATACCAGGTTTTATTAGAGTTAATTATTCAGACATGAGATTACTCTTCATCATGGCTGAAATTGCTTGAGTTTATTCTTGGCAGATAGCAACAGTTCTTGAGCTTTTAGATAAGAAGTTGTGCCATTTTGTACCTGTTCCAATTCATTAATAATTCCTTGAATTTGACTAATTGTATAGTTACGATTGACTGATTGAGCATCAGAGGGAGTGGAAGCAAGCAATTGTTGAATTTTACTTTGCGCCTGTTGCAACGATGCTGCTGAATCTTGTTCAGCTTGTTTTCGTATCTTTACTTGTCCTAAATTCGTGTTGTATTGTGCCACTAACTTTTGCGCTTGGGCATAACCGGCTAAATCATCTGAGGGAATTTCTTTAAGCTGAGCGATCGCCTGTTCCCATAAATTCTCTACTTGTTCCCACTCAGTAACGGTATGAGGCGGATTTTGTCCCGCTTTAGCGGCTTCCCAAGAAAACCGCCGTGCTGCTTCAATGAAGGTACTAATACGCTCATTACTAGCCGCAAGCCCTACAATTTCTTGAAAATCCTGTTGGTAATTCTCAAGTTGAGCTTGTGCGGTTTTTCCGGCTAGAGTAACGGATGGAACTTGCTGTAGTTGATTAATAGCCGAACGCCATGCTGAAATAGCAGTTTGCTTGTCTTGGGGTGTGGATGCTTGTTGATATTGCTGTTTCGCTTTAGCCAGTGACTGTTCACTATCGGTAAGCAACGTTTGAGCATTCTTTTCTTGAAAAACCTTAGCGTCTAGTTGCCCAATTTTTTGACGAGCATTATTAAATGTATAGACATTAAATCGCCAATCGTACCACCAATATTTATATTCCGGCCAGTCATTTAAAAAGCCAATAGGCAAGGCATCAAGATTTTTTTGTGCCGCTTTAACTTTTTGTTCGCCTAAATCTAAATCAGCCGGACTTGTCGCATTTTCGATTAACTGTTCAGCTTGTTCAACAGATGCGATCGCCTGTCGATAGTTCGATTCCATATCCATATAACTGGGTAACAGTAACATGGGAGCCGTTTTGGCAACCGAACGGCGCATCTGTGGATAAGGCAAGTTTGCCACCCAAACCACACCCACCGGAATCCCTAAGAGTATGGCCATCCCAATCATTTTGCCCAAGACACCCCGTTTGGCTTTTTTAGATACAGGTTGCTTGTGAGGATATGTGGGATGGTACTTTGCTTCTATTTCTTTTTCTAACTCAGCTAGCGATTTGATCTTAGACTGAGCGGGTGCTGATGATTTTAAAATTACTGGCTGTGAGCTTTTGAGCGAGGGATCGACTCCAGAAGGGTTCTGAGCTTTTTTGAACGGGAATTGGAAAGGCAACTTGAAGCCAGCCATAAACTATACCAAACGACTGTTCTTAGTGTTCCCGCAGGCAGTGGCAAACTAACAGTGAACCGCAGTTTTCACAAAAAGCCTACAATTCCACTATCGCAAAAACAAATAGCGGTTTGATGCTAGGTTTATGAAATTTCTATGTAAGATTGCTGAGAAAACAGCTTTCAATCGATTAGCTAGCTCAAGCTTTTAAAATAGCCCAGTAAATTGTTCGTAGTAAGGGCTTTAGCCCTTAATTTCGTTGAGTTTTACCGCATCAACCCCATCTACAACCCATGCCGATTCCACAAGAAAAAAGCACTAAATCTCCTAAACACTACCGGGTTCAGCATAGCCTTGAATATTCTCCGGCTTAAATGGGCGCAGAATTCCAGTTGCTCGCCGAATCAAACTCTCAGAACCTTTGACAACAATTAAGTATTTCCCTGCATTCAGCCGATTGCGGTAAGGTAAGGCATCTCCACCCCCAATGAGTAAACCCACACCTCCACCGGCAAACAACCCACCCATCGCTCCGGCGATCGCCCCAAATATCCCACCAATAATGTGATTTCCTATACTTCCCGCCCCTTCCAATATTTGTATTCCTGTTTGCAAGTTAAAGGCATAACCCGCTATAAATCCAAAGGGAATCGTCCAATAGGCGAGTCTCCTCGCTTGCTTTCTTGCCTCTAAATTAGGGTCAATTAAACCAAATTCATCGGCACTTTTATAACCTCTACCGAGAATAGAAATTTTATCCATTGGTAAACCTTCTTTCTCTAAGGCAGAATAAGCTTCTTCTGCTGCAATGCGGTCTTTTAGTACAGTGACTAGATAGTTCATTATTTTTTATAAAGAGTTGTAGAAAAAAGTGCAACTTGTGTTATGCAAAGCTCTTGCTTAGTCCCAAACATGAGCGTTTATTCATCAAGAAAATATTAACAAGCTTTTAACACTGATTAGCACTGCACTGTATTCAAAATCGGGAATCGGGAATCGGGAATCGGGAGTCGGGGAAGAGGAATTTTCCTGACGCGAGTTGTGTGCGGCAGCACATAGGTGCCTAACTTGACACTCTATTTCTCTCCCTGCCGATTGCCGAAAGAAGTTCACTGACCTCTTAATATTCCATCTTCCAAATAAGCAACGCGATCAGCAACATCAATAATTCGAGGGTCGTGTGTCACCATTAATACGGTGCAGCCTCCCTCTTTAGCCAGCCGACGTAAAAGCTGAATCACCGTGTGTCCACTATGGGAATCTAAAGAAGCCGTGGGCTCATCTGCCATGATAATCTGTGGGTTCCCCGCTAAAGCACGGGCGATCGCGACTCGCTGTTTCTGTCCCCCAGACAAATCGGCAGGTTTTTGATTGGCCTGCAAACCCAATCCCACCTGTTCTAAAAGGCTGTGCGCCTGATACTGCGCTTTTCTGCCTCGAATCCCTTTAATATTCAATACAACCTCAACATTTTCCGCCGCCGTTAAGGCTGGAAATAGGTTGAAGCTTTGGAAAATAAAACCGATATGTTGTCGTCTAAATCGGGCTAGCTTGGTGCGAGACATCTTCGTAATCTCTTCCCCAAGTAGATAGACCTGACCGGTCGTAGGAGTTAATAACCCTGCCAGAATTGACAGCAGTGTTGTTTTCCCCGAACCCGATGGCCCCATTAAAATTTGAATATCGCCACTTCGGATTCCCCAGTCAATTCCTTGAAGCGCCTGAAACCGTCGCTGCCCTGACTGGAATACCATCTCTACCTCTTTAGCAAGGATAGTTTCTCTTTCAGGACGGTTTAAACTAACTGAGCTAAAATCACCCTGGCCTCGTTTTTTGGTAAACACGGTTATGTCAACTACAGCAGCAACTTACCTTGTTGAGTTTCATCTAGTATGACGCGAAAATCAACAAGCTGTGTGCCGCTCAGGTAGATTGTCCACTATTGTGGCTCTATTGTGGATTTTTCATTTGAATCAGCCAAAAGCCGTCAAATGGTTACTTTTTCTGACTAACGCTCTCCGAAGAGGCTGTATTTCTAGCCTTATGGATACACTAATTTATTTTTCTAATCAGTAGAAATAGTTTAAGAGATCAGAATCACTTCTGACTAGAATCTTTATATTTTACCATACTTATGATAAACATAAGTCATTTGTATAATTTCCCCGCTTCCCTCGGGATTGAGCTAACGAGTTTCCTGCATTCCGCTTTCCTGCGGTTGAGTATCAGCACTGGGGGTGGGTTGGGGGTCAATCGGTCGAGCAATCAGGATACCAATGGCACGATCCACCTTGCTGATATAAGTCTCTAGGTCACGGGCAATGGTAACTTGTCCGGCGGGTGAGGCATGAATAAAACCCATAGTTCCGTTAGGTTGGCGATAGACTAAACCGGTATGAGTAACATCAAGACCAGGGATATTTGTGGCCACAGCGATAATATCTCCCGGTTGTAGCTTCGGGTATGTGCGACGAATTTGTTGGGTAGGAATATAATCGATCGCAAGGCCATCAAGCTGGGCTTCTCGCTCGACAATACATTGATAGGTAGCATTATCCTTGGCCATGCGGGGGTAACTCTGGCGATGGGTACTCATGAAATTCAATGTCTTATTCAGGGAGATACCCCCTAACATTTGCCCCATATTTTGAACCGTTCCCCGTTTTTGGTTGTCATTAATCCAATCCGAAAAGTAATGGAGGCGGCTACAATATCCATCCATTTGACCATTCCCATAACGCTGATTGCCTAAGTGATTCACGAACGTTTCATAGGAATAATCTTGTACTGCAACGCCTCTGGCTAGGGCTAAAACGGTTTCGACAAAAAGCACACAATCAAATTGATTGAGTGTCACCACTAGAGTTTCTTCTGGAGATTGGTCTAATAAATTAGCCTTGTAAGCTGCACCCAAAAATTGCTGGGCGATCGCTTGCATCCGTTCTCCCATTGGACGCTGATAGAGTTTTTCTGCTTTTGCATAGTCCATTATGCGCTCAAAACGTTCTCTATCTTTTGTAGAAAGACTATCGAAACTTGGAGTTTGAGCGTATATTTTTTTGGGGGATAGTGCCTGATTGGGAACAATTAAATGAGGCGTAATTGCAGAGTCAGTTAAGAACTTTGGGGTTGCAGAAGCAGCAACGTGTAATCGCTGAGTCCGAAGAGAGAGTTGCCGTAAAGTTGAAGGGGAAGCAAGAGGTTGTTTTTCCCTAGCATGAGAGGCATAATGCGAAGCAACACTGAACGTGAGCGCAAATCCAATTACGGCTAGCCCAAAATGTTTTCTCATGGGGGCGTACTCCTCTCCTCATCCACCTATCATTATCTTGACCATCGGTTAGCTTAACAGATTGACGCTCAATCTAGAGGAAAGTTCGGGAATATACAGCAGATGAAGATTCAGAGTGTTGAGTGTTGAATTAACTCCTGTCTTCTGACTTCTAACTTCTAACTTCTAACTTCTGCCTTCTGCCTTCTGCCTTCTGCCTTCTGCCTT
>CAZPRJ010000034.1:0-73905 GCA_964588805.1 uncultured Microcoleus sp. | reverse complement strand
AATTCGCTTATATCCCCTCTTTGAAAAGAGGGGCTTTACGCATCACGCCCGTAATCGGAGAGCGAGCCTATCCATTGAGGGACTATTGAGGCGCTTTAAGACGCTTGAGCACAGGCTAGTACCGCTAAGCGGAATTCTCGCATTCAAAAGCTTCCATTGCAAGCTTACCCTGATGCGTGAATAGTAGTTTCATTTCCGCCATGATGTACTAGAGGCAACCAGTTTTTAACTCCTAAAAAGCTGATTTGATTTGAGAAGATGTTGTTTTTTCCCTGCATAATCAGGAGCAGAGCATTCCTTGACCGCCCGATCTTCTTGAAACGAAGAACTCAGCGACCTATCGCGTTCACCTTTATGTCCCCCTGCCTATTCACTCAACCTCAAAATTTAGGGTTGCTCAAGTCAGAAGATTGATGATTGCACCTAACGCACTTGTGCATACACAGCTTCTGACAGTGTAGGAATTTCTGCATAACGTCCGAAAAGGGACTGCACGATTGAATAGCCGCAAGCCAGCACGGTTCCTAAGAAAATCAAGGACATTATGGTTTGTGTCACTAAGTTAGGGCCGAGTGGTGAGAGCACATATTCAATGCCCAAACTACATAAAACCAGAAAAATATCTAATAAAAGTGCCTGCATAGTATTAAAACGAATAAAATGCAGGATTCTTTCGTTTCTCACCACTAATAAAAACAACAGGAAAAAAATCACCAGGCCGGCCAAGGGAATTTTATTGTAAATAAACCGAATAGGTGCAAGTGGCTGTAGCAAATAAACGGCAGCCGGAACCGCCTGAAAAACAGGGCTTCCAAAGGGAAGTGCTGCAATTAAAGGTAGCAGATAAGGAAGGGATGCAAAAATCCGATCTTTAACAGTCGTTGACCCGCGCCAAGCCATCGTGCGTTCTCCTAGTGGATGTAACTAAAAGTATTTTTCCTAACTAAGTTCAGGATAGCGCAGTCAAAGGATTTACCTTCATCTCTTTCCTTGGAGGCTCGTCACTATAGGGACTAAACAGCAAGTTCTGATCAACAACCCAAAAGTTGTTGGCTTCTATTTTCTATTTATGAAAGCTATTTGACATTAGCAATACGAAAACCCATTTCACACTCATACTGCTCCGGCTGCTGAGCAGAAAGCTTCTGCAGCGCATGCCCACAGCCGAGTTTGCCCTGACGCCAGCGAGGTTGGCCGCTTTGATCGGCAAGCAAGCAGGTTTGGCAAACACAAGCTGGGGGAAGTATCTGATCATCCATCAGAACGACTAACATTTTACTCCTCCGCTCGAACTTTAGTGCCCCTGATGCTTTTATATTAAATTAGGTTTTTTCAGAGAGAGTGCTGATTAACATAGAGCTTAACTCTTCGTGCGATTTGGTAACAAACCACACAGGTATTTGCTCCGGAGCCTTTAGAATCCGTAGACACTCAGTGGTATCGCTCTGCCTGAGCTCACATTGGGCTAAGATCGATGATTCGAGCGCATCTCTAGGGATTAACTGAAGTGACTCAAATGAATTTAGATTTTCTGGCTCAAACCGATCCGGCAGTGGCAGAGTGCCTGGGCGAAGAACTCCAACGCCAGCGAGATCATTTGGAATTGATTGCCAGCGAAAACTTCACCTCAGCCGCCGTGCTGGCAGCACAAGGGTCTGTTCTCACTAATAAATATGCAGAGGGGTTGCCAGGGAAGCGCTACTATGGGGGCTGCGAATTTATCGACAAAGTTGAACAGTTAGCGATTGACCGTGCCAAGCAGCTATTTGGCGCGGCTCATGCCAATGTACAGCCTCACTCAGGTGCTCAAGCTAACTTTGCTGTGTTTTTAGCACTGCTAGAACCCGGTGATACCTTTATGGGCATGGATTTGTCCCATGGAGGACACCTGACTCATGGTTCACCCGTGAATGTGTCGGGTAAGTGGTTTAAGGTTTGTCACTATGGCGTCAATCCTGACACCGAGCAGCTAGACTATGATCGCATTCGAGAACAAGCCCTCAAAGACCGTCCCAAGCTGATTGTTTGCGGGTATTCTGCTTATCCTCGCCTAATTGATTTTGAAAAATTCAGAAGCATTGCTGATGAAGTCGGTGCCTATTTGATGGCAGATATTGCCCATATTGCAGGTTTAGTGGTAACGGGACATCATCCAAATCCCATTCCCCACTGCCATGTTGTGACAACGACAACTCATAAAACCTTACGTGGCCCTAGAGGTGGATTAATTCTCACCAATGACCCCGAATTAGGGAAAAAATTCGATAAGGCCGTTTTTCCTGGAACTCAAGGCGGGCCGTTGGAACATGTCATTGCCGCTAAAGCTGTAGCATTTGGGGAAGCGTTGCAACCGGAGTTTCAAGAGTATTCGGCTCATGTCATTGAAAATGCTAAGGCACTGGCCGCTCAGCTTCAAAAGCGAGGCTTTAAGCTAGTGTCCAATGGTACGGATAATCATTTAATGCTCGTCGATTTGCGCTCGATTGGCATGACCGGTAAGCGAGCCGACCAACTGATGAGCGGTGTCAACATCACTACTAATAAAAATACCGTACCCTTCGATCCAGAATCGCCTTTTGTGACGAGTGGTTTGCGCTTAGGTTCACCCGCTATGACTACACGAGGATTGGGTCAAGCAGAATTTACAGAAATTGCTGATATTATTGCTGATCGCCTGCTCAATCCAGAGGATGAAACGGTAGCAGAAAATTGTCGGCGTCGGGTTGCAGCGTTATGCGATCGCTTCCCCTTGTATCCACATTTGAATATTCGTGTACCTAGCCTCGTTTAAAGAGGTTTTGATTGCAGTTCCCCCCTGATTTAGGGGGGATTCTGCCAGATTTTGCTAAACTCCAGTAACAGTTAACGAGCACCACTACCCATGAGTGCTGAAATCATTTGTGTTGGGACAGAATTACTCCTGGGCGATATTCTCAATACCAATGCCCAGTTTTTAGGACTAGAACTCGCGAATTTAGGGATTCCTCACTATTATCAAACAGTCGTGGGGGATAATCCTGGGCGTTTGCAGCAGGTTTTAGCCATTGCTAGTGATCGCAGTCAGATCATTATTTTTACAGGAGGTTTGGGGCCAACACCCGATGACCTCACAACAGAAGCGATCGCAGATTTTTTTGAGACTCCTTTGGTGGAACGAGAAGATATCCTTGCAGACATCGCCCAGAAATTTGCCCAACGGGGGCGGGAAATGACCCCCAACAACCGCAAGCAAGCGCTAATTCCCAAAGGAGCACAGGTGTTACCCAACCCAGGCGGTACTGCCCCAGGCATAATCTGGCAACCCCGTCCTGGATTAATCATTCTCACCTTTCCTGGTGTCCCCAGCGAAATGCAACAGATGTGGCGAGAAACCGCTGTCCCCTATCTCAAAAGCCAAGGTTGGGGTCAAGAAATTATTTACAGCCATACTCTAAGATTTTGGGGAATTGGAGAGTCTGCCTTGGCCACCAAAGTTGGTCCTTTTTTTGATCTATCCAACCCCACAGTTGCTCCCTATGCCTCTAAAGGAGAAGTTCGATTAAGAATTACTGCCCGTGCTCCTTCACAAGTGGAAGCAAAGCGGTTAGTTGAACCTGTGGCACAACAATTACAGGAAATTGCAGGACTCGATTATTTTGGCTCGGATGACGATACCTTAGCCTCGGTGGTGGGTCAGCTTTTAACCAACTTTTCGCAAACGCTCAGTGTGGCAGAATCCTGTACGGGTGGCGGACTCGGCAGTATGCTCACTAGTGTCGCCGGAAGTTCTGATTACTTTAGGGGGGGTGTCATTTCCTATGACAATGCGGTGAAAGCATCTTTGCTGGGAGTTCAGCCCTCAGATTTGGAGCAGTGGGGGGCGGTGAGTAAACAGGTGGCTATGCAAATGGCCTCTGGTGTGCGATCGCTTCTGTCCACATCTTGGGGACTCAGTATTACAGGTATTGCAGGCCCGGGTGGTGGCACCGAAACTAAGCCTGTTGGTTTAGTTTATATCGGTCTAGCCAAACCTGATGGCAATGTAGAATGCTACAAATATCAATTTGGTCAAAATCATACTCGGGCATTCATTCGTCATCTTAGTGCCTGTCATGCGCTCGACCAACTCCGACGTAGATTGCTTGTGAAGCCTATCAACAGTCACTTTCCGTTCACGGTGACGACGGATAGGTAATCGGTTAATCTATAACTAAAGGTATGTAGAGAGGTAGACTGTTGTAATACTCTCTAGTTAACCTGACCTTAGGTGGGATGGAAATGCTTTTCGGTAGTGTGCTAGTCTTGAATTAATAAGAAATGCAACACTAGGGGCTTTTTTTCTTAGGCAGTGTCTGTAATAAAAAACGACCAGGCAAGCTAATACATCCGACCTTCCCAAAATTAGGGGACGAGAGCCTAGTTTAGTTGTCCTGTCGGTTAGAAAATAGAAAATATACAGGTTGTCTCACAGGAGCTTTCTGTTTAATGGATTACATAGAAAAGGTGCTGGAAAAACTCAAAGAATGGGCTCGTAAGCTCATTGAAACCCTTTTAGGGCCAGAGGTTCAGCCAGAACCGGAACCGATTCCCATCCCAGTTAATGATCCAAGGCGTCGCCGTCGGTAGTTACTGTTTGTGTCTAACAATAATCAGAGTCAGATCAGCATTCTGGTTCTGCACGGCCCAAATTTAAATCTGTTGGGGCGCAGAGAACCCGGAATCTATGGTTCTGTAACCTTGGATGAGATTAATCAGCAATTAGAACGGGAAGGGCAAACGCTACAGACAAAAGTCTTTGTCTTACAGTCTAATCATGAAGGTGTCTTAGTTGATAAAATTCATGAGGCTTTAGGACAATATCAAGGAATCTTGATAAATGCTGGGGCTTATACCCATACCAGTGTAGCGTTGCGTGATGCCCTATCTGCCGTTGCCCTTCCTGTAGTAGAAGTTCATCTGAGCAATATTTATCAGCGCGAAACCTTTCGACATCACTCTTATATCGCGCCTATAGCTATCGGGCAAATTAGTGGATTTGGTGCCGAGAGTTATCGATTGGGACTACAAGCACTGGTTTATCACTTAAGAAAGTCGGCGAATTCTTAAATTATTTTTAAATCTTAGAGCGATGATGTAGAGAGTTCAACGCGGGAAAATTGCAAGTGCTTGATTCTGGCGAAGGGTTTAGTTGCCTGAACGATTGATACTGAGTGTGTATCCGCGTTCAGGTGAGGGCAGCTCAGTCCTTGCCGTTGTTGCTTTTAATATTGATGGGTAAAGTAACGGTGAAGGTAGAGCCAACACCGAGTTTAGACTCTAGAGCAATTTTTCCTTTGAGGAGTTTCACCAAACGTGAGACGATAGATAACCCTAAGCCCGTACTGTCTGACTGACTACGCCTTTGGTTAAAAAAGGCTTGGGAGTAGGGTTGAAAAATATATTCTTGATCTTCTGGCGCAATACCAATACCAGTATCAGTAATACACAAGCACCATCTCTGGTCAGGCAAACCTTGACAAATGACTTGAATCAAGCCCTCATCGGTATAGCGAATGGCATTGCTTAAAAGATTGGTGAGAATTTGTTGGACGCGAAAAGAATCTGTGTAAACTTGGGCAGGGGCATGAGTGCTATCGATTTTCACTTGTAAGCCTTTAGCCTGCGCCAAGGACTCCAGCATCTCGCAGACGCTAGCAATAGTGGCACGGACATCGACCCATTCTAGATTTAACTGGATTTGATTCGCTTCGTAACGAGACAATTCTAGAGAATCATTAACAATGCGGAGCAAGTGGTGTCCACCTTGCAAGACTCGTTCCACACTGCGGATATTGAGCGTGTTCAAATCAGGATTTAGATTTTGTTTTTGTAAGCGTAAGAGCAGTTCTGAGTACCCAATGACGGCGGTTAGAGGGGTTTTTAATTCGTGAGCTAGGTGAGAAAAATTATCTTTACTCGCTTCCACTAGACGCGTCAGTTCTTGATTCGTCAACGTCAATTGGCTCTGAAGTTGCTCTAATTCCTGCAAGCGGACTTGAACGTAGCTCTTAAAACATTGGGAAATGGCCTCATCCAGGACAGTATTAACTTGGTGGAAGGTTTGAATGATAGTCTCAGGAGAACAATTTAAAAAGTAAGGCTCTAATAAAGAAAAAATAGTACGCCGCAGGAGACTATATTCTTTGGCAATTTCAGCCGCATCATAGCCTTGTTTTGCTCGCAACGTTCCGTGGTCTAAGCTAGCCTGATCAATTTTTTCAAACAGATTGCCCTGCGGGCTTTCCAGTACTCTTGCTAGGGATTTAAGGAGTTTAGGCAGGGAATCCCCCAGCGCTGTGTCCGTAACTCTTTGGGAGCTTTGAATTTGGCGGTCTTGTCGGACTGCCTCAATCCATTGTTCAATAATCCATTCCGTTTTTTGCGAAATTAATTGGCTAGGCTTTTGCATAAATTTAGATTAAACGACCCCTAAAGACTTTAACTTCTAGCTGAAGATAGGTCATTACCCTGAGAAATTTTGCCATACTAGGGCAGAGATCAGTTCAGTAATGTAGGTTAACCGGTCGTAGAAATTGATGAAATACTCCCTTTTAAACCGGTTTCGGGGTGCATTACTAGGCAGCTTTATAGGAGAAATTCTGGGTCGGGAAAGCTGCCAGAATCGGGTTATGAAGAAAAGTTTCCTAATCTTTCCCCCATCAGGAGACATCCAATCGAATCCAATCCTTTCTGATTGGAGTCGGCTAGCTACTTGTGGGGCAAAGAGTTTCATTCACTACGGTCGTCTCAACCTAGATGACTGGTGGCTTTTATTTGGGAAACAGCAATCTTCGGTTTTGCTCAAGTCATCTGCTAGCCCTAGTGAGATGGCAATAGCGACGCTACCGATTGCCGTATTTTTTCATGACGATGAAGTAAAGTTACGAGAGCAACTGTTACAGACAGCAGACCTGTGGCAGCCTCAACCCCATGCCTCCCAAGGGGCTTTAGCCGTGGCTTATGCGATCGCACTAGCCCTCACTGAAAAACTGGACGTTGCCACCTTTATCCCTCGGACTGTGGCATATCTAGGAAATTCAGATCCGTCTCTAGTGCAACAACTTGAACGAGTCCAAGAACTCCTTTCCCAGAAGACAGGATTAGAGGTAGCCATGAATCAACTACGTCGAGGGATTCAAAATCCAGGAGAACCCCTCAAGCGCCCCCACACAACGATTGCTCTTGCCCTCTACTGCTTCCTAAGTACTCCAGAAGACTTTCGGCTGTGTGTGAGCCGTGCGATTGCCACCAATCAGCCCCAAGCAGCAACCCTAACCGGTACATTAGCTGGCGTTTATAATAGTTTAATTGGGATTCCTGTGAGCTGGCGTCTGGCTGCTAATGGCATGAGTAGTGGCATAGAAAGATTACAACTAGCAGACAGCCTGCTTGAGGCTTGGGCAGGCGTTTATAATATATCAGCAACCGATCGATTGCAACGATTAACTGTGGCAGCGCCGCGAGTGATTCAGCCGCGTTAGTGAGGTGTGATGAGTTAACCGCCGCAGATCAACAGAGAGAACATCACCGTTAGACGTTTGAAAAGTTTGGTATCCATACTAGAGACGCTTGTGCGTTTTGCCCGGATCGGTTCTCAAAACCATCACGCTGTAGTGAGGCACTCCTACAGACCTAAATACAGGAATCGTTACCAATGACTGACAAAAAAAGGGTGGTTGATTCAGTTTTGTCCAAAATATCCAAAATTTTTTAAGATTTTTGAGGAATGACTTCCAAGTGGTGCATCATTATCCAACACCTATGATGCATTCCCTGTTTACTCCTGAGTCTAAAACTATGCCAAGTAACCTTAACATCTTACGGATAATTCCAATTTTCTCCCTAAAGTTAGGGACGTGGCTTGATAAGAGACACATAAAAATAGCAGAAATATAGAACTCGTAAGGCTTGAGGCTGTATCAGGAAATGCATTTCTCCCGAGATAGAGTATTCACTACTCTTGTTTTGTAAGGTAAAAAGAAGTGAACTCAAACGTTACGGTATGTGATGTACACCTAAGAACATTGTCGGTTTGGCCTGAAAGCAAAGTCAATCCCTTGCTTCTCTTCCACTGCTCCCGTCACTTGAAATGGCAAGTCTTGTGCTATGAAAATGCTTCATTCGTTGACGCAGCCGTTAATCCAATTGCGGCGAACACCTCGGCATCTTCGTGCCTGGTTGTCATTCAAAGGAATTCATTCCTCTAAGGATGCTACAGACTCGATTCATCGTGTTTCCACAGTCAGTTCCCTACATACCAGTAAGGTAAAGCAAGGGTACGATCAGCCCAAACGATCGAGCAGAGGTCGCCAACCTAAAAACCGTCCCCCGATTATGTGGGTTGTGGCTGTCGTTTCCCTTACCAGTGCAATGGGAAACCGTTTTTATAATCAGCCCAAGTTAGATGTGGGAACAGCAGCACCACAGACAATTCGTGCGCCTTACAGTGCAGCCGAGATTCAAGATGTGAAAACGACGGAAGAAAAACGTCGGGCAGCGCGTACAGGTGCGGTTCCGGTGTTAATGTTCGACCACTCGCTCACTCAAGAAATTTACCAACAACTCGAGCAATCTCTGGATAAAGCCGAAGAATTGCGGCAACTATCGGGCTCGTTTCCCTTTGCGGAGACAACCATTCTTTCAGAAGTGACTCAACGCTATCTGCGCCAAGCCAAAGAAGAAGATTGGCAAAAAATCTTAGCTCAAGTCGAGTATCCTCAAAAGGTTCAACCGTTTGCGCCAGAGGCAACCAGACCCGATTGGGTCAAGTTACCGACTCATCTTTCATTCGCTCAAGCGGTAAGCGAACTGCGAAGCTACCGCCAACTCTCTTCTCCTCAGGCATTCGCAGCTTTAGTTGAGTCGATTTCACTGGCTCGCCAAGGTTATGCTCAGGCGTTGCATCAACTCTCCGAGTCGTTAGCGGCTGATTCCGGGCATCCTTATAATGCTTCCCTACTCGAACTCTCAGAGTCCGTTTGGCTAGAAACCCGAATGGATATCACAACGGCGGCACGGCGGATTCTGACGCAGGGTATTCCTCCAGGTCTTCCCCCTAATTTATTAACGGATGCGGTCAAGATTCAGTTGGGAGCGACTCTGCCTTCTGAGGCTGAATCCTTCGCTGTGCAATTGCTCACTAGTGTCTTACAGCCGAATTTAACTGAAGATAAAGACCAAACCAAACGACGGGCAGAACAAGCCGCACTGGCGGTAGAACCCGTAATGCTTTCGGTACAGAAAGATGAAGTGATTGTTTATGTCGGTGAGGAGATTTCGCAAGCTGATTTTGTCTTGTTGGATTATTTCCAGTTAAGCCGTCGAGAGATTAATTGGTATGGGTTAGTGGGATTTGGCTGTCTAATTGTGGGTTCTCTGGTCATTTTTTGGCTGGTAGAACGGCGTGTACATCCCCGACTGCGGCGGCGTGACCATATTTTGCTGTGGTTGATGGCAGCGAGTACTTCACTGTTGGTGATTTTTAATGTTTCTTATACCAATCTCCCTGCCATTGGTTTATTAGTGGGTAGCTTTTACAGTCCGGCTTTGGGCATTACAGTCGTCAGTCTGTTATCCGGATTGGTGACATTTGGCATGGAAGTCAGCCGGGAATACTTGTTGGCAGGAACAGCGGCGGGTTTAGTTGGGGCTTGGTTAGCCGGACGGATGCGATCGCGCGAGGAACTGGCCTGGCTTGGGGGAGTCGTTGGCATCACCCAAGGCGGAGTTTACTTGCTTTTGAGCCTGATTCCCAGTGCCGCCGTGGGTTCGGTTTGGTATGTAGTATTTCGAGAAGCAGCCATTTGTAGTCTGGCCGGCTTGTCTTGGACAGTGGTGGCCTTGGGGATATCCCCCTACCTGGAACGCCTGTTTGATTTGGTCACACCGATTCGTTTAGCGGAATTGTCTAATCCTAACCGCTCTCTGCTCAAAAGACTCGCAACTGAAGCTCCGGGTACGTTTCAGCATACGTTGTTTGTGGCATCCCTAGCAGAAGCTGCCGCCCGCGAACTCCATTGCAATGTCGAACTCGTCCGAGCTGGAACATTATACCACGATATCGGAAAAATGCACGACCCGCTAGGATTTATTGAAAATCAAATGGGAAGCCCCAACAAGCATGATGAAATTAATGACCCCTGGAAAAGTGCCGAGATTATTAAAAAACACGTCTCAGAGGGGCTAGTAATGGCGCGTAAGCATCAGTTACCTCAAGCCATTCGGGACTTTATTCCAGAACATCAAGGAACATTGCTGATTTCCTATTTTTATTTCCAGGCAAAACAGAAAGCCGAAGAGGAGGGCTCTCTGCCAGTGAATGAAGAAGATTTTCGCTACGACGGGCCAATTCCTCAGTCACGAGAAACAGGAATTGTGATGCTGGCCGATGCCTGTGAAGCCGCCTTACGCAGTCTCAAGGATGTGACTCCAGAAACTGCCCTGAATATGATTAATAAAATTCTCAAAGCTCGCTGGCAAGACAATCAATTAACCGATTCCGGGCTAACTCGAGAAGAGTTATCCATTGTAGCTGAGGTGTTTGTGCGAGTTTGGCAACAATGTAATCACAAGCGGATTGCTTATCCCAAAGCAGCACTCAATCATCCAGCATCTACGAATCCAAGTTAAACACAGGAAGGTAGCGTCTCAATTGAACACTCAAGTAGCCTTTTGGCTGATTCCTTCAGCAGAAGACCGAGCCTTTTTTCAGGGTGTTATTGACACTCTGGCACAAGATTATGATGCTCCCAGTTTTACTCCCCATGTCACGATTTACTTTGGTGCTTATGGGGCTGATGAATCAATTGAGCAACTACTTGACCAGGCAATCCAGGGTATTCAACCGTTGAGTTTGCAGGTCGATCAACTGCTGTATAGCGACCAATATACTAAGACTTTATTTGTGCAGTTTCATCCCCATTCAATGCTGAGCCAGATATCAGAAACATTACGAAATAAATCCAAGCAGAGTTTTGAATATGAGTTAAATCCGCATTTGAGTTTAATTTATCAAACTTTAAGTGAGGATATTAAATTAAATTTAAAAAATTCAATTCATCTCCCCAATCCTCATATTTTTTTTGATGAGGTAAGCGCTATCTTCATTCCTGGAAAAATCCAAAAGCGGGAGGATGTGGAAAGTTGGGAGGTAATTTCTACCCGAAATCTGTCCTAGTGGCATGAAACTGCTATTTTGATGCAATAGGTGTAGTATCAATTTCATCAAATCATGTAACAAATGCTTTCTTGTTTCCCTCCTTATTAGTGGGACTAGGAGGTAGAAATGTAGGACTATTTATTTGATAATCCCCTCAGCTTTCTCATTGAATGATTAATCAGACAAGCCATTCAAAAAATCAGCATCAATTTCTGGCAAAGACGGATTAATACTAATCCCCGAACCAAGTTCAAAACCGGCGGCAGTCGTGAGCCGAGGCTGAATTTTGCAATACCAATGAACCTGGGGTTCTTCGGCTTTGTAACGGGCAGCCGTATTGATGACATAATTATAATCGGGGTCATTTAATTTCTCGTACAACTTGGTGAGTATATCCTTCAAAATTGAAGTAAATTCTGATTTTTCCGAATCAGAAATACTGCCAAAATCAGCTTGATGATGTTTAGGCATAATCCAAATTTCAAAGGGAACCTCAGCCGAAAAAGGTACAAAGGCAAGGAATGAATTATTTTCACCCACCACTCGCCTACCGTTTTTCTGTTCAAATTCCAAAATATCGCAATACAAGCATCGCCCCCAGACATCATAATAATGCTGAGCTTGTTCTTCCCGGTAGCGTCGATGTTGAGGAACTACACCCGTCACGATAATTTGGGAATGGGGATGCTTGAGAGAAGCGCCTGCGCGATCGCCATGATTGCGGAAAATAATCGCCATCATGTTTTCATGGGCTGCCATCAAATCAATGTAGCGCTTATGGTAGGTTTCAATAATAATTTCCACCTCTTGTTTAGACATGGTGGCAATATTTTGATGATGATCGGGGGTTTCCACAATCACCTCATGTTGACCATAACCCGGCATCGCAATATAAATCCCTTCAGAAAAGCGTTGAGTATTTTCATCCGGGGTTAAAGCGGGGAACTTATTGGGAACAACCCGTGTTTGCCAAGATGTTTTTTGGGGATTGGGCATTTCCAAAAGAATCGACTCAGACCAAGGTTCATTACCCGTACAAAACGGGCATTTTCGCTCTACACTAGTGAGGGAATGCCTAGCTTGACTAATTTTCTGAAAATCCTGGGGACGCTTACGCCGACTTGGTGCATAAATGACCCACTCGCGAGTGACTTTGTTGAGTCTAATTTGTCCGTTTTCCATGTTCTAGAGTTTAGTGATGTTTTTCAGCCCATCCCATCCTGACCAAAGGAGGGGCTTTGGCGCTATTTGTGATTTATATTCTCTTCTCTCCAGACTAGTACAGCATGGTGGAAATCAGAGACTCGCTAAAATCCTTATCCCCTGATTGCATAACGCCTCTGGTGGACTCAAAGAGATAGAACTGGAACGGTTCCCTCAAAAATAAACTCATTGGCTCAAACCATTCAAACCCTTGACTCTTAGGACTAAATACGATTGGCTGTAACAAGCGCACTTTCCCACCTCAATCCTCCAATTCGGTGGTTCTAGCCATGCGATAGAGTACTGTTGAAATTAAAAATCTTTCCCACAGAGTAAATTCGGCATTGCTAGGATCGGGAAGCGAGTCATTAACCGGGACAAACGAAATCAAACCAAGCGATCGCATACTAGAGCTATCTCCAGTGAAAACCTTCAACCTGATGGAATCTCAGCAGCAGTGGCTTCAGGCATCCGAAGTGGCAGAAAATCTTCGACTCCATCTGCCTGATCTGAGCAATGAACAGCTCAAACGGGACTACTTGAACCCCCTACAATTGACAGAACCTTTAGCCCTGGCTTTGCAGCAAGTGGAAGCCGAGTCTCAGGCATTACGGGTGGTTCAATTAGCCCTAGAAGTGGATTGGTGTCTAGGTGCCACACTTGCAGGTGCACTCAAGCCGGATTTCCACAGCACAACTGTAGGATGGCTTACAGACGTAGTTAGTCCTAAACTTTTGTTAACTCGACTTTTGGGTATTACAGGCTCTGATCAGGCCATTCCTCCCCTAGAGAACCTGCTCAACGATGCAGAGACTAAAATCCGGTTGAGTGCTGTGGAAGCATTAGGAGCAATTGGCTCGGAAACCGCAATAGAAGTTTTAACCACCGCCTTAAACCATAAAGACTCTGTAGTACGTTCTCAGTCCGCTTACGAGTTAGGGCAAATTGGCAGTGAGCTCGGGGTAGCCCCCTTAAGTCAAGCATTGTATGACCCCGATTATCAAGTCAGAGAGAGTGCGGCCTCAGCACTAGGCGTGATTGGTTCTGAGTCCGCCGTCGCCGTTTTGGCCAGTGCCTTAAACCATAGCAACTCTCAATTGCGGGCAAGAGCGGCTGCCGTGTTAGGCCAAATCCGCACAGAGTCGGCCGTTGCCTTATTAGAACAAGCCCTCAATGATGAAACCTATCGAGTTCGTGAGATAGCGGCTCAAGCCTTAGGGAGAATCGGTACAGAAGCTGCTGTTGCCGTCTTGCAGAACTCTATCAACCATAAAAACTTCGATTTTCGAGGAATAGCCACCTCCGCCCTAGGATCTATTGGCAGCGATGCGGCGGTGGAGGCATTACAGCAAGCCTTAAATCACAGAGATTATCGGGTGCGAGGTAGAGCCGCTCTAGCATTAGGGGCCATTGGTACAGAGACGGCCATTGCTGCACTACAAGAGGCATTGCAGGATAAAAACCATCGAGTTCGGGAGAAAGCGGCCATAGGCTTGGGTTCTACCAATTCACAGAGGGCTTTAGTCGCCTTGCAGCAAGCCCTTGAGGATGAAGATTCTTACGTTCGCAGAACAGCGGCCGAAGCCTTAGGATATATCGGCTCACAGAGGGCTTTAGTCGCCTTGCAGCAAGCTCTTGAGGATGAAGATTCTTACGTTCGCAGAACAGCCGCTTGGGCGCTAGGTAGAATTGGTATGCCTTGGAATGGAGAGCCTAGAGACGCTGCCATCAGCATGGCGGCAGTTGAGGCATTACGTACCGCGCTAAACGATGGAGATGCCTGGGTACGTTTGAGTGCTGCCTATGGACTGGGAAAAATCGATCCAGACGCGGGTGTAGTCGCCCTGCAACAAGCCTTAAGCGATGAAAACTTTGAAGTTCGAGAAAAAGCGGCCGAGGCATTGGGAAAAATTGGCTCTGAGGCTGGCGTGATTGCCCTACGTCAATCATTGTACGATGAAGACTTTGGAGTTCGTCGCAAAGCGGCTGAAGCGTTAGGAAAAATCGGAAATCAAGCGGCAGTGGCAGCGCTGCGGCAGGCGCTTAGGGATGAGGATGCAGAGGTGCGTTGTCGGGTTGCCTCAGGGTTAGGGAGCATTGGTACAGAGGCAGCAGTGGCAGCCCTTCGCACTGCATTGAGAGATCATGACCCCAATGTACGCTTAGCTGCTGTTAAGGGGTTAGGAGAAAGCGATTCCGAAGCGGCCGTGGAGGTACTCCGCAGTGCCTTGAACGACCCAGACTCAGAACTCCGGGCTAGAGTGGCCTATGCATTGGGTTCAATTCGCTCTGAAGCATCGGTACAAGCGCTCTCGTTGGCATTACAAGATACTGATTCTGAGGTGCGTTGGATGGCCACCTCGGCATTAGGTACGATGGGCTTAAAGCAGGCCGCGGCCGCTCTGGAACCCGCGTTAAAGGATGAAGAGGTTCGAGTTCGGGATAGTGCTGCCGAAGCCTTGGGAGAGATTGGCAATGCTGAATTATTACCTGAACTGGGCAATCAGTTAGTTCGGGCAACCGATAGCCATGAACTGAGTACGTTACTCCATGCGATCGCGTCCATTCAAAAGCGTTGGGGATACTATAACTATGGCTTAGCTACGTCTTCATCGCAGGCATCCTGATTCATGGCATGGGAATAGTTTTCCACCGTGCGATCGCATCAGCTCACTTTTGTGGCCAAGGGCAAACTGATTGTGAATGTGGTGCCTATGCCCACTTCACTCTTGACTCCAATCTCACCTCCATGCAAATCCACGCACTTTTTCACAATCGATAATCCCAGTCCAGTTCCTGCAATCGTTCCTACATTACTCGCTCGACTAAAAGAGTCAAATAAATTCTGCTGGTCTTCTTCAGGAATACCTATTCCTTGATCAGAACAGGAAAAAATAACTCGATTCACTTGGCAAGTGAGTTGCAGAGCAATAATTCCCCCATTAGGAGAATACTTAATCGCATTAGAAAGAAGATTGGTCAGAATTTGCCGCAGTAGCTTTGCATCCAGTTCAGCTTGAGGACACTCACCTTCATGGGTAAAGGTTAGGCAACAACCATTTTTGACCGTCAATTGCAATTCATCCACAACTTCCTGAAAGAAGTTGACTAAATTGAGAGGGGATGGCTTTAGTTCTAACTTTTCAAACTCAGCTTTGTTAATAAACAAAACATCTTCTACCAAAGCCGTCATGTGTTGGACGGTGGCTTGAATGCGTTTAAAATGTTTAAGCTGTTTCTCCTCCTCCCATTGATGGCGATACACTTCGAGCAATTCTGCTGAAGATAAAATCGTGGTTAATGGTGTGCGGTATTCATGGGAAATTGTCGTGATAATGCGAGATTTTAACGCACTAAACTCTTTTTCTTGAGCCAAAGCTTGACGCAGTTGAAATTCTAAGTCTCGAAGTTGTTGATTGGCTTGCTTCAGTTCAGCCGTGCGTTCCTCAACCCGACGTTCTAAATTTTCATTCGCGATTTGTAACTGTTTTTCTTTCTGATTTAAAAGATGCAAAATCTTGGTTCGCTCAATCGCATGACGCATGGCACGGACTAAGAGTTCGCTATTAAATTGTCCTTTTACTAAATAATCCTGAGCTCCCTTTTGCACTGCTTCAACGGCTAGAGATTCATCCTCTAGTCCACTCAGGATGACAATGGGAACATCGGGAATGCGATGGCAAACCTGGTTTACTGTAGCGAGTCCATAGCTGTCTGGAAGAGATAAATCTAGTAGCACAACATCAAATATCTCTAACGATAGATGCTCAAGTGCTTGCGATAAACGCCGACTCTGAATCACCTGAAAACGACTAGCTCCAACTAGTTCTAGCAATTCACAAAGTAAATCGGCATCTCCTAGATCATCTTCAACCAGCAAAATTCTGATTGGAGCATTTCTCATAGGGCGGCTTTAGGCGGTAGTTTGACGATGGTAAACCAGAACTCTTCAATGGAGCTAACAATCTGAGAAAATTCTTTTAAACCTAGAGGTTTATTCACATAACAATTAGCCCCCAAATTATAAGACTTTAAGATATCTTCTTCTGAGTCTGAAGTGGTCAAAACCACAATCGGAATATGCTTGAGTCGGTCATCATGTTTAATGTCTTGGAGTACCTCTCGCCCTCCTTTACGTGGGAGGTTCAGGTCAAGCAAAATTAGGTCAGGTCGTGGAGCATCCGCATATTTAGCTTCTTGATAGAGATAGGTCATGGCCTCCACTCCATCGCGAACGACATTCAAATTGACTTGTAATTTAGAATCTTCTAAAGCTTCTTTAGTGAGGTCAATATCTCCCCAATCATCTTCAACTAATAAAATTTCAACAGCTTTTGTTTTCATGCTTTTTACTCAATTTTTAAGGTTACTTTAGTCATGAGAATAGAATTAGCTTAAAGTTACTCCATTATTTCCTGATTCAGGTTTCAAATTTCATTCAAAACGCAGGCAAAGAAAAAGAAAATTGACTACCTTTACCAAATTCAGACTCAACCGAAATTTTGCCATTATGCCGTTCTACAATCTTTTTGCAAATCGCTAATCCAATGCCCGTTCCTGAATACTCATCTTTAGTATGTAAGCGCTGAAAAATGACAAAAATGCGGTCAAGATATTGGGGTTCAATGCCGATGCCGTTATCTTGTACAGTAATAATCCAAGATTGCTCATACAGCGTGGCTTTGATTTCAATATGAGGGGTTGCCTCACGTCGATATTTGAGTGCATTGCTGATTAAATTTTGGAGTAATTGTCCCATTTGCATGGGATTAGCTTCGACTGTAGGCAGAGGATCGCAGCGAATAAGCGCCTGGCTTTCTTGAATGATGGCATCCAAATCTCTGAGAGTTTGATTGAAGATTAAATTTAAATTAGTGGGTTCTTTCACCAGTTCCCCTCGGCCGACTCGTGAGTAAGTCAATAAATCGGTAATCAGGGTTTGCATTCGCATCGCACCATCGGTGATATAAGCAATATATTTATCTGCTCTATCATCGAGTTTTCCCTGATAGCGCTGAACGAGCAAATCCGAGTAACTTTTAACCTTACGCAATGGTTCTCGTAAATCGTGGGAGGCAACATAGGCAAACTGTTCTAATTCTTGATTAGAACGGGCTAAATCAGTAATCGCTTTTTTGAGTTGTTGCTCGGCTTCCTTGCGTTGGGTAATCACTTCGGTGAACATGATGATACCCCCCACTTGAGCGGTACTGTTGTACCAAGGATGAATTTCCCATCTCACCCAATCGCCTGTCCCATCTCCGTATACGAGGTAGTCTTCTTCACAAGTCTCCACCGCTCCTGCCAAACAGCGCTCGTGAGCGGCTCTCCAGTGTTCTGAGATGTCTGGCGTGGCGGCATAATACGAGCAACCGATGATATCCTTTCCCTGGAGTCCATAATCAGTCCGCCAGCGCTGACTCATGGCCAGATACTGCATCTGATCATCAAACATCGCGATCGCAATTGGCGCATTTTCAATAAACAGACGTAGGCGTTCTTCACTCTCAGCCAAGGCAGCATTGGCTTGTACCAACTCGGCGGTTCGCGCTAGTACCCTGATTTCCAGTTCATCTCGAGCTTGGCGCAATTTTTCCTTACTCTGGCGTAAGGCCGCTTCGGTATGTACGCGATCGGTGATATCTTTCTCATTAACTAGTAAAAGCGGTGCTCCAGTTACAGGGTCATTGGTACATCGCATATCAATGCCGTGCCAACGAATACCCTGCAAGGTATGTACCTGAGTTTCCGTGCTAAAAACATTGCCCACCTCAATGCAAGCCCTAGCCTGCTCCACAATAGAGGCATCAACACCTCGTCGCATCAATGGGTGGCTAGCGGTGGCCTCAGTGATTTTTTCATCCCCATAGCAGCGTAGAGCTGCAGGATTCTGCATCAAAGGAATGCCATCCATCGTATAGAGGGAAATCATCACCGTGGTGTGGCGCAGCGCTTCAGTGGCACGCAGCGTGTCAGAGTCAATACGCTGCATCACCTCAATAGTTCCCTCTACTAGCATGGCCAGGTGTCCTGATTCAATAGGGATACCTGAGCAAACACATCGCACGGAAACCGCACTACCTTGGGGATAGAACGTCCATTGTTCAATCACAGTTTCCCCCTGCTGAAATTGTTGTAGATAGCTCTGAAGTCGAATTTGGGTGGACTCGGAAAAATTACTCCAGTCGCGCTCTGTGAGTTCTTTCACACTGGCGGCATTCCATAAGCTCAGCGCCGAACGGTTAGCCCACCACATTCGCATTTGCTCGATATCGAAAATCCAAACAGGGGATTGCAGAATATCGAGGCAGGTGAGATCAGAATGATTAAGGATAGAACTGCGGACTGGAGACACGGATGTTGAATCGAGTGAGACAATGATGCTGACTTCTAGGCACGCTAGATAGACACTCTGAGTATCACAGCAGACTCCTGTCTAGAAAATCAGGCAGAAGTCAGAGGGCTCGAAGGCAGAAGGAGAAAGAATTTTTTCATACCTTTGGCTCACTATTTTGAGGAAAACATACTCGGCCAGTCGGTGTCATCCGTAAATTTAACGATGTTTCAGGACAGCCACAAAAGCTCGCTCGGCTCAAAAGTGTCCTGACTTCGCACAAAAATCACTGTCAAAAGAAAAGGAATGTGTGTTGGAGTCCCTGCATGAGCGATCCTTATTTGCTGGCAGCCAGTTTAATCAGTCTCGGGCCGATCTCAGTCCCACCACCTCCTGCGTTACCGATTAAGCCCTTCAATGACTTATCAACCTTACTCGCATCCACAACGGCTAGGTTATTGAAGTCAGTGGTAACGCCTGAAATCGTACCCATTGTAGAAACGATTACGGCTGAATTTAGTCCACTCCCATCCCAGGCAACCGAGCAGCCTCAACCCTTCGTTGTGGAAGATCTGACTCCAGTATTAATACCGAAAACGGCTCGGGCCGCAACAGAATCAGCCACCCCACCCCAAACCTTACCCATACCCTCTACAACGGTAGTTCCAACCTCTGGCAGTCAACTGTATTTGCAACGATTAGCCGCTTTGAAAGCCGGCAAGCTGTATACTCGCCTCCCTGCTGATAGCTTTCATTCAATTTGGGCTAAGCAAACTTATACCCAGGCACTCAAACAACCCACGCATGAACAATGGATACGCCTGCTGGAGCAAGAAGCCAAATCTGTAGCTAAGGGACAGGGTTCTAATCGCCTGGGCATTTTGTTGGGAGATTCGCTCAGTATGTGGTTTCCCTCACAAGGATTTCCCAGCCAGCAATTGTGGCTCAATCAAGGTATTTCTGGGGAGAATTCTAGTCAGATTTTGCGCCGAATTTCGGCTTTTTCTAAAACACGACCTGATACGATTTATGTTTTAGCGGGTATTAATGATTTACGTCAGGGTGTTAGCGATGAAGTGATTCTTAGTAACATCCGCCAAATTGTATTGCAATTGCGTCAAAATCATCCCCAAGCTCAAGTCGTGGTGCAGTCAATTCTGCCCACACGAGCCAGTACGATTGGCAATGAACGAATTCGGAACCTCAATCAACAAATTGCCGCTATTGCTCGCCAACAAGGGGCAGGATTCCTGAATCTACATCGTTTATTTGCGAACTCGCAAGGGGAAATGCAACCGGATTTAACCACCGATGGCATTCATTTAACGCATCGAGGTTATGAAGTTTGGCAAGAGGCATTACAGTATACTGAATCTGTCCTCGCCGCTCAGCGTGTGGATTTGGCAAACCAAGCGGATAATCGCCTCTAAGCTTGAATGTATTGCCTAATTTCTAGGATTAATACGGTTGGTAAATTAAGCAAGAGTTAGGTCTTTCTCCTAATACCCAATTCATCAAGTAGTGATACATTTTACCTCCTAATTTGCTTGTTAGATCAAATCCGTTTGAATAACCAAATTATTGTAGGGGCGGGTTTTGATGTTAAGTTTTAGGTACTACCCAAAGCTGATTTCTAAACCCACCCTTACAGGTTTTATGGCCATTTAACCAAATTTGATATTAAGGGGGAAAATAAGATTGGTGTAACCCTCTTTCATCAGTCTCAAATTAATTGATGATTTGAACATAAAATGCTCTCAATTGTTGAAGAATTGAGGGCACGGCCAATCAAGACTAGGCGGGTTTGACGAGGTTCAGAGGCTTGCCAAGGACGGTCAAAGAAATGCTCAATGCGATCGCCTACTCCCTGTATCACCATTCGCATTGGCTTATGAGGAACAGCCACAAACCCTTTAATTCGATAAATTTCCTGGTCTTGTACCAATTGTTTCAATTTTGCCGTTAGCGCTTTCGGCTCAAAAGCTTGGTCGAGAATAACATGAATCGAGTTAATATCATCATCATGTTCGTGCTCTTCTTCCGTATCATGATGACTAGGACGAGTCTCTAAATGATCTTCCACGGCGGCATTAAATCCCAGCAATAAATCGGGGTTAATTTCTCCTTGATGACAAGGCACAACTTTGACGCCAGGAGGTAATTGTTGTTTTAACCAATCCTTGACTTGAGTTTGAGTTTCGTCATCGACTCGATCGACCTTTGTCAGTAGCACCAAATCTGCACAGGCTAACTGGTCTTCAAATAATTCCTCAATGGGGGTTTCATGCTCTAAATTGGGGTCAGCTTGGCGTTGTGCGTCTAAAGCCTGCAAGTCACCGACCAACGTTCCACTGGCGATCGCTTCACAGTCTACCACCGTAATCACACCATCCACCGTTGCCCCCGTGCGAATTTCTGGCCAGCGAAAGGCTTGCACCAAGGGTTTGGGTAAGGCTAAACCTGATGTTTCAATCAGCAAACAGTCAATTTGTTCGCGACGTTGCAACAAATTTTGCATCGTGGGCAAAAATTCTTCCTGAACTGTGCAACATAGGCAACCATTCGCCAGTTCTACAATATTGCTAGTTGCTTCAGTTTCATCGTCACAAACTTGACAAGAACGCAGAAGTTCTCCATCAATTCCAACTTCCCCAAACTCATTGACAATGACGGCGATTCGTCGTCCTTGATTGTTTTGGAGTAAGTGACGCAACAGAGTTGTTTTGCCACTACCGAGAAAACCTGTGACCACCGTAACGGGGATTTTGGCACCCATTGAGCTCTCCTAAATGTTACCGGAGTTACCATTAAACCGCAGGAACTTGCTCAAGGGAAGTGTCACGTTAACTAGCGCTTACGTCAATTAGAGCGATCGAAGAGCGTTAAATAGAGGGTTTTAGAGAATTGTTATAAGACTTACGTACTCAACTTTAGGCATCCATCCACTTTTGCAAAATACACCATGAGCGACGTGATCGCTCACTACCAAGGATGAAAGTAGAGTTTCAAGATAGGTCTAGTCCAATAGGAACTGTGAAATTTTGAAACTACCTTTATAATTACAAACCAAAAAACTAATTCCAACATCTGTTCAGCCTACGACAGGAGTATTTTTAAGTGAATGCAGCCGAACAAGCCAAAAGTCTAGAAGCCACCAGCAAGATTGCCACAGTGGTTAATCTTTTCAAAGCTGAGTTTCCCGATGCCAGAGCGGACTTGAAACCCTGGCACAATGACCCCGATACCCGTGATTTAGTCGATCCAGATTCGATTGATATTGGTTTTCATCTACCGGGATGGAGTCGCAAATTCCAAAGCCGCAGCATTTTAGTCCAAATTCGGTTTTTTGAAGACCCCTTAGAAGGTTCCCGACGTGCCATCGGCATTGAAGCCGCCGGATTTGGCCATCAAGGATTAGCGTGGCGACTCTCCACCGTTCAGGATTGGCTGTTTGTGGGAGAATCCATACCCATACCGGATGTGCAGGAAAAACTCAAACACTTTTGTCGTGAAGTGCTGAAAATCTTTTAAAACTCTGACACCGAGCACATCGGTAATAATAAGGTTTCTTCTATCTCCTGCCGTATTTCTGGAGTTAGTTGGCTATTGCTATTGAGGCAGTCTACGAGTAACTGATTGGTACTGCTATATTGCTCCAATAACAGTTGCGAGGTTTGGCTCAAATGCCATTCATGACCAATATTGCGATGTTGAATCATCACAGCTCTTAATTGAGAGACCCAAGATTGACCCTTGAGCTGCCACCATTGCTTAATATTTTCACGATCCTCCTCTGGGTTTGGTAACTGACTTTTGAGTTGTTTGAGTACGTTTCCCATTGGTTCCTCACCGATGAGATGATCGAGATCCAGAGCAAGACGCAGGGCGGTCAATCGGTCATAAAATAATTTGGGGGTCAATGTCACAGCGACTGTCAAAGCATGAGTCAGCGCTAAATCTAACGCGAGATCTCCCGATGCTTCTGCTGCCAATTTACGATCAATCGCCAAGGCCAATCCCTGATCACAAGCCAGTCGATGTTCTGTAGGTAGAGCCAAAGTCAAGTAAAAGGCGCGAACCGCTGCCGATTTGTAAGGGGTCTGAACTTCTTGAGATTTCTGAATTACCCAATTGAAGAACAGTTGCAATGTTTCGGGTTCAGTGGCAATATTCGAGGGAACATGGGCGATTGTGACCTCTCCTGACTCCAGTTGTTGAGGGTCTGCTGTGCCTACCGTCGTACTAACTAGCATGGGCTGAACCGATACCAAGGCATCAATTTGTTGCTTCATTAATTGCAACAGTTCGTCGGCATCGGGCAACATTTGAGCAGTGAGTAAAAAGACTTCCCGCCAACGCTTTTCGGTTAGGTGCTGCACGAGTTGAGTCAAAGGCAGATGAGTACCCGCCACAATAGCTCGAGCCGTAAAATACTCTTGAAAGGTGAGATGAGAGAAGGAATAAATTCCCCTGGCACGCTCGACAAAAAGCCCATGTTGTGCTTCGATTGCTTTCAAAACTGCCGTACTATCGAGTTCCAAGGTTGACTCATCCATCGAGTCTGGGGATAAGGTGCGTAAATAGTCGGCAATGAGTTGCTCAATAGTACTTTCTTCAAAGAAATAATCCCCTTGAGCAAAGGTAATCGCCCCTAGCTGACTGAGCAATTGCAGTTTATGAGGCAATGATAAATTACGATACACCTCATCTCGCTTAATACCCCTGGCTTCATCCCAACGAATTAGTAGTAGATCGAGTCCTTGTTTGTAAAGGTCAGAACGTCGGAGTGGGAAATCTGCTTTTGCCTGAAAGACTAAGCAGGTCAAATTTAGCAACACCGGTGTAGTAGCCAGCTCTCGAATTTGTTGGTTTTCTGGAAGCGTGAGCTGTTCAATAAATAAAGATGCTTTTTTTAAACCTGATTCGCGTGAATTTTTGGCAACGGCAACAAACCACTTTTGGGCAAAGGCTTCAATCTGTTTGGGCTTAAAGTCTGCAATCTCAACTTCGGTAAATCCTCGAAATCTATACTCTTGAGCGGCAATGCGGCAAGTGATGACGAGCTGATTTTTGTAATATTTATCAGCAATTTTACGGATTTGTTTGATAACTTCATCGCTGGCTGTATCGGGAACTTCATCCAAACCATCGAGCAATATCAACAGTCTGCCTTGATTAAGGAGGGTATCCGCTTCTGATTCAGAGACTCCACAACGTTCAAAATCTTGTTTGAGATAGTCGAGTAAGTTAAAGTTTTCTTCATCCAGGGCATCTTCAGCAAAGTTTTTCAGAGCAATAAAAACAGGGACAAGTTGAGCTTGAAAATGACCTTGATTGCACTGTACGGCAAGATTTTGTAAAAAGGTTGTTTTACCCGCTCCCGGTTTGCCGAGTACCATCAATTTGGGATACCGCTCCACCGCCTTGAGTCCGGGTACACCTTCAGCCCGAACTTTACCTAAGCCTAGGCGATCGAATTCTTCAGGCTGAAACCCTTGCAAATCGGAGAGTTCGAGCCACCTCTGGCTGGTGATTTCTTCGAGGATGTTGACCTCTACATACAAGTCTTCGATGCCAACCGGTCGTGCAATGTCTAATAGGCGTAGAGTGCCACATTGGTCTTGAATTTTGTCGTAGCGTTCTTGCCGCACTTTAGCCACTAAGGCATCCAATTCATTTTTAGGGTCTTGAACCTTCGGGTTGACTTCGGGCTCTACACCTGGAGGTAAGGCCACAATTTCTTCAAAATCCAGGTCTAGCCGAAAACAGATTTCGTTAAAAACGCTCCGGTCAACGGGTTTACCCGAAAAGAATTTCCAAATCGGTTGGCGCGTCTCTAGCCCGACTTCAGCCGCTAGATACTCCTGTGTCCATCCCTTTCGCAGGAAAGCTTGTTTTGCTTTTTTGATACCCTCGGATGAGGCTTGAAGTGATCGCCTTGCCATAGACCTCTGCTGAACCCTTTGTTTAATTATGCGTTTTGCAAGCAACGTATACATCCGGGCAAACACGGACGCAAACACAATCGCAAACATTGGGCTTCCATACTTTAAGAAATCTTCAAAAGCTACCTATCACTTCTACCTACCCATGCACCCTCAGAAACTGCGAGTTTTAATTGAAGCGTTTGCCATCACCCTCTGCCTTGTAGCCCTGGCGGGACAACAATCTCAAGCAGGAACCTCTACCTCTCAGGCCAAATTCAACGGATTCCGTCCTGGCTTTTATCAAAATACGGCACTCTTGGTCAACCGTAACCCATGAGTATCATCCAGAATTACTAATCACGGCTGACTACTTTCTAAGCAATCAGAACCTCCCAACCCCTGATGGTCGTGCTATCTGTTCCTATCTGATCAAATCACCTATCCGCGATAGATCTTGACATAGGGCGAACAGTTAGACAGTACCCCCAAGAGAGAATTTACAACCCATCAGCAGATAGAGGCAGACTCAACATTAGTCGTGCCAATCTGGTGTTATAAGGGGCATCAATCGATTCACAACCTGAGAAAAAAGCGGGTTTCGCCTAATGCTTCAAGTCTGTTTACAGCAATCTTGGCCAGATGATAAACCGATTGGTCAAATGGTTTTCCCTCAAATTATACCGAGCCATCTGGGAAATTTAGCAGCACAGTGGGTGATGTTACCTAAACAGGAAATTCTGCACCATCTGTATAGCAAGCCCTACAAACAATTTTTTTTTACTGAGTCACCTTACCCTATGTTGCTCTGGATTACAGCTCTCCACACTCAGCAGCATGGGACTCAGTGGTTTACCTGCTATCTGGATTTGAAAGAGCCAAATAGTCTGGAGATTGCTCAATGTTTAGCCAAAACAGGTTTTTACCGACTGCTATTGTTTTGCATTGAGGAACCGCAACGTTGTGCTCAAGTAATGACAGCAAGCCTCAGTCGGGAACAATGTCAACGTTTACAACAATGGATTGAGACCAGTCAAACTCTACAACCAAAGGCTCGACCGATTGATGGTAGACGAATACTTCAGGCTGAATTTGAGAATCTGAAATCTCAACTTTTAGGAACCTTAGATTTCCAAAATCTATTTGTACCCGCTCCTGTATCTTGATCAGCTAATGAGCATTTAACTTGTATATCTAAGGGCAGGCTTTCCCCGCTGCGCCACAACAATCCGCCAATGTTCAGTGATGCAGATTAAATGTCTTTTGGCTGATCAACTTATGTACTGGGCTGAGTTTTGAGTCCTGACTACTCGCATCGACTCTAGCTTGAGTTGAGCGGGTTTTTTGCTGACAATTTGTGAAACAGTATTAAAGGATAGAAACCCTCTAAAGCGGACTAAAAATGAATATTCGTATTGGTAATGGTTATGATATCCATAAACTAGTCAAAGGACGCCCGTTGATTTTAGGGGGCGTGGAGATTGCCCATGAAATGGGATTGCTGGGTCATAGTGACGCCGATGTTTTGACTCACGCCATTATGGATGCGATGCTCGGTGCTTTGAGTTTAGGGGATATCGGCCATTATTTTCCTCCGACCGATCCGAAGTGGGCAGGGGCTGATAGTTTAGTTTTGTTACATCAAGTTCATCAACTTATACTCTCTGCGGGCTTTTCCATCAGTAATATTGATTCTGTAGTGGTGGCAGAACGCCCAAAGCTGAAGTCGCATCTGAAGGCCATGCGCGATCGCCTGAGTAAAACGTTGGAGTTGAAGCCGGATCAAATTAGCATCAAGGCAACTACTAACGAAAAGCTGGGACCCGTCGGACGTGAAGAGGGAATCGCGGCCTATGCAGTGGCGTTATTAATCGGCAACTAAGTACCAGGGTTGCAACTTCTATGTACCCAGAAGGTCACTCACGGGTGATACTGAGTCTTGAGTAAACCCCAATCGGAGTAAACAACTGATACTTATGAGTATCCCAGAATCCAATCCTGAAACTCTCTCTACCGAAAGCCTATCCTCGGAAGAGATAGTCGCGACTGAGTTAGTTGAGGATAGTATTACCGTCAACCATGTGGACATCATCGAAACGGTCATTTCTAGCTTGGATCAGGAAGATACGGCGATGGTGAGCCATAACGAAGATGGCTATATGTGGAAGTTTAAATACGGTAGTGTTGAAGTGTTTGTGCAACTGACGGGTTCGACTGATGATGATACCTTTGCGGTTTGGTCTTCAGTGCTGAAATTCCCGGTTAAAAATGAGCCACTGTTGCTGCGTAAGTTGTTAGAGATGAATTGGTCTGATACCTTTGAATCTCGGTTCGCGATTTTCGATGAGCAAATTGTGGTGCTCTCGTCACGCACAGTGGCCGAACTATCGCCTGGGGAAATTTCTCGAGCCATTACCGTTGTTGCTACCATTGCTGATGACAATGACGAAGCCTTACAGGTTGAATTTGGGGCTTAGTGAAGTGCTGAGTACTAGGCATCAGCCCAATGACACTCACTGAGAAATTGGGGACGCAATCGACCAATTTCATGCAATATACCAAATCCGTTTGGCGTTTGATTCCTTTGTTACAAACGTCAGGCGAACTTCAAATGGCCATTGATCGTTGGTTACTTGAACAGCATCAAGCGGGAAAGCAACCTTCTATCCTGAGATTTTACACTTGGGCATCACCCACCATTTCTTTGGGCTATCATCAGCGTCGATGGCCTGAGTTTTGGCAGCAGCTTACTTGGAAGGAGAAACCTCTAGATTTAGTACGGCGTCCGACTGGGGGGCGAGCGGTGTTGCACCAGGGAGACTTGACTTATATGGTGGTTACATCGGGGCTGACGGGGAAACGTTGGGAAGTTTATGAAGCGATTTGTGAGTTTTTAATTCAAGGTTGGCGATCGCTCGGTATTGCTCTACATTATGGGGCAGTGGGGCGAGACTATTTTCACAATCCTAGTTGTTTTGGTACAGCTACAGGTGCCGATTTACTAACCCAAGAGGGCTACAAGCTGATCGGGAGTGCTCAGCTACGACGGGGCAATGTCATTTTGCAGCATGGTTCAATGCGTTTGTCAAGAGATACAGCACTATTTACTCAAGTCTTTGGAGAACCACCCCCCCCTACCTCTGACTTGCTCCTGCAACAGAAGGGTGAGGCATTCATTCCAATAGTAGTTGAAGCACTGACGGTGGCAGCTTGTCGGTGTTTCAATATTGATTTAATCGTACAGCCATTATCCGAAAGTGAATGGCAAGAGATTAGGTCACTTCCTCCTTTAGAGATTTAAGTAATGAACGAAACTAATGACCGCAATATGCGTCGAGACTTTGCCAGTCGCGATGAGTTAATTGCCTATATCCAAGAACAATTTCCTAATGCGGCAGAGCATGACGACCACATCAGTAGTACAGTAGGAGGACGCAAGGCAGCAGAAGCAGCACTGAAAACAGTAGACCCAGTGCAGTATGCCAAAACTCGTAACTTCTTGAATGGAAAAGTAACTCGCCTTTCTCCTTATATTCGTTATGGTGTGTTGAGTTTGGCAGAAATTCGAGATTATGCACTCCAGCATGTGCATAAGCAAGCCGACGCTGAGAAATTGATTAATGAACTGGGTTGGCGAGACTATTGGCAGCGACTGTATGCTGAAAAGGGCGATCGCATTTGGCAAGACCAAGAAGACTACAAAACTGGTTATGCTGCCCAAGTGTATGGGGATGAGTTACCCACCGATGTGGAACAGGGAACCACTGGCATGGTGTGTATCGACAGCTTTAGTCAAGAATTACAGGAAACCGGTTATTTGCACAATCATATCCGGATGTGGTTAGCGGCTTACCTGGTGCATTGGCGGCATGTACGTTGGCAGGCGGGTGCCAAGTGGTTTTTGCAACATCTTTTGGATGGGGACTTGGCTAGTAACAATCTCTCATGGCAATGGGTAGCAAGTACGTTTAGTCACAAACCTTATTTCTTCAATCGGGAGAATTTGGAAAAATACACAAAAGGTAAGTATTGTCAAGTTTGTCCTCTGTATGGGAAATGTGACTTTGAGGGGAGTTATGAACAATTACAGCAGAAGTTGTTTCCTAAAGCTGAAGGGTTTGATCGCAGTGGCGGAAGTCGGAGTTTTGAGCGTCCGAGGAAGCGGCGGTAAGGTTGAGGATGCAGGGGTGCTAGCGAGAAAATAGGTTTCATTGAAACACCCAAGAGCCAGTATTATTGCTCGTATACCTGCTATGATTTTGCAATTTCATTAAGTCAGGTAATCGGTTGAAACTGCTACTGGATTAGACGAAGACCTCAGCCAGATAACTTTCAATTGACGAATGACGAATTTCCCATGACAGCCGTTACCGTTAACTTCAACTCCATCATTAAAATCACCGACGACCAATTTTACCAACTATGTCGAGATAACCCTGATGTAAAATTTGAACGCAACAGCAATGGAGAAATCATCATAATGCCTCCGACTGGCGGAGAAACAGGGAATCGTAATTTTGAAATCGCCGCAGAATTTGCTATTTGGAACCGACAATATCGCCTCGGAGTTTGCTTTGATTCCTCTACTTGCTTCAAACTTCCCAATGGTGCAGACCGTTCCCCCGATATTTCATGGATAAAACAAGAACGATGGGATACTCTGACTCCGGAACAAAAAGAGAAATTTCCTCCAATTGCACCCGATTTTGTTTTAGAACTGATGTCACCAACAGACAGTTTAAACAAGACCCAAGAAAAAATGCAAGAATACATGAAAAATGAAGTCAGGTTAGGTTGGCTAATTGATCGAAAAACACGCCGAGTTGAAATTTATCGCCTCGGACAAGCAGTAGAAGTGCTGGAGTTTCCTACAGAATTATCAGGAGACGATGTATTACCCGGATTTGCCCTCAATCTTGAAATCGTTTGGTAGTTGAGCAAGTTATCTCCGACACAAAATTAAATTTTCTCTAGGTTCAACTCTAGCGCTTCCGGGAATGTTCCCAAACATAATCAGCCATTGCTTTTTGTCTTTGATTTTTCGCAGTTACTGGAACACTCAACAATACTGAACGTTGTACAAACTTGGGGTTATTCATGCGTCGAGCAACGCGACTCGGTATGCCGTAACCGTAAATAATATGGCCTTTCCCGGCTAATACTACAACTTGATAATCAGGGTTCGCTTTGAGAAATTGTGCGATCGCATCTGCCATTGTTTCATCCCAAAGCACCTGCGCGGTAAAAAATCGCTCAAAACTATTACTATTGCCATGCCCTAAATGTTGATGCTGTTCGTAGGCTTTTTGAATCATTTGCCGATATTCAGCATCATCTGTGCGAATTTCAGAAAGCGGGGGAATATATTTTCGCTCATTTGCTGTGAGACTTTCTAAGCCATTACGAGCAACTTTACGCGATACCTCGGCTGGTGTATTTAAGGCTAAAACTGGGAGTTGATTGGCTTTAGCAAAACGTAAGATAGGAGCGTAATATTCCCAAGGAAAACCCCAACGTTCTTCATATTCAGTTTGTTCGGTTAATTGAGCTTCTGTAATTTTTCCCGCAAGATATTGATCGAGAACACCTTGATAGGGGCGTTGGAACATCTCCATCGCGATCGCAATTTTCGGATTTTGCTGATAAAGTGCTTGCAGGATTTCTAGTTGGGCTTGATGGTCTTCTAGAGAATCGTGAGTTTCGCCTAAGTACACGACATTCGCTTTGGCTAGTTCCTGCAATATTTCTTGTTGAGTGGGTTGTTGCTGTTCCTGCTGGGGAGGAGTGGATGGAGTTTGGGCGCAAGCTGGGGTGGTACACAAGAAGAAGAGTCCTAATGACCACGCGCAGAGTTGGGTGATTGGGTATTTTCTCATAACTTTTAATGTAGCGATGAGTTATGAGATTTGGGAGAGGTTGCTGCGCTTTTGATGTGAGGGGGACTTCGATTAGATTCTCTCCCGTTTCAAGGGAGTTGGGGGGGAGCGATTTTATCTGAGCAGTATTGGTTGGCAGAGTCGGTATGTACTGCTACTTTATGAAAAGTGATGCGATCGCGCCCTCATATCGGAACGATATCACAGAACTTGAGGTCAGAGAGTGGAGCCTTGGCAAATCCTTCTTTATAGTTGGATAGTTGAAATATTGCGATCGCATAGCCCTCAATGTCATTCTGCATTAACCCCACCTGTCCCAACCCTGACGCCCCAGACAATACCCGTAACCGCTTCTGTCAAAGTTGTGGTTCTGACTTACTCTTAGAAGGACGCTATCGAGTCATGCGTCTTTTGAGTGATAAAAGTGGCTTTGGCAAAATCTATGAAGCCCAAGAACAAGATACAGGGACACCCAAAATCCTCAAAGTCTTGAAGGATAATCTTAATAACGATGCGAAAGCGGTAGAACTCTTTAAGCAAGAAGCGGAAGTATTAGGGCAGTTACCTCATCCCGGAATTCCCGATGTGGATAATTATTTTTCTTATCAAACCCGAAATGGGTTGCCATTGCACTGCATTGTAATGGAAAAAATCGAAGGCTCCAACTTAGAAGAATGGATGGCCGCCCACGGGAATCAACCGATTTCACAAGAATTAGCGATCGCATGGCTAAAACAACTTGCTGTAATTTTAAAGCTAGTCCACGAAAAAAATTACCTGCATCGGGATATTAAACCCTCTAACATCATGATTAGACCCGATGGGCAATTAGTCTTAATTGACTTTGGCACAGCACGAGAAGTAACCAGAACTTACCTAGCAAAACTCGGTTCAGGACAAGGGATTACCGCCGTCGTTTCTGCCGGTTATACCCCACCCGAACAAGTGAATGGCGAAGCACGAGTGCAGTCTGATTTCTTCGCATTAGGACGCACATTTGCCTTTTTACTAACCGGAAAATATCCCAATTCCATCTATGATGCTCAATCGGATACTTTAAATTGGCGCAGCCATGCCCCTGGAATTTCCCCAGGATTATTAAATTTAATTGATTGGTTGATGATACGCGACCCTAATCAACGTCCTGCCAATGCCCAAGAAATTTTAGATCGGCTCAATCAACTAGATGACGCAAGTATTAGCCAAGCTGAAACTGTTAATGTATTAGGCACTCCCCAAACTCAGCAATTACCCCCACTTGCCCCACCCCCTCCACAACAAATTCCACCTCCAGAAAAAGAACGAGATAAATTACCTTTCCTGGCATTTTTAGCCTTCCTATTAATAGCCTTAGGATTACTCGGTTTAGCGGGTTTAGCCTTTTCAACGTTTGACCGCCCTTCGTTACCCAAAAATGCTCAAGCCCCCCAACAAAAAGGAGATGTAGATTACTTTCCATATATAGAAGGAACCGATAGCCAAGGGCGAACGGCTGAGTTTAATGTTGCCGTTCTTTCGCGAGAATATAAATGGCGATTGGGTAGTTCCTATCAAGTGAACTATAACAACGAAATTCTTAATCTTGATTCCTTAAAATCTAACCTTGAATCAGAAGGAATCCAGAGACTTATGGATAATCCGACTGAGATTATTTCAGTGGGGACAGCATCCTGCGAAGGCTCACAAGTACAAGAAGAACGGAGAGCCTTTGAACGAGCGCAACAAATCCAGCTTTTAGCTAAAAAGCTATTTAATCAAGTTTCTAGTGTAGAAAATTATCGCTTATTAAATTTAGGTCAATTTCGCAGTGAAAATTGCAATCCCAATCGCGATGAAACCTCTTACCAAAGAAGTATTATTATTATTGGAGTGAGGAGAAAATCAGAAGGTGTGATTTTAGATGAAGCACTGCGATCGCGTTTAGAAAAGAAACCTTTTGGTGATTTCCAAATTGACGATTACTCGCTAGGCTCTAAAGATAAATTCAAAACTCTATCGAGTCGCTTAGAGTAGTGGCGCGAGATACCTAAAATAGTGCATTAAGTTTAGTTCTTAGTAATGGCTTTAGCCATTGTTTGCATTATTTTAGATATGTCACTCTAGTACCTAACAGTAGCTCACTCTAAATCACCACCATGTTGCCCCAGCCTCAAAAAATATTGGAAGTTGATGCTTTATCGATACGCCTTCATAACAGTGAAACAGCACTCGCCTTAGATGCCGCTCAACTCGCACGAAATTGCTTGCAATCTGTACTTAAAAAACAAGGTTCAGCCGCCATTATCCTAGCAACCGGTAATTCTCAAATTAAATTTTTAGAGTATTTAGTGACCTTCCCAGATATAGATTGGTCGAAAGTAACTATTTTTCATTTAGACGAATTTTTAGGGATTGATGCCGAACACCCAGGTAGTTTTCGCCGCTATTTACGGGAACGAGTGGAAAGTCAAGTTAAACCCTTTCAATTTCATTACATAGTTGGTGATACATTACAACCTCTAAATGAATGCTTACGTTACACCAAACTATTACAAACTCAAACGATTGACTTGTGTTGCCTGGGAGTGGGAGAAAATGGGCATTTAGCATTTAATGAGCCATCTGTTGCTAATTTTAATGACCCTCATTCTATAAAATTGGTGAAACTGGATGAATCTACACGCCTTGCTCAATTAAATGGAGGGTATTTTACTACTCTTGCAGAGGTTCCCAAGTATGCGATTACCCTAACTATTCCGATGATTTGTACAGCCGATAAAATTCTTTGTCTTGCACCAGGCAAACGGAAAGCACCCGTAGTGAAAACCCTGTTACAGGAGGAAATTAGTGAAGTTTTTCCGGCTTCAATCTTACGAAAACAAGCTCACGCCACTTTATTTTTAGATGCCGATTCGGCTAGCCTCCTGTAGTGAAATGGGACACCAGAGACTGCTTTTCAATCTCTATTGATTTGTGAGAGTTCAGACTCTACTATGAATGTCTATCCTGACAAAATAGAGCCAGCTTCTTGGATATTTGTGATCTAGAACACAAGTGTCCTGTACCTCTCTCACACCAATGACGTGTTTTTCGTCATTTGTTGCCTGTAGAGAATCTCTGAAGATTACTTCTAGAGTAAAAAGTAGATCAGGGATAGATCCCCTCACTCGCTAGCTGGATGCGGAAACCGTTAGCGAGGAGTTGTTGTTAATACTACTGGCAGATAAAACGCCTATTTATGTTTCATCGGGTGCATGGTAATCGTCTAAAGCTCGGTATTTTCATCGATTAGCGCGATTATGATATCATTCCCCAACTTCCTAATACACCTTACATAACACTATGGAAATACTTGCATACACTCATTTATCTGTCGCTCGTGATGAAGCGGATAACCCCGAATTAGAGGATTACGAACTCAAGCTATTCCAAGGAATCAAAAGCTGGAAACTGCCCAGTTCAGCTTGGATTGGTTTGACTGCCTCTTTCATGGCACTCTCCATACTCAGCCTAACGAGTAGTGCAATGGCAGCCTATGTGAGAACCAATGGCAGTCCGCTCAATATTCGCAACTCTCCAGGAGGTAGGGTTGTTGGTCAGCTCTACAATGGCACCTATGTAGCTACCAGTGGGCAAACCTCAGGAGGCTGGACGCAAATTGGTATTGGTAAGTGGGTTGCCTCACGCTGGCTCAGGAGTGGCGGTGGGGGTGGCGGCGGTGGGGGTGGGGGCGGTACAGCTTACATCGCCGCTGTAGTCACCACCAACAACACCCCGCTCAATGTTCGCTCTAGTCCAGGGGGTAGGGTGGTCGGTAGCTTACCTAAAGGGGGTGTTGTCTACCTTAGTGGTCGAACTTCCGGAGCTTGGACACAGCTTTCTAGCGGCAACTGGATTGCCTCGCGCTATGTAAATAGAAGCGGCGCAGGGGGGGGTGGCGGTCAGCCTGGAACCTATGTTACTTTACAACGCGGCAGCAGAGGTCAAGCAGTTGTAAACTTGCAACGACGACTAGGAGATCTCGGCTTCTTTAGAGGGCCGGCCACAGGAGAGTATGGTCCTTTAACTGAAAGCGCTGTCAGAGACTTTCAAGCTTCGCGGAGGATACAGGTTAACGGCATTGCCGGACCCCAAACTCAAGCTGCCTTGTATGGAACGACTAGTACTGTGGGTACTGTTGGCACTGGCGGCACTGTTGGCAATGGTGGCAGTAGTGGTGGAGGTGGAGGTTCTCGCACCATCTTATATGAAGCCTATGTGGCTACAGGAAACCAGTCACTCCCGATTTACTCCAGTCCTGGAGGTTCCATTGTCGGTTCAGCCCCCACGGGTGTCCGTCTCCTGGTGACGGATCGCCAAAGCGGAAACTGGGTACAACTGCGCGATGGCACTTGGGTTGACCGACGATTGATTCGATACAGTGGGTTAACGGCTTAAACTTAATCCCCTCAAGTCAGTCATTCAAAATTCAAATATTTTCAAATTAGGTTGATTGGATAAACGCTCAACAAAAGGAATTGAATTAATGGAAACCATTGCATATACGCATCTACAATCTGCTTACGATGAGGCAACAGGGGTCGAGTACGAACTGCCGCAATGGGGCGTAAATATCCCTAGTTCTGCTTGGCTACGTGTGGCAGGTATTGCAGTTTTGTTAGCCACTTTAGCTCCCATCGCTCCGGCGAGTGCAGTACGTGTGAACACTCCAAGTGGGGCGTGTTTGAATGCTCGCTATGGGCCAGGTACAGGCTATGGCGCTTATACTTGCGTCTCAGATGGGGCTGCACTCAAACCCGTGATTGCTCGGCGTGGCTCGTGGATACAGCTTTCTAGTGGGGGTTGGGTTTATGCCCCTTACACCACAGCAAGTCGAGTTAATGTTGGCGGTGGTGGCGGCGGTGGTAGCCGTTATCGTTCCTATCTGACTCCAGGTGCTCAAGGTCGAGCTGTCCGAACCCTTCAAGGCTCCTTAGCTGGTAGTGGTTACTACTACGGAGCTGTTGATGGAATTTATGGGCCGCGCACGACTTCGGCCGTTCGTCGTTACCAGCGCAGTGCCGGTTTACGGGTAGATGGGATTGCAGGGCCTCGGACAATGGCTAGTCTGTATGGGACAACCTAGAGCGCCAGTTCAGTAGAAGCCGTTGACAAACCAGCCCGAATATGGGTTAAGGCACTAAGCTTTGTCCTCGCGCTCAAGCGGCAACCTCTCCAGCGAGTTCCGGTATCCGAGCAAGCAGATGAAGGTTATGAACTACTGCCGTGCGGCGCAGGACAAACAAATTCCTACGTGAGCCGATATAACAAGTACGAACACCTTTCCTGGGAGCGGTTCTCACTCTTGTTGAGATACAGTCTCATTAGACCTCTTGCATAAATCCTGGAATGCCCCCTCGCATCCCCCAAGTTTGGGGGACGAGTGAATTTTTCTCCCCCCAGAATTGGTGGGATGGGTACTGTACCTATCCAATAGATTCCAAGGGTAAAGGTTGTACGAAGAGAAAGTGGGAGAAGAAGAGGGCAAGGAGAAAAATTTAGAGCATTTTTTCCGAAATTGGAATTAGATCCTCGTTTTTTCTCCCACAATAGGGGAATAAAGAGGAAAGAATGTTCCTTATTGTGTGTGCATCTAGGGCGAACAAGCAAACATAGTATTTTTGTGAACAGCTTGGCATAGACCAATGTAATGTTTAAGCTGCATTCAGGGTGTAATCTATAGCGATTCTCAGTTCAATGAGGTATGCAGAGTTTCTGAATAGCAAATTTCTTGGTATTCAGACTTTATCTGAGCCAATCGAGAAGCGCTATCTATCGTTTGTTCCTACTTATGCTTAAGGTTGAGATAGTGCAACAAGAATTCTAATCATTCAACGAATTCTTGTTTTCTAACTTGATAGAAATGGGGTCATAGCCAACTCATAAAAATTGGAATTATTAACTTAATTCTAAGGCTTTATAAAGTGATTTTGACCTTAATGAAACTCACTGAACAGCGTGAGGATTAGCGTCATCCAGGAATGCTGAAACGGCTTGCAAAATTTTCTAAAAAAGCACGGCTACGTCTACTTCTAGTAGTGCCATTCGTGCTGCAAATCTTTATTGCCGTCGGACTCACCAGCTATCTTTCGATCCGCAACGGACAACAAGCCGTCAATGCAGTCGCGAGTGAGTTACGTCAGGAGATTGGCGATCGCATCCAATTGCGCTTGCAAACTTACTTAGAAACTCCGCACCAAGTCAATCAATTTAATGCCAATGCCATCAGTTTAGGATTAGTAAATTTAGATAATATCTCATCACTCGAGCGCCTCTTATGGAAACAAATTCAGCAATTTGATACCTTAACATCAATCAATATCTCTACACCCAATCAAGGTTACATTGGAATTATCCAACGCCCAGATAATTTAATCACTATTGGTATTACCGATCCAATTACTCGCCTACATCGAAGTTGGGTCACAGATAGCCAAGGCAACCGCAATAAAATTATCAGAATTAATCCTAGTAATTCCTATCAGGAACAACCCCGATATCAAAAGGCACTCAAAGCCAAAAAACCAATCTGGACAGAAATTTACCTAAGTTCCTATCCCCGATATCTAAGAATCTGGGCAACACAGCCTATCTATGACAATCAAGGTCAACTCCTCGCCGTCAGTAGTTCTAGCCTCAGCCTCTCACAAATGAGTCATTACCTCAGAGGTTTAAAGATTGGCCAGACAGGACAGACCTTTATTGTCGAGCGCAATGGGCAATTAGTCGCCACCTCAACCCTAGAAGTCCCCTTTTATGTTCACCCAAAGACGGGAAAACCCGAACGAATCCCAGCCACTGCCAGCAGCAATCCTTTAATTCGGGCTACCGCTCAACATTTAGGGAAATTAAGCCAAATTCAGGAAAGCCAGCAGCTTGAGTTTCGACTTAATGGTAAGCGGCAATTCGTCCAAATCATGCCTTTTCATGACGCACATGGACTCGATTGGATCGTTGTCATTGTTGTTCCTGAATCGGACTTTATGAAGCAAATTGAGGTCAATACCCGCACTACAATTTTGCTTTGTTTGTTGGCTTTGATGTTAGCGCTTTTATCTGGATTGATTACTTCACGCTGGATTATCCATCCCATTATCCGCCTCAGTGAAGCTTCCATTGCGATCGCCAGTGGAGAATTAGACCAACGGGTGGAAATCGAGGGGATGCGAGAATTGAGGATTCTAGCCAACTCGTTTAACCAAATGGCGAGTCAGTTGCGAACCTCCTTTCGAGCCTTAAAAAGAACCAATGAGGAACTCGAACATCGAGTAGAAGAACGAACCACAGCCTTACGTCTTTCTGAAGAAAAATTTGCATCCGCGTTTCGTTCAGCCCCTCACCCGATTACCATTAGTACTCTTGCGGATGGGCGCTTTATTGAGGTCAATGACAGCTTCTTACGCTTGGTAGGATATGAGGAAATTGAAGTCATTGGCCATACTGCTATTGAGATTCAATTATGGGCGAATCCAGAAGACCGCATCCGCATTACCCAGCTATTAACTCTAGAGGGAAGTGTTCGCAACCAAGAAGTTGAGTTTTGCAACAGAGCCCGCGAAGTGAGAACCATACTGCTGTCTGCCGAAAGGATTGAGGTTAACGGTCAAGCTTGTTTATTGTGCGTTTGTAATGATATCAGCGATCGCAAACGGGCAGAAGCGGCCTTGAGACAACAGCAAGAGTATCTGCGCTGGATTTTGGACAATATTCCCCAGCAAGTCTTTTGGAAAGATGCCGATTTAGTGTTCCTCGGTTGTAACCAAAACTGGGCTAAAGCAGCAGGTATTGGCAATCCAGAGGCGGTAATTGGCAAAACAGACTATGATTTACTACCCAGTCGGGAAGTGGCCGAGAACTTCCGTGAACAAGACCGTCGGATTATGGAGATTGGTACTCCAGAATTACATATTGTCGCGTCTAAAGAAAGACCTGCGGACGATGGACATACAATTTGGCTTGATATTAGTAAAATTCCCATGCACGATTCTACCGGGCAGGTGATCGGAATCTTAGGTGTGGTGGAAGATATCACGGCACGTAAGCAGGCCGAGGAAGCGTTGCGAGCCGAGCAAGAACGCTCAGAACAGTTGTTATTGAATATTTTACCGGGAGCGATCGCCGCTCAATTAAAGCAAAATCTGCAAAGCTTTGGGGGGAATGCCTTTACTCCCGATGGGGGGGCAGCGTTGATTGCTGAGCAGTTTGAGGAAGTGACGATTATGTTTGCAGATATTGTTGGCTTTACACCCCTTTCTGCCCGCATTTCACCCAAAGAACTGGTGAACTTGCTCAATGAAATTTTTTCCACGTTCGATCAATTAGCAGAAAAACACGGACTAGAGAAAATTAAGACCATTGGGGATGCTTATATGGTAGCCGGTGGTTTACCCATGCCCAGGAATGACCATGCTGAAGCGATCGCGCAAATGGCACTAGATATGCAAAACGCGATTACCCAATTCCAAGCCGATAAGGGGGAACCCTTTCAAATTCGCATTGGTATCAATACCGGGCCAGTGGTTGCCGGTGTGATTGGGATTAGGAAATTTATTTACGATTTATGGGGTGATACGGTGAATGTGGCCTCTCGGATGGAATCTCAAGGAGAACCTGGACGCATTCAAGTAACCGCTACGACTTATGAACGGTTGCGAGATAAATATAGATTTGAACAACGGGGAACGATGCTGGTTAAGGGTAGAGGAGAAATGACAACCTATTGGTTAATTGACTCTAAACCTTAGCTTCCAGAGACTTGAGATACTCAGTATTCACACCCGACTCTCGAACTAGAGCAATCTTGCCCGTACGCGCAATTTCACGCACACCAAATTTACTCAAGACTTGAACGATTGCCACCATTTTACCGGGGTCGCCCACCACTTCTAATGTCAGGGAATCTTCACCAATATCCACGACTCGGGCACGGAAAACTTGAGCCAATTCAATAATCTCTGAGCGCATTGAGCTAGAGGCATTGACTTTGATCAGCATTAATTCCCGTTCTACGCAAGGAACTGTGGTAATATCCTGCACCTTGAGGACGTTGATCAGCTTGTAGAGTTGCTTGGTAAGTTGCTCGATAATGCGTTCGTCTCCAGGGACTACCATCGTAATCCGAGAGATACCGTCTTGCTCTGCAAAACCTACGGCCAGACTTTCGATATTAAATCCCCGACGGGCAAACAAACCGGCAATTCGAGTCAAAACACCGGCTTCATCTTCGACCAAAACTGAGAGTGTGTGTTTCATGGCTAAGAACAGGGGCAGTATACAGGTGAGCGATCGCAAAAGCCCACCATTAAGAGGTCAAGTTCTCTATATTATCGCGGTCTAGAGCCTCAACAAAAGTAATGAAGCTGTCTAAATTTAGAGATTTCCCCATCAAAAAAATGTCCCTGTAGGGGCGGGTTTAAGGATAAAAGGGGCGAACATTACCAATAACCTGCGTACAAAACCCGCCCTTACCCCAGGTTGATGTTCGGCAGACTCTCCCGATAACCTGCATACAAAACCTGCCCTTACCCCAGGTTGGCATGAGGATAAATTATTTTTTGGAAGTCCCAAAAGTCGAGAACCTATTCTGCTATGCCAATAGACTGAGCAGGAACGCAACTAGAAATATACTGCTAGGCAGATACTGTAAATTCGCTGATTTATCCATAATATTGAAAGAAATTAAGCGTTATTGGAGCTAAACAACGTTATGGGTTGGTTAAAGAGACTGTTTGGCTTAGAAAAACCGGAAAACGCTCAAGTTAACCCAACTGTCGCGGCTCAGCCTTCAACACCTGAAGCTTCGGGTGGTACAGCTACCGAAACCATTCCACCTGAGCGAGTGGGGTTAAGTGGAGAATACGATCAAAGTGGTCTGGCTAAACGAGTAGCTTTGGCCTTTGACCAAGACTCTAGCTTGGCGGATGAAGAGCGTCTGTGGGTTGCCCAAACCGGTAGTACTGTGGTTTTAAAAGGAGAAGTTACTGACCAAGCCACTCTAGACAAAATGGTGAGTGTTGCTCAGGGGGTTAGTGGGGCAACGAATGTAGATACTACGCAAGTGACTGTTGCCTAGTTTTTTCGCTTCATCACTCAATCTCAAAGACAACTAATTTGCTCGTCTCTCTACTGAATATCCTGAGTAGAGAGGTTTTTTTATGGGGAGATTTGGGTGTACATTAGACCTCCTAGGAAAATAGGAGTCAGGAGTCAGGAGTCAGAAGTCAGGGATTTTCATGGCCGTCTCTTGCAAAAGCCAACTTTCTCTCATCCAGTATTTTCTCACCCCCGCCCCCCAGCTCCCCAGCTCCCCCGCACCCTCGCCCCCCCGCTAACCTCATCGTGCAATAAACCATGACCGCACCTACCTACATTCTCGCTCTCGATCTCGGTACTACTGGTAATCGAGCTATTCTCTTCAATGCCGAAGGGGCAATTGTCAGCCAAACTTACAAAGAATTAACTCAGTATTATCCTCAACCGGGTTGGTTAGAGCATGACCCTAGGGAAATTTGGGACGATACATTATGGGCAATGCGAACGACATTGCAAAAGGCAGGAGTAGCGGCGGCACAAATTGCGGCCATTGGTATGAGTGTTCAGCGCGAAACCTGCTTATTATGGGACAAAACTACAGGACGACCTTTACATAATGCTATTGTCTGGCAAGACCGCCGCACCTCTGGGTTATGCAATCAGTTGGCACAAGAAGGCTATGCAACTGAAATTAGCGATCGCACCGGTTTAGTTCTCGATGCCTATTTCTCGGCCACTAAACTCAATTGGTTATTCAATCGCATTCAATCCCAAACTCCCCCCATTGAACTCAACAACATCCTCGCTGGCACCATTGATACTTGGATTCTTTGGAACTTGACAAAAGGACAGGTTCATGCAACCGAACATAGTAATGCCAGCCGGACGATGTTAATGAATCTGGCACTCGGACAATGGGATGACAAATTGTTAGAACTGTTTGGAATTCCCGAGCATGTGATGCCCACAATTCAGCCAAGTCTGGGATTATTTGGTTACACTCACCCGGAATGGTTAGGAGATGCAATACCCATTACAGCGATTTTGGGCGATCAGCAGTCTTCGTTGTTTGCTCATGGTTGTAATCACCCTGGATTATTAAAATGCACCTATGGAACGGGCTGCTTTTTAATTACCCATACTGGCGAACAATTGCAGCGATCGCACCATCAACTCCTTTCTACTATCGCTTGGACTGAGCCGGATTTTAAGAACCCAAGTCAGGAAACTTCTTCTACCTCACCCTCCTCTCCTTACCGTGTAGGTTACGCCATAGAAGGCAGTATTTTTACAACTGGAGCCTGCATTCAGTGGTTACGGGATGGGATTAAAATCATCACATCTGCCTCAGATACGGAACAATTAGCGCAACGAGTTGCTGATAACGGGGGGGTTTACTTTGTACCTGCGCTCTCAGGTTTAGGTGCACCTCATTGGGATATGACGGCCAGAGGCGCTTTTTTTGGGATTACTGGTGGGGTACAGCGAGAGCATTTAGCGAGAGCAGTATTAGAAGCGATCGCTTATCAAGTTAAAGAAGTTGTACAGACCATTAACCAGGATATTGATACCGAACTTGCTTTATTAAAAGTGGATGGAGGAGCCTGTCGCAACAACTTCTTAATGCAATTTCAAGCCGATGTTTTGGGGATTCCGGTTGAACGTCCAGAGGTATTGGATGCATCCGCTCAAGGCGCAGCATTTGCAGCCGGTTTAGCGGTAGGATTTTGGCAAGATTATGCTGCACTCACCTCAAGCCGCAAAATTGATCGCGTTTTCCATCCTAATGATGCTCATACCCAAGTCCAAGAAAGCTTTCAAATATGGTTGGAAGCTGTTAGGAGAGCGAAGCACTGGAGCGATTTTAAATTTTAGATGGGAACTAGGAAACAGCTCTCGTGAACTCTTTATATGAGTAGGGATAGAGTATAGCTTATTCCGAAGAAAATTTGTTATCTGACCTCCTCTTTTCACAAAAACTTCACACTTTTTCCATATCTTTAAAGTCTACTGCTGTCATGCCCTCTCACTTGGTAGATCCGGGGGGGCATTTTTTTTTAACAAAAATAATTAATGTTGTCTTTAGTGACTCACTCATTTCACAAAATATTCACAGCAACTGAGTATTCTAAACTTAGCTTTTGGACTATTAACTTGCCCTCCTAGCCGTGCTTTAGAAGGGCATTTTTTCCTTTTTAAAAAAACCCAGCCGATGATTCAACTGGGCTTCTCAATTTTGAAGGAGCTGGTAGACGCCCCTTACAACTGTTTACCTGATTTATGCCCCCAAGGAGTGAGGGGGGAGCCACCCCCCAGCCAAGGAACAAGAGTGAGAATCTTGCAAGGAACCAGAATTAACTGCACGAGTTTGAATATATAAATTGCATTTCAATATATGCACCCCAAATAGGGAATGGCTTAACGTTTATTAAAAATACCTAGCCCAAAGTAACACGAGGGTGCTGTACATTTTTCCATTTTTACGGTGACTTGATATTGAGTCTCTGAGGGGGGTTTAAAGTTCATGACAGCAACCGGTTCATTCGTCGGGTTGGATATCATGTTCTTGCCATTCATGTCCTTTACCGTCAATCCGATTCGTTCGCAGTTGCGATCGCAAATCGCCACAATATTGTATTCCTGGTTGGGATAAAGTCGTACAGTCCTCGGTGCTTCGGCTCCACGAGGCAATTTGGCTACACTGGTTGGAAATGACAACTGATAACCTTCTTCTTTAGACATTTTCACGGCTTGTTGCAACAAATTATTGACTTCTTGCTCGTATTTTTCTAAAGGTCTAGCTAATACAACTCCATTGAGCAGAGTGGCAAACACAAGAGTGATCGTTGGCAAAATCAGATGTTTACAATTCATATTTTTACTCAATCCATTGACAAACCAAGTCGCTTCGTTCCAATTCAAAAAATAAGCCTTTTTTTTTGAATTCAAAATTCAAAAAAAGTCATAGACTTAATCGTTGGTGAACAAGTTCGACCGCTAGCTGAATCGCCGCTTTCATGCTGGTTGCGTGAGCAATACCTTGGCCTGCGATATCAAAGGCCGTCCCGTGATCGGGAGACGTGCGAACGAACGGTAAACCAATCGTGGTATTGATGGCGCGGTCAAATGCCAAAAGTTTTACAGGAATTAAGCCTTGGTCATGATAGAGCGCTAGGTAAGCATCTGGAAGGTTTGGACGTTTAGATTGGGGATTTTGGATTGAAGCATCATACCAGGCTTGACCCGCTTTGACCCACAGCGTATCAGGGGGGACGGGGCCTTCTAGGTTTAATAAAGAACGGTTTTGACGTTCTTGCTCGAGCCAAGGAATCAGCCAATCTCGCTCTTCATGCCCTAACTGCCCTTGTTCGCCACTGTGAGGATTTAACCCAGAAATGGCAATGCGAGGTGTCTCCAAGCCAAAATCTATCCGCAAGCACTCTATGAGCAAGTCTAGCTTTTTGGCCATCAATTCGGGTGTGAGGGTAGGGGAGACTTGAGATAAGGGAATATGGGTAGTAGCTAGCAGGGTGCGGAGTAACCAACCACTATGGGGCGATCGCGCTACAAATAACATTCCAAATCGTTTCACCCCTGCGTACTCTGCTAGAACCTCCGTTTGTCCAGGATAATCATGTCCTGCGGCTTTCCAGAGTGACTTGGCAATCGGGGCTGTTACGATGCCATCCAATTCACCGGCGAGGGTGAGTGCGATCGCTTTTTCTAAATAAGCAAAACTCGCTGCCCCACTAGCGGCATTGCCATGGCCGATTATAATCTGACGCTCTGTTGACGTTTCTATCGCTATATCAAGAATTGAGAGTTGATCAGGTTCAACTAATGCTTCACCGGGATTAAGTCCTTGTTGTCGGAGTTGGGTGTAGGTGGTTTGTAAAAGCGATCGACTGCCGATGACTGTAATTTCACAATCGCGAGTGAGTTCTGAATCCGCCAAGGCTTTGAGTACTACCTCCGGCCCAATCCCGGCGGGATCGCCCAACGTAACCGCTAATCGGGGATGCCTCAAGCGATCGCTCAGTTTTTCTGTAACGAAAGTTTTCTCTGTCTTCATTTTTTGATTTCCCCGATTCTCAACGCCTGAACTAGAGATCGATCGCCTCGCTGTTCTAAAATACCGCCTATGGGTTGAAATACTCGTCACTCATGAGTCAGTTTTTGGCACACAACGGGTTGAGTATTAGAACTCAAATTGATTTTATTTTGGACTGTACTCGGCGTAAGCCTTGGCTCAGGTACTTTCTAGGCATCGTTGATAAACGCATTAGGAGATTTAAGACATGAACGGCGAAATTTTTAATGCAGCGATATTGTCCTTTACTTTGATTTTGGTTGGCTTGGGCTTAGGCTTCCTACTGCTCAAGATTCAAGGGGGTGAAGAAGAAGCTTAGGAAAGCTCTCTAAATCGGGGGAGCTGGGGAGTGGGGGAGCGGGGGTGCGGGGGAGAATTTTTGTAATTCTCAACTTCTAATCTCAATTCCCAATTCCCACTCCTTCTTTATGGAATCATGAACAGATTTCTGATAACATTGTTGAGAAAGTTTAAGATTCTTTACTAAAAATTCTTCAATGAACTTGTTGGTCGTAGGTGCAACAGGCACTTTAGGAAGACAGGTGGTTCGTCGTGCACTGGACGAAGGCCATCAAGTCCGATGTTTTGTACGTAGTCCAAGAAAGGCGAGTTTTTTAAAAGAGTGGGGAGCCGAAATTGTACAGGGAGACTTGACGGCTCCTGAAGGGCTTAAATCGGCTCTAGAAGGCATCGACGCTGTGATTGATGCAGCGACTTCTCGCCCAACCGATGCCCTCTCCATCAAGCAGGTGGACTGGGAGGGCAAAGTCTCGCTGATTCAAGCGGCGGCGGGGGCGGGTATTGAACGGTTTATTTTCTTCTCCATTCTGGATGCGGAGAAATATCCGAATGTACCTTTGATGGAAATCAAGCGCTGTACAGAGCTTTTCCTAGCAGAATCGGGCTTGAATTATACAATTTTGCGACCCTGTGGCTTTATGCAGGGGTTAATTGGTCAGTATGCAATTCCGATTTTAGATGGACAGGCGGTTTGGATTACTGGGGAGAGTTCTCCCATTGCCTACATGGATACCCAGGACGTTGCCAAATTTGCAATTCGTGCGCTTGAGGTGCCAGAAACGGTTAATCAGACGTTTCCGGTGGTGGGGACTCGGGCTTGGGGAGCGTATGAAATCATCCGCTTATGCGAACGTTTGTCTGGCAAGGATGCAAAAGTTGCTCGACTGCCACTGAATTTGTTGCGAAGTATACGCCGGATTCTGCGATTTTTTCAGTGGGGATGGAATGTGGCAGATCGCTTAGCCTTTGCGGAGGTATTGGCAACGGGAAAACCGTTGGATGCTTCGATGGATGAGGTTTACCAGACATTCGGCTTAGACCCCAAGGAGACAACAACGTTAGAGGCTTACTTGCAAGAATACTTCAGTCGAATTTTGAAAAAGCTGAAGGAAATTGAATTCGAGAAAGACAGGGTTAAAAAGCAGTCCAAGAAAAAAAAGACACCCTTTAAAACCCAATAAGGGTATTTCGGCACAGGAAAGGCGATTATCATATATCACGATAAAATAAGTTGATAAGCAAAAATACTGGATTCCTTTCTCAAGGCGTTCCCTTACGTAGGCATAGGAGTGATGGTGAAGTGCGAAAGCTTTTAACTCCTTGCCTATTGGTCTACTCGCTTTTAAAGTGAGGGAATGTTTTTGTTAGTTCAGACCATTTGACCCCAACGCAGACTGGTGAGCATACCCAAAGCTGGCATCATCTACAATGACCTTAAACCTGTGGCTTGTCGGCTTGCCGAAGAGTTGCAAGACAAGCTAACGGCGGCGGGTTGGAACGTCTATACAACGACTGGTGTTGGCGGAATTCTCGGTTATTCACGCCCTGAGTCTCCGGTTTGTCATACGCCAATGGATAAACTGGCACCGTCTGGTTTTGATGAGAAGATGGCGTTTGCAATCGTTTTAGGGGGAGATGGTACAGTTCTGGCGGCATTTCGTCAAGTGGCTCCTTACGGGATTCCTTTACTGGCGCTGAATACCGGTCACATGGGTTTTTTGACCGAGGCTTATGTGAATGAGTTGCCCCGTGCGATGGAAAAGTTATTGGCCGGGGAGTATGAGATTGAAGAACGCTCGATGTTGACGGTGCAGGTGGTGCGTCAGGATAACCTCTGGTGGGAAGCACTGTGCTTGAATGAGTTGGTGCTGCATCGGGAACCCCTCACCTGTATGTGCCATTTTGAAATTCAAATCGGGCATCATGCTTTGGTGGATATTGCCGCAGATGGCGTGATTCTCTCCACACCCACGGGTTCGACAGCTTATTCTTTGAGTGCCGGGGGGGCGGTCATCACGCCGGGGGTGCCGGTGCTACAATTAGTGCCAATTTGTCCTCATTCCTTGGCATCGAGGGCGTTGGTGTTTGCCGATAGTGAACCCGTTACAATTTTCCCGGCCGCTTCTAATCAACTGATTTTGGTAGTGGATGGCAATGCGGGGTGCTATGTGTCACCTGAGGATCGGGTAAAGGTGGAGAAATCGCAATATACTGCTCGATTTATCCGTTTGCAGCCTCCGGAGTTTTTCCGAATTTTAAGAGAGAAGCTGGGTTGGGGTTTGCCTCATGTTGCTAAACCTACTTCGGTGGAGTTGCCGTAGGGAACATATCACCTTTGTCTGCCCTCACCCTAAATCCCTCTCCCACGGGGAGAGGGACTTTGAATTTTTGCTCCCCTTAAAAAGGGATTTTTAAGGGGGAAACAAGAAAAAAATCTGTTGTTTTGTTTAATCTTTCTTCTTTTTGCCTTTATCTTTATCCTTATCCTTTTTCTTCTTATCTTTGCCTTTCCCTTTGGTCTGTTCGGCAGCGCGTAAAATTAAATTACGGGCAACGGTTTGGGTTCCTGTGTGTTCGTAGTAATTGGTCGATACATCTAAAAAGGCAGCGACATAATCTAATTTACTATCGGCAACATTCATAAACTGTTGCAAATGGGTTACTACTTTTTCCGGTGTTAAGGCATGAGACACTACAAAATTATTCATCCAACCTTGAACAGAGGCAAAACTTTCACCAATAAAGCCTAATTTCCCCGTCGTACTTCCCCCAGGAATGGCACTGCTAATCTGCTGAAATGTGGGATTTCCTTCGAGTTGTGAGGGATTTAATTGCCCCAGAATGGATTGAGTTTTGAGGATAAAATTAGGGCCAAGGGGTATCAATCCATCGACGGCAATCAGTGCCGCCATTCGCATCACAGATTCATTATGATAGTTGGCTAAAGCGGTTCTAAATGCTTCAATATTAGTAGGAATACCATGCAGTCGGCAAAAGGCGATCGCCTCGACAACCAATTTTAATCCTAGGTCGATGGTTTGAATGGTATCGGCTTTTGGAGTAAGCTGATTTAAAAAACCTAGGAAGCTGATTTTTTCACCAATTTTATTGGCCAGTGCGGCGGCACCTATAGCACTGTCGGCGCGATCGACCGTTCGGTAAAGCCATAACGCTTGTTGATAACATTCTGAGGGGTCTTCGTAGAGTGCGATCGCCCGTTTACTAATATCCTTAATTAAATCTTTGTCTGTAACACCTGTAACGACACGAATTGTATTTTCAAAACCGACTAAATTTTGCCATTCACCGGGCACAATAAAATCTAGCGATCGCAGCATATACACAGTCATGCTGTTGGTGGGTAAGTTATCGACTAATTGAACAATAGATGGACTCATTAATGCAACTCTTTTGCTAAAGGAAAAACGTATGAAAATTCCTCTCTCCTGACTTCTGACTCCTGACTCCCGACTCCCAACGCCCTATTTTCAAGTTAAGTCTACTGAGTTACGGGTAACTGACAACTCATGACACTCAAAGGAAGTTGGATGATAAACGTAGTTCCTACACCTACTTCACTGTTTAGGCTAATAGCACCGCCGTGTAAATCTACAAATTGTTTAACAATACAAAGTCCTAATCCTGTACCGGGAATTTTACGGACATTGCGCCCTCGATAAAAGGACTCAAATAATCGGGGTTGATCGTCTACGGGAATACCAATACCTTGGTCTTGAATTTGAATAACAGCCTCTCCATGTTCACAGAACAGTTCAAACTTGACTTCGCCACCTTGAGGGGAATATTTAATTGCATTTGAGAGCAAATTTGTCAAGATATGATTTAGTAAATCTTTATCCAGATAAGCCTGCTGGCATTCACCTCTACTGACAAATGTAATAGTATGTTGGTTTTCATCAGACCTGGGCATTTCTTCTACTACTTTAGAGCAGAATTTTTCTAAATTTAGGGGTTCAGGGTTTAGCGTTAATTTACCGACTTCTACTCGAGTTAGAGTCAAAATATCATCTAACAATCGGGTCATTTCTCGATTAGAAGTATCTATATAATTCAGCCATCGTTGTTTTTGTTCTTCAGTATCTTCTGGGCGGGGATTTTTGAGAAATTCACTCGCCACCATAATTTTGGTGAGGGGATTGCGAAATTCATGGGACATCATTGAAACAAAATTAAATCGAGCTTCGCTTAGTTCTCTTTCCTTTTCTAAAGCATGGCGAATTTCTTCAGCTCTTTTGCGCTCAGTAATGTCCCGAGCATTCAGAACAATACTTGATACGTCCGCCAATGCGCCCTCTAAATTCCTTTCAGGGTTAGCCCCAGATAAGGCAAAACCATCGCCGTAATCACTGTATTGAAAATACTTGCCAACGGCTTCTAAAATCCGCCAAGTACCATTTTGATGCTGCCACCGAAATTCTATAGATAGAGCACAATTTTGATTTTTAGCCGCTTTTTTAAGGGTGTTTAAAACGTTTTCTCTATCCTCTGGATGAATATATTCAACGATATTTTCACCAATAATTTGTTCAGGTTTATATCCTAAAACTTTTTCAAGTGAAGGACTTTCATAGCGAATGATTCCATCACCACTCACAACAGTAATGATATCTAAGGCATTTTCAATCAGTGCCCGAAAACGTTCTTCACTTCGACGTACAGCTTGTTCTGCTTCACGCCGTTTACGTCGCTCACTCGCTTCGCGTAATTCACGCTCAACAGCAGGAGCTAATCGCGCTAATTTACCCTTCATGAGATAGTCGTGAGCACCTGCTTTCATGGCAGCAACAGCAATATCTTCACCAATAGTGCCAGATACAATAATAAATGGTAAATCTAGTGCTTTTTCTTTCAACACATTCAATGCGGCTGGAGCACTAAAACTGGGAAGTGTGTAATCTGCAATGACAATATCCCACGGCTGACTCTCGAGTGCTGCACTCATGGTAGCTTCCGTGTCTACACGTTCGCAGAATAAGTCATATCCGCTACGTTCTAGTTCATAGGTGAGGAGTTCAGCATCGTCTTCGGAGTCTTCAACAAGCAAAACTCGTAGTGATTTATTCATCTGAATAAATTTCCTATGCTGATAAGATGGGTGGCGGTTCGTTGACAAATAACCAGTACACTCCCATTTGCTGAATCACAGACACAAATTGGTCGTAGTCTACGGGTTTTCGGATATAGCTATTGCATCCTAAACTATAGCTGTTTATCAAATCTTGCTGCTCGTTGGATGTGGTGAGGATAACCACAGGAATCAATTTTGTGCGACTATCACTCCGAAGCTGTTGCAAAACTTCGAGTCCATTGATGCGTGGCAATTGCAAATCAAGTAAAATCAGGGTTGGCGTGATAGCCGGATTGCGGCCGGCATAGGAACCTGTTCCAAATAAGTAATCGAGTGCTTCTACTCCGTCATGAGCGACTACTACCTCGCTGGTGATTGCGTTGCGCTCAAATGCCAGCAAGGTCAATTCTTCATCGTCCGGATTGTCTTCCACCAACAGTAGAATGCTTTGTTGAGTCACCATACTCTCCAGCTAGAAGGAACACCTTAAACCCTCCATAATATAGGTTATCGATTAAAACAGAATGTTGCATCTGTGCCACAAGTCTAGCCTACACACCGAGCCGTTATTTTAAGTTAACTACCATGAGGTATCGCTCGCCATAAAGGAATGAAAATCCTTATTCCTTCTGCCGTCTGACTTGAAAGTGGGAAGTCGGGAGTCAGGAGTCGGGAGTCGGGAATGGAAAATACCACTTTCATTCATGGCGGTGAATTTTTTTGATTGAGACTGCCTTCTTCCTTCTGCCCTTGTTGCTCAATGGGAATCTCAATCCGAAATTCTGCCCCCTGGCCAGGTGCTGAAATACATTCGAGTTGGCCTTTATGCGTTTCTACAATGATTTGATGGCTAATTGATAATCCCAAGCCTGTCCCTTCTCCTACGGCTTTAGTGGTGAAAAAGGGATTAAACACTTCAGTTTTGACAGAATCTGTAATTCCTATGCCATTATCCTTAATACTAATTAAGACGCGATCGCTATCTAGAATTCGAGTTTGGATGGTAATCGTAGGGGAATAATTATTGATGACTTCGTTTGAGCCGTTGGTATTGAACTCACGCAGGGCATCAATAGAATTACTGAAAATATTCAAAAACACCTGATTTAACTGTCCAGCATAGCCTTCGACTGGGGGTAAGTCGCCGTAGTCTCGGATGATTTCAATAGCCGGATGTCCTGATTTTTCTTTCAGGCGATCGCGTAAAATCAATAATGAACTTTCGATTCCCTCGTGAAGATTGACTGATTGCATTTCAGCTTGTTCGAGTCGAGAGAAGTTTCGTAATGTCAGTACCAGTTCACAAATTCGCTCAGCTCCAACCCGCATAGCAGATATCATTTTGGGTAAATCTTCTTGGATAAAATTGAAGTCCATTGCTTCAATTTCGTCTTGAACATTAGGGGCGGTAAAATTGCTATGGTGTTGATAAATTCTAATTAAATTCAGTAAATCTTGGACATATTCATCGACAAAGTGTAGATTAGCCGAGATAAAAGTAACAGGATTATTAATTTCATGGGCAACACTGGCAATGAGCTGTCCGAGATTTGCCAATTTTTCCCGATGAATAAGTTTAATTTGATTGAGTTCTCGTTCTTGTTCTAAGACTAATTTGAGATGGACTTCGCTTTTTTTGCGCTCAATAGCGTATTGCAGTGCTCGTTCTAGTAACGGTGCCGAAATTTGACCTTTAACTAGATAGTCTTGTGCACCACCGGCCACCGCTTGTAAGGCAAGTTTTCGATCATACATTCCAGTCAACACAATCACTGGAATATTCGGTGTATTCGCTTGCAGCCTTTTCACAGTATCTAATCCCTGGGAATCTGGAAGAGATAAATCTAATAAAACCACATCACAGTGAGCGTGACTGAGGTATTGTATTGCCAGATTCAAGTTTTGAATATGTGTTAAAAACCATTGTTCTGTAGAGGTAGAGGTTAAAAAATTGGCTGAAATTTCACTGTTTACCCTATTGACATTTTGCTCTACAAAAATATCTTTTGAGCTTTTAATTTTTTTGTTAATTAACTGATAACCACTCCGTTCTAGTTCAATAACTAGCAATTCAGCATCATCTTCTGAATCCTCAACTAGGAGAATATGCAAAGGGAGGCTCATCTGTAATTAGTCGCTAGGGTGTTGAAATTATCTGAATACAACGTAAAAGTTAGAGCGTAAAATAAAATGTTGCACCTTGTTCCACCTCACTTTCTGCCCAAACTCGCCCTCCATGTCGGGTAATAATTCGCTTCACAGTAGCCAGTCCAATACCTGTACCCGGAAACTCTGAGGGGCTATGTAAGCGCTGAAACGCTCCAAATAATTTGTTGGCATAAGCCATGTTAAAGCCCACGCCATTATCACGTACAAAGTAGACGGGTTTGGCATCCTCCCCAAGTATGACATTAAATTCAATCCGACTAGGTATTCTAGATGACGTAAATTTCCAAGCATTATTGAGTAGATTTTCTAAAGCAATTCGCAACAGTCGCTGATCGCCCTGTGCCACCAATCCCGGTATAATGATTATCTCAACCAATCGATCGGATTCAGTTTGTTGAATTTCGGCCATAATTTCTCTAGCCAAAGCACTTAAATCAACCTGCGTGGGCTGCATTTCGCTACGAGTAACCCGTGACAACTGAAGCAAATCATCAATCAGTTCCCCCATACGCTGAGTACCTGCCCGAATGCGTTGCAGGTAGTGTTTGCCCTTATCATCAAGTTGATTGCTATAGCGGTCTAAAAGTGCTTGACTAAAACCATCAATTCCTCGTAATGGAGCACGTAAATCGTGAGAGACAGAATAGGAAAATGCCTCGAGCTCTTTATTCGCAGCTTCGAGTTCGGCAGTGCGTGCTTGTACTCGACATTCTAAGTTTCGGTTGAGTTCTTTAATTTCTTGTTCTGTGCGTTTGCGATTGGTGATATCTCTAGCAACCCCAATCAAACCGATAATATTTCCCTGAGCATCCCGCCAAACACTTTTGGTCGAAAGAAATGTTCGCAGCTCACCCTTTATAGGTACAGATTCCTCTAAAATTTCAGTTTTACCTGTTGTCATGATTTGCTGATCATTTGCTAGGACAGGACGGGCAATTTCAGTAGGCAATATCTCGCTATCATCTTTACCGATAATCTCTGTAGCTGATAAACCAATCACTTGGGTACTGCTTGTATTGACCATAACATAGCGACCTTGAATATCCTTCACAAAGATAGGATCAGGCGTTCCTTCAATGATTGATTGCAACAGGTTATAGTTGTTTTGTCGTTCTTCCTCAGCTTGTTTGCGTTTGGTAATGTCGATTCCAATAAAAACGGCTGCTTTGCCCTGCTGGTACTTCTGAGCAACTACTAAGTGAGTACGCTGGGAACCGTTTACACAATCTTCTAATTCTTGAGTAGCTTCCTGAGCAGAATTGGCAAAAAATTCACGAGCAAATTTTGTAAATTTACTATTACAACATTCATAAAAACCAAGGGGTTGCTCTACATAATCCTCCGGCTTTAATCCCTGAATCATCGCAGTGTAGCTATTTACACCCAGATAGCGCAAATTGGAACTCACCCATGCCACTGAACCCGGTACAGCATCTAAGACAGTTCGGAGTTGCTCAGTAGTTTGTTGCAAAGCTTGCTCTGTTTGCTTGCGTTCAGTAATATCACGAGCAAAACAGCAAGCATATTCTAAACCCTTAAAATTTACATAATTGGCAACAATTTCAACTGGAAAGATACTGCCATTTTTACGGCGGTGACAAGTCTCAAACTTGAGAAAACCATGTTGCTTGAGCGTATAAAAATCTGGACAATTCCCTGAAATTAAGTTTGGATCAATATCAAAAATGCTTATCGAAAATAATTCAGACTCCGAATAACCGAGTGAGCGGCACATCGTATCGTTAACATAGATAAATCTGCCATCTTCACCAATCCAAGAGATGGCATCTGTAGCCGAGTCCATACAAAATTGGGTCTGCTTGAGTGTATCCTCAGTACGCTTGCGCTGAATTGCCATGCCTAATTGATTAGCCACCGAGTAAACAATGTCAACCAATTGTTTGTCTTCTGGACATGATGTAAATGTAAAGAATACAAAAACTGCTATAGCCCTAGATTGCTGCTCAAATTCAGAGTTATCGTTAATCAGAATAGGAACTCCTAAAGCTGATTTTAGTCCAACATCCCGTGCTGTCTGACTCCGCAGAAATATGGCATCTGATGTAACTGAAACATCCTCAATCCATTCAGGTTGCTGGGTAGCCCAAACTCGTCCAGGTATACCTACATTAAGTGGAAATATAAAATCTTTACTCTCGTCTCGGAACTGATGCAATGTATCGGTACTGCTATACCAAGCCGGACTCAGTTCTAAAATGTTGGCGCCAGAATGAGGAATCCAAGCTTCTCCAAAATTCCATCCCGCTGCCTCACAAACTTTACGCAGTACAACCCCTAGTGCCGAATCAAAATCTGGAGCTTCATTAATGGCTTGGGTAATAGTTTGTAAAAGATGGATTTCTTGTTGCTTTCGCTTCTTATCACTAATATCTTGAATAATAGAAATAAAGTATTGAACTTCATTTAAAGCATCCCGTACACAGGATACTGTTAAATGAATCCAGATTAAAGAACCCTGTTTATGAATATAGCGCTTCTCTAACGAGTAGCTTTCAAGTTCACCTGCCAATACTTTTTGAACCAATTCGAGGTCAGTATTTAGGTCTTCGGGATAGGTAATATCTTGAAACGTTCGTTCTAAAAGTTCTTCACAGGTATAACCCACAATATCGCAAAGTTTTTGATTAACTAATAACCATTCTCCATCTAATCCCACCTTGGCAATACCGACAGCAGCTTGATTGAAAATAGCATGAAATTGTTTTTGGTTGGTTTGTAAAGCTTTTTCAGCTAGCTGGCGCAAGCGAAATTCTTCATAAATATCACTAATATCTCTGGCAATACAAAGAGTAGAAGTGATAGAACCATCGGGAGCAAATTCAGGTACAATCCGAGCTTGATAATGTCTTAATCCTTCATGTGTAGGAAATTGGAATTCAATCACATCCTCTTGGCCAGTTTTAAAGACATTATGGATAGTAGTTTCCCAAAAAGCCACTAACTCCTCCGACATTCCTAATTCTCGATTAGTTTTGCCAATAAATACCTCTGCTGATAATCCAGTAATCGATTCTATGACTGGATTAACGTAGAGATGGCGTAAATTGTGATCGAGCCTGGAAATAATATCTGGAGCATTCTCAACTAGGGCTCTAAATTCTCCTTGGCGATGGTTGATGATTTCTTCTTGAAGCTTACATTTTGTTATTTCTGCTTGCAGTGACGCATTGATTTGTGCTAATTCTTCGGTTCTTTTTTTAACTCTAGCTTCTAACTCTACATTAGATTGTTGTAACTCTAATTCTGTTTTTTTTAACGGAGTAATATCACGAGTAATGGTTAAAATAGATTCAACAAATCCCTCTGCGGTTAATTCAGGAACAATCCGAACTTGATAAAATTTTAATCCATTTGGAGTTGGATAACTAAATTCTTCACATCGGGTTTTACCTGTTGAAAAAACATCTTGGAACCAAGAATCCCAACATTGGGCAAATTCATCGGGATAACCCATTTCAAAAACAGTTTTACCTAAAAAATCCTCAGGTGGAGTACCAGATTCCCATTCTATAGCCGGATTAACATAACAATTTTGTCCTTGACGATTATAACGAGCAACGATGTCTGGAGAATTTTCCACTAAGGCTTTAAATTCTCGTTTGCGAAGATATAGTTCTTCTTGAATTTGTTGCCGTAGAGCAATTTCATGGATAAGTTCTCCATTCAAACACTTGAGCTGCTGGACTGTCTCTTGTACTGCTCTTGTTTTTTGAAATAAATCAACAAATATCGCAACTTTTGATCGAAGAATTTCTGGTGCTACAGGTTGGGTAATATAGTCTACTGCTCCTATTGAATAACCTTTGGATATCAACGCATAATCGGTGCTAAAGCCAGTGAGAAAAATGATAGGAGTATGTTCAGTTTTTGGGTTTTGCCTTAAAAATTTTGCTGTTTCAAACCCATCAAGTCCGGGCATTTGAATATCCAGTAAAATTACAGCAAAATCATGCTCTTGGATGCATTCTAAAGCTTCTTCACCGGAATTAGCTGTGACTAAGTTTTGCTTGAGCCGCCTCAGCATTAACTCCAATGCACCCAGATTTTCTACATTGTCATCTACAAGGAGAATATTCGCCTGTTGTTCTAATTGCATAAGGTAAAAAAAGGATAAGTTTTAATCTACCTCAACGATAAAAAAGCTACGGTCTTAATTAACCGATTTTGTAACGATACAGTCTGACTTAACCTAACTTAGTTTCATAGCTCATCAATAGAGGCTCTAATATTTTTTAGCTTAGAAGGAGTCCGATATGCCAATACTACGGCTAATTTCCTTAGAGTTTAGAATACCCATTTGAGTGGAGGCGATAAAAACCGAATTGAGAAGGGACTAGTCAAGACGTGCTACAACAGGGAAAATAACTCAGATATATATTGATTACCCAGCGTGGGAATACAACCCCTGCCTATGCAATCTGCCACTCTTGACCCTAGTCCTTGTGTCTTAGTTGTAGAAACAGACGAAACTTTTGCCGAACGACTAAGCCTGGATTTGAGAGAAGCGGGATACAGTACTGTAGTTGCTTATGATGCAACCAACGGCTGGCATCACGCCTGCGAACTCCAACCGGCAATGATTGTTGTAGATCGAGCGCTTGCAGGCGAATCGGGGCTAAAATTGTGTACGCAGCTCAGACGCTCTGGCTCTCGTGTACCGATACTCTTGTTGATGGCTCGCGATACGATTGAAGACCGTGTAGCTTGCCTAGAGTCTGGTGCAGATGATTATTTTCTCAAACCCTATCGCACTGAACCCTTTTTGCAAATGGTGCGCCTCTATCTGGAGCCAAAAACAGGCTCAACCGAACAGCTCAGATTTGGAGAATTGGTGTTAGACTTAACGACGCGTCGAGCCATACGGGGAGGACGAACTATTGACCTGACGATGAAGGAATTTGAACTCCTCAAATATTTAATGATGCATCCCCGAGAAGTTTTGACCCGTGAGCAAATTCTGGAAAATGTTTGGGGTTATGATTTTATGGGCGAATCGAATGTGATTGAGGTTTATATTCGCTATTTGCGTCTCAAAATCGAAGATGAGGGCGAAAAGCGCTTAATTCAGACTGTCCGGGGTGTAGGTTACGTGTTGCGCGAGTCTTAATTAAGGTTACGAGAAGAAGCATTTGTGTCCAACATTCTGCCGCCAATGCTTCATTCTCGCTCATAAAATATAGGAACTTTGGTAGAATCCAATTCTTCTACAACCAGGAGATAAAAGATTTAGCGGGAAGGCTTGATGTTTATGAAGGGTCAAACGAGCTTATTTGGTATCACGTTAAGTATCTTGCTCATTAGCTGCGCCGCATCTGTACCCGCCAATGAAGCAGAGGAAACGCGATTCAAGTCTGATGTATCCACACCATCCCCTGCTGTTGCTTTAGCTTCACCCACCCCTGCCGGTCAAATGCTACCTACTTCTGCTCAAGCTGATATTGGCGGACAACGAATTTTACTGGAAGTGGCACGCACCCCTCAACAGCAGCAGATGGGGTTGATGTATCGCACATCTTTAGCCGATAACCGAGGAATGCTGTTTCCGTTTGCTCCCCCCCAACCGGTTAGCTTTTGGATGAAGAATACTAAAATCCCTCTTGATATGATCTTTCTGCGAGAAGGAACAGTTAAAGCTATCTCGGCTAATGTACCTCCCTGTACTTCCACGCCTTGTCCCTCCTACGGCCCAGGAACAACCGAGATTGACCAAGTGATTGAACTCCGAGGCGGACGTGCAGCAGAATTAGGATTGAAGGTAGGAGACCAAATTCCGATTAAATTCCTCAGCCCAGAGGGGTAGAATTGATAAAAAAAATTGCAGCTTGAGGGATAGAAACATAGACTACTCCCTCGATTCTTAAATTTTTATAAAGTCTATTGAAAAAATTAATAAACGTTTTATAGTTCAGTAACGAAAATGAGTTACTCTTTCTTAAGGCAGAGTTAAAATGTCATAAACCCAAATATTCTAATCCCTTAGCTGCCTACTTGTGCTTGAGTTCCAAACCCTAAGCCAAGAGAGGGAAAGTTCCATGCTAGTGGCTCTTGATGGATTGACATCAAGACAGTGTGTGAGGAGAGATTAGTAACTAGCGGGTACTCAATGAGCAAATCAGCCATTTTATAGATGGCTACAATAAAAGCGCTCGATTACAACAAGGTAAGCAAGACTGGCTAGAAATTAGCTGTTTTGATTTTTGTAACCGATTCAGTTAGTGAGATTGGCTACTCTACGATTGGACAAGGTTCTAGTAGCATAGGCTCTGGTACTGAAATTTCGTAAGTGCAAGCAACCGCTCGGTTGATGTAAATCTCACCCAGCAAGTGACTTGAAACACCAGTCACAACAGTTCTAACCCTCAAAATGAGGGACAAGAACCACCAACGGTGGACAGATTAAAGACTGGCTACCAACCTTTCAAGGACGCAGGCCCCTAATTCCACAATAGAGCAGATGAGGAGGTGACAGCAATTATGGCCCCTGCAACCTATAATCGATTTCTTCGTTTTCTTCAAGAAGAGCTAGCGATTTCGACAGACTCAATTGCGATCGCGCAACGGCATCGAGAACAGGACCCAGGCCCCTTGCCCATGATTTTATGGCAGTACGGTTTAATCACGTTGGAGCAGTTAGATCGAATCTATGACTGGCTGGAAACCGTCTAATACCAGGCAAATTGGCGAGGAGTACACTCACTATGTCCAAACGCTTACGCCTTTGGGTTCGCATAAGTCCTAGGCAAGATTTACATTTGTTTTTCATTCCACAATTTATCGCATATAAAAAAGAGCGGGTCAATGAGTGACTCGCTCTTTTTTAGAAAAGGGTGGGTTAGTTAGTTATTGTCAGCAAGATTTTCACAGACTCTAACCCCTCAAGATTGAGCAAAAACCCTAGCGGCAGCGGCCACACCAGCACCTGGATTCATAGATTCATAGCCTAATTCCCGCAGCGTGGCTTCCAGCGCACCAATAGCTGCAAGAATGTCGCGATCGCTCACAAAGCCCAGATGCCCGATGCGGAAGATTTTCCCTTTTAAATGGTCTTGTCCTCCCGCCAGAGCAATATCAAAGTGCTTTTTCATCACTTTACGGATCGATTCTGAATCGATAGACACGGGTGCCACGGCCGTAATGGCAGGACTTGCCGCCTCATCCGGAGCAAACAAAGGCAGAGACATGGCTTTAATCGCCTCACGGGTGGCTTTCATCAAACGCTGATGCCGAGCAAAGATAGTGTCTAAGCCTTGAGCTTTCATCATCCGCAGCGCCACCTGTAACCCGATCACTAAGTTCACTGGGGGGGTAAAGGGATTGCTATTTTTTGCGGCTGATTTTTGGTACAACCCTAAGTCAAAATAGAAACGGGGTAGTGTGGCTGTGTTGTAGGCACTCCAGGCTTTAGGACTCACCGAAACAAACCCTAATCCCGGAGGAATCATATACCCCTTTTGGGAACCGGAAGCAACAACATCCAGACCCCAATCATCAATCGGTACATTCACAGCTCCCAGACTCGTTACTGCGTCCACGATAATCAACGCCTCGCCATGTTCTTTGACGTGACGGTTAATCGTTTCTAGGTCATTGAGAACCCCTGTAGAAGTTTCCGAATGAGTAACGATAACGGCTTTAATTTTTTTGTCTGTGTCGGCAACCAGCTTTTCTCTAAACTGCTCTGTATCTAGAGGTTGACCCCATTGAGCGGTGATTCTCTCGACCTCAAGACCAAAGGCTGCACTCAAATCCGCCCAGCGATCGCCAAACTTACCATTACATCCGACTAACACGCGATCGCCTGGGCTGAGGAAATTAATAATCCCCGCCTCCATTGCCCCCGTCCCGCTCGCGGTTAACACCAACACATCATTTTGGGTTTGGTGTACCCATTTCAGGTTTTCGGTGACTTCTGCCATAATCTCACTAAATTCACCGCTTCGATGCCCGATGGGATGCTGTGCTAGGGCTAGCAACACCTGTTCAGGAACCGGTGTCGGGCCGGGAATCATGAGCATGAGTTTATCGTCCATTGGGTAGTGCTCCATCTTCTCACTTCGCATAATCCAGGATCGCATAACTCTCCTAGCCATGCTGCGACTAATTCGGCAACTGATATCAAATGTTGCAACTTGAATTGAACCAATAGAAATATTGGGGTACACACTGACGCACCCGGCCTCTAGAACTGAGCCAGAAAAAGACCCCTACTGGCTAATTTCTGGTTTTTGGCTAACGGGAAAAACCTTAGATACAGGGGGGGGTTCTAGGTTAACGTTATTGAGTGCCCACCGATACTCAATCGGTAAGTTCGCTCGTTCACAACTTTGTTCGAGTTGCTTTTGCTGAGCCAACGCTTTGCGAAGGGTCGCAATGAGCTGATGAACCTGCTCGCGCACGGCGGGTTTTTGGCTGACAGCAAACGAAGTTTGACGCTCTAGAAGTTGCAGTAGCAACTCGTAGTGGATATAGGACGGAAGGGGAATAGGCTCCATGAAATCGGATTTACCTTAAAATGGACGAATCTGCGGTTCGCGAAAGATTGGGTGACAATCAGGGCGCGATCAGGGGAGTGGGTGTTTACAAGGGATTAAAACACCTTGTCCCACGAAAACAAACAAAAAGTACGTGGCCAAAAAGTCACGCGCTAGGAGAAAACAAGTCAGTGATGGCGATCGCTGGGTCAGATTGTTTCACCAAAGATTCACCGATCAAAACAGCCGTGGCACCCGCAGATGCTACTTGCTCTAGATCGTCCCAGGTGTGTAGCCCTGACTCGCTGATAACTAGAATGCCACGCTCTTGAAGTTGTTGGCTGCGATGGCTAAGCAATTGGCAAGTCGTTTGCAGATCGACCGAAAAATCTTCCAAGTTGCGATTATTAATACCCACTAGGGTAACGCCATCTAACGCTAATACCCGGTCTAACTCCTCAAGAGTATGCACTTCAATCAAAGGAGTTATGGACAAAGACCGAGCGATTTTGACGAAGTATTGAAGATCGGCATCGGACAAGATGGCGGCAATCAACAAAACCGCATCGGCTCCATAGGTGCGAGCCAGATAAATTTGATAAGGGTAGATGATGAAATCTTTGCATAATAGGGGCAGGTCAACCGCCGCACGAACCTTTGCCAGATTATCCCAGCTTCCCTGAAAAAATTTTTGATCGGTGAGGACAGATATCGCACTGGCTCCCCCTTGCTGGTAAGATTGGGCGATTGCTACAGGGTCAAAATCCGAGCGAATCACCCCCTTACTCGGGGATGCCTTTTTGACTTCAGCAATCAAGGCCGGGCGAGTCTTAGCCGATTGTAAGGCCGCTTTAAAGTCACGAGTAGGAGATGCAACCTGTACCTTCCGACGTAGCTCAATTAAAGGTAGACGTTCTCGGAGTTGGTCAACTTCTGTTTCTTTATGCCATACAATTTCTTCCAAAATATGGCGAGGTTCAGCATCAGGCAGCAGAACTTGATAACGAACTACATTCAGATCAATCGCTGGACTAGGTGGGCGACGGCGAATTTGCATGTATGGGTTAGGAGTTATGAGCTAGAGGTGATGAGTTAGGGATTAGGGGTTAATCGGGCTTGAGCACACCGACTAACAACAGCTAACCCCTCACTAATGACTAAGTACAGCTCGTTTGTAGGCTTCGTCTAGTACTTCCGATAAAGTCGGATGAGCATGGACTAAGTAAGCCAGGGTATTAACGGACTGCCGTTGGGCGATCGCGTTGGATGCCTCATGAATTAAATCAGAAGCATGGAGTCCTAAAATATGGACTCCCAAAACTTCGCCCGTATCTTTACGGTAGATGACTTTCGCTAATCCGTCTGCCTCCCCTTCTGCGATTGCTTTAGAGTTTCCCTTGAAATAGGTTCGCACGGTAGCGACTTCAAATCCCTCTTTTTCACCGAGTTCCTTAGCTGCCGGTTCTGTAAGTCCCACATAGCTGATTTCTGGATGGGTAAAGGCGGCGGCCGGAATACTACGATAGTCTACATGGCGCTGACGCCCACAGATATTTTCCACGGCGGCAATTCCTTGAGCCGAGGCTACGTGAGCAAGCATCAGTTGTCCCGTCGCATCCCCAATTGCCCACAGATGAGGCACAGATTCTCCATCAGACAAGACGGCCATGGTTTCATTAACGGGGATAAAGCCTCGACGGTCTGTTTCTACACCTATCGTCTCTAACCCTAAATCTTTGGTGTAGGGAATCCGTCCGGTTGCCACCAAGCAGGCATCCACTTCTAGGACTTCCACTACTTCTTTGGTTTTGGCATCGGTGAGTTCAATCGTTACCGGTGAACCGGGAGTTACTTTGGTGGCAAACACACCCGTATAAGTTTCAATATCACGAGGAGTGATGAGTACTCGTGTTGCCAGCTTAGCAATATCCGGGTCAAAGGTGGGCATAAGCTGGTCAAGGGCTTCAATCATCGTGATTTCCGAGCCTAGCGCCGTATAAATATCCGCAAACTCTAGACCGATATAACCACTGCCAATAATCGCAACCCACTGCGGTAGCCAATCGAGTTTCAATGCTTGGTCACTGGTATAAACGGTCTTGCCATCTAGCTCAATTCCTGGAGGGACGAAGGGAACTGAACCGGTCGATAGAATAATATCTTTGGCGGTGAGAGTTTGTTCGCCCTGATCGCTGGTAATTGTAACTTTTTGTAGCCCAGCCACTCGACCCCAGCCTGGAATAATATCCACACCCAAGCGTTTAAGGCTATTGGTCAGGTCGCCACGAATTTTATTGACTAAATTGCTGGCATGGTTGGCAATTCCTTCTCGGTCAAACTCAACCCCTGCCACTTGGATACCCAGCGCCTTGAGGTGGTGAGTATTGCGTAACTCCCGGACTCGCCCGGAGGCAGCCAAGAGTGCTTTTGAGGGGATACAGCCGCGATTGACGCAGGTTCCGCCCATTTCTGCCACTTCAATAATCGCCGTTTTCAGCCCACAGCTTACCGCGTGTAACGCCGCGCCATGGCCACCGACGCCAGCTCCGATAATAACTAAATCGTAATCAAATTCCTGACTATCATTCATCTTGATAATACCTATTGCCCTCCCTATTCTTAGCTTGAGCCATTAACGAACACAAGTATTTAGTTTAATTCACCTGTTCATCGGGCTGCCAGCTAGGAAACACTAACATGGACTTGAGCGATCGCAAACTGTAGCGGTTGATTGTTAATGATAAAAATTGGAAAGGGAGAACTAGGACTTCAGGGATATTTTTCTCGTTTGGAAGTTTCTAGGAATAGATGGCATTCTGGGTCTAGGGTTTGATTTTCTCTGAGCCATACTTGAATTTTTCATGCAACACATTGAGCCTCAAACCGTACTCAAAGAAGTTGTTGTATCTTAGAAGCTTTCTTCCCTTGTTCTCCGGTTATAAGCCGTTTTTTGGAGTCAAATATCATGGACGAGCATCAGCACAATCCACGGGTCACTGCCGCCAAAGCTTTTATAGAGTCCCTTGACCAGTTACAAACTATTTTGGCATCAGAGAGTCCAAAGGCTGACACTCAACTTGATCCAGAAAACGCCCCCTATTCACCAAGCCAGACAAATCCAGAAATCTTGGAAGAAGCCGCAGCAGATTTAGATGCTTTTTTTGGTGAAGATGATTTATCTGAGGTTGAGGATTTGAATCCGGAAATTTGAGTTTAGATTGCGCTTGAATTAGGCTTTGCTAGAGCTTAGGACGAGTTATTGACTTCTAGGTACGACGTTGCCGTTGGGCTTCATATACTATCAAAGCCGCCGTGATGGCTACATTCAAAGACTCGACTCCAGGCATCAGGGGAATATTAACCTGTTGATCGGCTCGGTTGGCCAAGTCTGCTGACAATCCGGCGGCCTCATTACCCAACAAAATCAGGGTGGGACAACTCAAATCCACCTCCCAATAACTTAATCTCGCACTCGGAAGGGTAGCCACAACCTGAATTCCTTGTTCCTGACACTGCCCAACCACATCTTGTAAATTGGGACTCACCGTCATGGGAAGACGAAACCACTGACCGGCTGAAGCCCTCAAGACCTTTGGGTTATCAATATCAACGCTATCGGCACTCAGCCACAAATGCTCACCACCCGCAGCAGCGGCCGTGCGGATGATGGTTCCTAGGTTGCCTGGGTCTTGTAGAGTCTCCATCGCCAGCCCCACACCCGTCAAGGTAGGCTTTGGAGTTGGAGAACAGGAGGTGTTCAAAAGACGCTTTGCAGTCGCTACGACCCCATCCGGTTGAACAGTGGTTGCGATCGCCTTTAAGACCTCCGGACTCACTAATTCTACTCGTGAACATTGGGAAGTTACCGCCTGCCACAAAGGAGGATGACGCGCTTGCCATTGAGGCGTACAGCAAACCGTTACCAAAGGGAAGTTTACCGCACAAGCTTCTTCCACCAGATGAGTTCCCTCCAGCAAAAAAAGTTGCTGTTCTTTTCGACCTTTGCCACTATGGAGCTTTCTAATTTGCTTAACTAAGGGATTCTGAATACTTGTCAACATCGCAATTTTATGCATTAGATATTGGGTTTTCAATTGGCGATGAATCCAAAACTATTACGTCCCAAATTAAAATGCGGAACCCGGGACTTGAACCCGGAAGCCCTTGCGGGCACTAGAACCTGAATCTAGCGCGTCTGCCAATTCCGCCAGTTCCGCTTACTGGTCTGATTTTCTTGCCGATTTACCATTATGCAGCAATCCGCAAAATTCAGCAACTTTTTAGGGGTCAGGAGTCAGGAGTCAGGAGTCAGGAGTCAGGAGTCAGGAGTATGTCTGTCTTTTTCTCCCCCGCTCCCCAGCCCCCCCGCCCCCCCGCTCCTCCGCCCCCCAGCTCCCCCGCACTCCAAACCGCTCCTCTATCCAGAGGTTGTCAAGTCAGGAGCCCAGACAAGGTACAATTCAAGACTGCTAGACTTACAAAATTGATTACAAATCTGGACATTTACAATCTTTCAGGTAGAATCAAAACCAAATTTTAAAAAATGCAAAGAATTCCGCTGATTCTGGAGGATAGACCCATCACTAACTCTCTTAGCCTGACGGATACCCAGCCTCTACCCGAACAAGACAAATCTGTATTACAGATTTGGGGTAGAACTCCCTTAAACGGACAGGTCAAGATTAGCGGAGCCAAAAACTCCGCTCTGGCAATTATGGCGGGAGCCTTACTGTGTCCTGACGATTGCCGACTGCGTAACGTTCCAGCCCTTGTGGATATCATGCGAATGAGCCAAATTCTTTCGGCTCTAGGTGTGACACTCGAACGCAACGGCGACACTTTAGATATCAACGCCCGCCACCTTGGGCACTCCCAAGCGCCTTATGAATTAGTTAGTCAGTTACGAGCCAGCTTTTTTGTCATTGGCCCATTATTAGCGCGGTTAGGGGTTGCTCGCGTCCCTCTACCGGGTGGCTGTGCCATTGGTGCTAGACCTGTAGACCTCCACGTTCGGGGTCTGCAATTGATGGGAGCTGAGGTACAAATCGATCATGGCATGGTTCATGCTTATGTCAGAGGCAGTGGCAGTAAGCGCTTAAAGGGAGCCAAAATTTATCTGGACTACCCGAGTGTGGGAGCCACAGAAACCCTGATGATGGCGGCAACGCTTGCCGACGGTGAAACAACGCTGGGAAATGCGGCTCAAGAGCCAGAAGTTGTAGATTTGGCCAATTTCTGTCGGGCAATGGGGGCCAAAATTCGGGGCGCTGGAACCAATACCATCGTGATTTCTGGGGTTCCTAGGCTACACACCGTAGATTACTCGATTATCCCCGATCGCATTGAGGCGGGAACCTTCTTACTGGCTGGGGCAATAACTCACTCAGAACTCTTGATTTCTCCGGTGGTGCCCGACCATCTCACGGCGGTGATTGCCAAGCTACAAGATATTGGTGTCAAAGTGATTGCTGAAGCACCCAACCGCCTGCGAGTGGTTCCGGGGGAATTGCGAGCTACGGATATCAAAACCACGCCCTATCCTGGATTTCCCACGGATATGCAAGCACCGTTTATGACACTACTGGCGCTGAGTGAAGGAGACAGCGTAATCACTGAAACAGTGTTTGAAAATCGCCTGCGTCATGTGGCGGAATTAAACCGCATGGGCGCAGATATTCGCGTTAAGGGCAATAATGCCATTATCCGAGGCGTATCGATGCTATCGGCAGCCCCCGTTGTTGCTACTGATTTGCGGGCATCTGCCGCACTCGTACTCGCGGGACTGGCAGCCGAGGGTAAAACGACTATTCAGGGGCTGCATCATTTGGATCGAGGTTACGACAATATCGAACAGAAGCTACGGCAACTTGGCGCGAAGCTTCAGCGCATACAGGATGACTCTGAAGCGGAAGTAGAGGCCAAGACTCCCTTGACGACCTAAGCTGAAATACCTGTAACCTTGCGATCGCAAATTACAGGCCACTTCACTAGCCAGTAGGCTTAATTCACGAACCCCTGGTTGCTAACACTGAACCAGGGGATTGCCGGAGATAACAGCCAATTGGTTAATTTACCCTAATGGCTGAGGCTAGCTGGAGGCTAAAATATCCCCCAAAGCTGGTTTGAGCATTGGATATTGATAGTTAAAGCCAGAACTCGTCGTTCTTTTGGGTAGCACTTGTTGACCCTTCAACACCACTTGAGCACCTTCTCCCAACAGCACTTCTAAGGCAAAGTCCGGAACAGGCAACCAAGAGGGACGATGCAGAACTTCTCCCAGAGTTTGACAAAATTCCGACATCCGTACAGGATTGGGGGCAGTTGCATTGAACACTCCCTCCAGGTCAGGACGGGTTAAGGCTTCTATAATCAAACGTACGAGGTCGTCTCGGTGAATCCAAGCCACCCACTGCTGACCATTCCCTAAAGGCCCCCCGGCAAACAGTTGGAAGGGCGGTATCATTTTCTCCAGTGCGCCTCCGTCTCCTAAGACAATCCCAAACCGCAAAATCACTAATCGGACACCGACATCTTTAACTTTCTGGGCTTCGCCTTCCCACGCTTGACAAACTTCAGCGAGAAAATCGTTCCCTGGAGGGCTGGTTTCATCAAAGGTAGCGGTTTCACTCGTACCGTAGTAGCCAATCGCAGAGGCATTGACTAAAACGCTGGGTTTGGGATTGGCCTGGGCAATGGCTTCTACAATTTTTTGGGTTCCCAGTTTGCGGCTGTTGAGAATCTCCTCTTTGTGCTTTGGAGTCCAACGCCCTTCAGCAATCGGTTCTCCTGCTAAATGCACAACTCCCTCACAACCTGCGATCGCGTTTTGCCAATCACCCGATTCAGTTGGAGTGTAACCTACAACTTCTACATTAGGGAAAGCTCGTGAGGCGGATGCCGGATTACGAGTCAAAATCAACGGTTGATGCCCTTGGGTTTGCAGTTGCTGCACCAAGCGACTGCCTACAAATCCTGTTGCTCCAGTAATTGCTACTTTCATCGGAAATTATTAAGTATTAAGTATTTAAAAAACTTTAGCGTTTAGTCTTCCGCCTGACTTGATGAGGTCGGTTTTCCCGTTTCACTGTAAGCCATGTCGTTTACTTGGGCATAACGCTGCATAAACCGCATAAAGCGTTCCCAATAATCTTCTCGTTCGATTTCAAAGGAACACTCCACTCTTTGCAGTTCATCTCCTTCTGCTCCCCCGAAAATAATTTGTAAAGAAGAAGGTTCAACAGTAATCACACCTTCTTCATCGGTTAACAGCATGGAATTAGACGAGCGCTTGGTAAAGCTATTAAATTTTTCTAAAGCTTTTAAAGAATTGAATGTCATTAAAACCGAACGGACTCCGGTATTGCGATTTCGTCGCAAACTAACGTTACTCAGGTCTTCATAAATTCCTTCAAAAAATTGAATCGAAGGGGTTTGAGATGTCATAAGCATTCAAAATCCAAAATGATTAAATCTAGAAATAGCCAGTATTTGGGCTACTTCCTAAGTGCTAATTAAATGAGCAATAGCTTATTAAAGCTTTGATTAATATGAGAGTTAGTATACAAAAATTTAGAGCATTACAGGAAATATTCGATTTCATCTGCTCTTTTTAGCCCTTGATTCGCTAATGTTAGGCGATCGCGGACTTCACCCCATCAGCACTGGCCGTACCCCTATGCTACCCCCCCTATTATCAAAATTTGCATCTTTTGTCAAGAAATTGATTGTGGGGTTTGGTTGTATGGTTGAACGATTTTGGATTAACGATTGACTTTCAGTTTTCAAAGCTTGGCTGAACTGGTGTAAGGCTCTAGCTTGAGCTTTCAACTGATAAGACAAAGTCTTCAATTTAGTACTTATAGCCTGAGATGCAATCATCTCGGTTCTCAGCTTGTTTAATTTAATCTCAGTGCTGCTAGAAGAGGTGAGCATAGGTTTTTGTTCTAACTCCCCATCTGGAATTGACGAACCGAAAATCTGATTGAGTAACTGAGCAAAAGATTGAGCGGTATGCTGCTCACTGGCCACAAGAGTTCGAGCGATATCCTTAGCTTCTTCAGGCGTTAAATGCTGCGATTGGAAGATATTTAAGAACTCTTGGTTCATCTCATCCATATCTTGCTCTGCATCCTTTAACTGTTGCTGTAGCTGTTGCACTTGCTCCTCCTTATAGCAGAGTAATCGCTTGAGAGTCTCCACCTGCTCTTGCAAAATCTCCATTTCCTGTTCGAGGGATAATACCCTAAAGGCATCACTAGAGATAGCCTGTTGTACAGGCTGGGGTTCTTGTTGAGGTTGATTCAAAATTTTATCCTCTCATACTGTTCTCCTAGACGTATTTTCGCGTATCATTCAAGCTCTCTCAACCATCGTGTGTTGTAGATTCGTAAAACCCTAGGCTAAGCTACGACAAAATGGTAAAGCTGAGGGACTTAAATTGAATGGCGAATGCAGAACAGCTAGCATTACTCCAGCAAGGAGTAGAGGTTTGGAATAACTGGCGCACCAACAACAATAATTATGAAGCTCTAGTAGATTTGACTGGAGTAAATCTGAGTGGTTTTGATCTCGCTCATGCTAATCTCAGCCGAGCCAACCTGAATAAGGCAGACTTGAGCGGGGCAAATCTCAGCCATGTTAACTTCAGAATGGCTAACCTCGGTGAAGCCAACTTTACACAAGCAGATTTGACCGATGCAGATTTGAAAATGGCAAATCTCAGGATGGCCATCCTAAGTCGAGCCACCTTAAACAGAGCCGATCTTACGGGAGCTTACCTAAGTTTAGCGAATCTCAATCAAGCAAATCTCAATCAAGCGAGCCTCAACGGAGCCAATTTTAGAATGGCGTACCTTGGGAATGCTAACTTAAATCATGCTAACCTCAGTGAAGCTAACCTTAGTGGCGCTATTTTAGAAAAAACTCAAGCTCTGAATACGAATTTTAATAAAGCTATATTCACAGGAGCTTGTTTACAAGACTGGATGATTGATAGTGCCACCAATCTTTATAATGTGATCTGCGATTATGTCTATCTAAAACCTAATCAAAAGGAACGCCGTCCTGCGAACGGAAATTTCGCCACTGGAGAGTTTTTTACACTATTTAGAAAAGCTCCTGACCCTGTTGAGGCGATTATCGATGATGAAGCAAATAGGGTTCAAGTTTATCAATTTAGAGGGGATTTCCCCAATCCAAAATTATTGCAACAAACCGTTGAGGCAAAGGTTCCTGAAGAAAGCCAGACGGTTCCAGTTGAATCCATAGCAAGTAATCTGCCAAAGATTCACCTTCAAGAAACAACCCTTGAGGTAGAGGTTCCCGACAAAAACCAGATGGTTCAAGTTGAAACCATAGAAAGTAATCAACAAAATACTAACCTTCAAGAAACAACCCTTGAGGTGGCGGCTGTGAGTGAAGTGAACGCCATATCTAATCCTCCAGTCCCTAGCAATGTACAATACTATGCCGCACCCCAAAACTGGGCAGAAGCAGTAGCAGAAATTAAGCGCCTTTTACAAGAAGCACAGCTTTACCCGACCCAGACTGCAGTTGACAAACTGATTGCAGTATTAGAAACCGTTAGACGGATTGAAAGTAACGCTTCTCTAAAATCTGAGGTAGTTAGTTTACTCAGGCAAACTAAACCTGAAACCTTGAAAAATTTGATTGACAATCCTCTATCAGAGCTTTTTTTAGTAGCGGTGAAAGATTGGTAATTCGGTTAACTGAAATCAAAGATTAAGTCTGGTTTTAATATTGGAGCGAAGCGACTGGACGAGTAATGGGACATACCCCTAGGGGGAAAGTTGCCGTAAACGAGTATTAATGTTAGCAGTGAAGCATCTACCCAGAAACTGCACAGTTCGCTGTGGAACATTTCTGCTCCTTGGTAACGTCCAGTTAGTCCAATACTTTGTCGCTGCAACTATGCTCAAGCAATACCCCTACTTTCCAGCCGTCAAATTTGCTGTTGTGAGCATCTTTGGGGGTTTTGTCCTCGCTGCTCATCAACTCCCCAATGATGCCAAGCAGCTTACTGCCTCCAACAAAGCTTCTAATCCGAACCGCATATCTAAAACTCGCTTCCACCAGGCGGCCTTGCAGGCGCAATCCTTTCGTAGAACTTTCACCCCCGCAGAAATTAATTATTTCTTGGAAGTAGCATTAAAAAGCGAGTTTGGAGACACTAATCCTACCATCAAAAAATGGGATGGAGATATCAACATTAAAATCTATGGGACACCGACGGCTGAAGACTTGAGCACATTGCAGTCGGTTATCGATGAACTCAATACATTTACCATCCAATCAGGAGTACGTGTGCAACTCGTGGGTGCAGGTGGACTCCAGCCCAAAAGCCCTTCACGCCTGAACAATCACCGCTCTGCTGGAGGCTCAAATTTAGAACTTTACTTCGTTCCTGAATCTCAATTTGCACAATACGAACCCAATTATCAACCCGTGAATATGGGTTTTTTTTGGACATGGTGGAATGGGAATAACGCCATCAATCGCTCTAAAGTTTTAATTTCTACAGATGGCATTACTCAAAAAGAACGCTCTCACTTGATTCGAGAAGAATTGACCCAATCATTAGGGCTGATGGGAGATTCTTATCACTATCAGGATAGTATTTTCTATCAAGACTGGACAGATACCGATCGCTATTCAGAGATAGACAAAGCTGTGATTGAAATGCTGTATCGGCCCGAAATCCGTCCAGGTATGACGCGACCCCAAGTACTATCGATTTTCCAATCCCTCAATGCTAAGGCCACTCAACCCACTACACCTCAATGTGGCCCCAATGATGCCCAACCCGCACTTGATTTTGCAACTGCTCCGTTTTGTGGCACACCCTAATAAATGTTAGGGAACCACATATCTTTCAGGAAAATAGGGGTCAGGGGTCAGGGGAAAAGATTTTTATTGTTAGAGTAGCGTAACGTTCCTACTCGAGGTTTTGGTGGGTTACGGATGTGCCTAACCCACCTACTTATTGCAGACCTGCCGCCTTCCCTGTCTGTCCGGAGTTGTCAAATCCGATTATGTAGTATACTCTGTATTATAGATTCACTTGATTGCAAATCCAGACATGAGCCTAACGACGCTACAACTTGGCTAATCTGAATCGTTATATAGGATAACAACGGCGATGTATTGCTCTTAAAATCAGGTTCTGTTGCAGACAAATCACGTCTGCGCCTGATTAATATTTCATCAATTTCATAACTAACTCGGAGGTGGTCAATATGCCACAACAGCCTTATTTGTTGGCTGACGGCTTGACGTATGAACTTCCGCCAGAGCGCACGCTATTCAAAAACGTGCAGCTAAGCCTTACGCTTGGCGATCGCATTGCTCTGGTAGGTGCAAATGGAGTCGGTAAATCAACGCTATTGCAAATTTTAGCAGGACAAATTGACCCTAGTGCTGGTTTTGTGGGTCGTCATGGGTCAATTTATTATTTACCCCAAATCAGCACCATTCGACAGCAAATTAAAGCGGATACGGTGTTTAATTTCCTCTGTTCCCTCTCTGATGAGTGGTGGAAAATTAGCAACATTCTTGAAGCACAGTTCAACACTACCTTGGATTTGTCTCTATCCATCGCCGATTTAAGTGGGGGTGAACTAACAAAACTGTTTCTAGCGATTGGTTTGTCCCAACAACCTAATGTTTTGCTGCTTGATGAACCCACGAATCACATGGATTATCGGGCACTGTTTGAGTTGCAACAATTCCTTAATCAGTTTGATGGCGCATTTGTTATTGTTTCTCACAAGCCTTTCTTTCTCGATCAAATTGTTCATACAACTTGGGAACTCACCTCGGCTGGAGTAACTATATACGGAGGTAATTTTTCCTTGTATCGAGAACAAAAACAGGTAGAATTAGAGGTAAAATTGCGCTCACACGAGGTAGCTAAAAAAGAACTCAAACGGACTAAATCTGCTGCCCTGCAAGAACAAAAACGAGCGGCTCAATCTCGTCGCAATGGTGAGCAACACCGCGATAGTATGCCCAAAATTGTAGCCGGAGCGTGGAAACGAGAAGCCGAAGTGGTAGCTGGCAAACTGAAGCAAAAACATGAGGCCGCGATTGCAAAAGCAACTCAACAAATGGCTGAAACGAAAGTTAAAACGAATAAAGCAACGAGGATTCAGCTTGAACAAAAAAGTCAAAAGCACAAAAATATAATGGAAATACAAGGAGCGAATCTTTGGGTTGTTGAGCGTTTGTTGATCGAAAATATTCACTTGCATTTGACTTGTGGGGAACGAGTTGCGATCGCCGGAGCAAATGGTTCGGGTAAATCTAGCTTGGCTAAAGCAATTTTGAACCTCAAAGGGTCGCAAACTTTTCTGGAATCCGGTGAAATATTCTGTTCTCCCGGCCTCAATGTAGTGTATCTCGATCAAACCTATGAATTAGTGAATCGAGACTTAACAATTTTGGAGAATATGCAAGCCTCAAATCCGCAGCTAGAGTATCAACTGATTCGACAGCAGCTTGGGCATTTTCTCTTTTTTAATGATGAGGTTTATAAATCAGCATCGGTGTTGAGTGGAGGGGAATTAGCAAGATTGGCACTGGCGATGATTAGTATCTGTGAAATTGATTGGCTGATTTTGGATGAACCCACCAATAATCTGGATATTAGTACTGTCGATCAAATGGTGGAAGCGGTGAATGAATATCATGGAGCGCTTTGGGTAATTTCCCACGACCTAGATTTTCTCAGCCGAATTCAGATTACGGATTCCTATAAATTGCGCGATTGCACAATCCAAAGAACCAATTATTTACCCCATGAAATAGAGAATTATTATGAGGAGTTAGTTAAGCTCAATGTTTCCTGATTTCTCAGAATTCAACCTGCCAAAATGGTTACTTCTTCACCTTTGTTTAAGCGCATCCCTCAACATAACCAACTTCCGGTAGTCTACCTGCTTGAAATCGCGTTACACGCCTGCCATCTGTCTTGAACACCACACGATACTGCTGATCTGAAGCATCTTTAGGTACAAATGTTAGATAATGTCCAGCCTGGACATATTCATGAGGAGTGACTCGTATCTGTCCTGGGTAGAGTGACTTAATACGGTTTTCAGAATCTCCTATTTTTGCGCCACTGACTGTTTTGACACTCCCTCGACTGAAGCACAAGGGATTCTAAGTGGATGTTTCGTGACGGG
>CAZPRJ010000033.1:0-74077 GCA_964588805.1 uncultured Microcoleus sp. | reverse complement strand
TCATGAGCGAAACCATCAAGGCGGAATCCGCGTTTTACAGCGCCAGCGGCGAGGCAAAAATTGCCCATGTCGATGTGCGTGACATCGCAGCGGTGGCCGTGAAAGCCCTGAAAGAGCCGACCCATGCAGGACAAGCCTACACGTTGACTGGCCCCGAGTCCCTAACCTACGACGAACTTGCACAGGAACTGTCGGCGGTGCTTGGGCGTTCTATCCGTCATGTCAGCCTTTCCCATGAGGACTTGAAGCACGGCATGTTGGCAGAAGGTATGCCCGAGGCAATCGCCGATCGGATGCTCGACCTCGAACGGTACTATCGGGAAGACCAGGCAAGCCGCATCACCAACGATATCAAGCAGGTGACCGGGCAGGAGCCGCGACGCTTTGCGCAGTACATCCGCGACTATGCTTCGTTGCTGCAGCCCGCCTTGGTGGTGTGACCGATTAGTTAGCTCTTCTGACTGCTACGAAATTGGCATAAGGCTAGAAGGGTTGTAATGACTAGATTACAGCCCTTCAGATCGAACTTCAGTTTAGACTACGACAGCAAGGAGTGCTGAATTTTCTTTAAGTCCCTTGCTCCATCAAACCGACGAGATAGAAGCCGACTTTTTGATGAGGATTCGTTCTAATCGTTGTTTATATTCAGCATTTGCGTCGCGAGAGCTGTTGACCACTGGTATCGTTTTCTCTCTTCAACGATTACATTGAACAGTTCCTCAACTTAGTACTCCTCAACAAGGTGAAAGATGGAGTGATTTAATGCCTATCTTGAGTTGGGAATTATGGTTAGCTAGAGACTTGGTGGCACAGCATCATCTCCCTTGGCAAAAACCTCTCTCCAATTTAACTCCTGGGCGGGTGGCTCAGTCAATAGCATTACTTTTACCCCAGATTGGCACACCGGCAGTCTTTCCCAAACCCCGTGGAAAGTCTCCGGGTTGGCCAGTCGGGAACAAACGTACTAAAAAAACTCGTTACCCAGTAGTGAAAAAAGGAAAAACACCACACAAAAAACGGACTAAACCAGCCGCTTAATCTCTATTTTTTCTCTGAGTGTTCTTCTTTCTCAGCTTTTGTTATCGCTGAGTTAATTTGTCGTAGTCTAAACTCCAGTGTCAAAGTTATTTTTTTAACGCAGAGGACACGGAGGTTTTCGCAAAGGAGCGCAGAGGTTTTGGAGGAAAGTTTTAGTGAATTGTGATGCCAATGGAAGTGATATTAGTTATTTACCTCATAAAGTTGAAAATTGCTGTAAGTGTTGACTATTTTTTGAATTTCCTCAGGCAATGGTTACTCTTGGACTAATGTACCAATTGAATGTAGAACTTGCTGCATCTGTATCAATCCCCAATTGACTTTCTGCCCCATCGATATGCAAGCGTACTAAATACTCTCCAGGTTTCACATTCCGTACTGGAATCCTCAGCGAATTTGTATTTCCTCGACGGCGTGATGCATCAAATAGATAGGCGGCTGGATTATCGGTTGTCCATTCATTTAAGGCTAAAACCACTCGTTGCCGTTTGCCAACAGTGAGATTTACTTGCACTGTTAAATCAGCATCGCGGGGTTCATCGTCACTTCCTTCGAGATGAGAAATACTAGTATTAGTAATCGTTGGCCGTAATACAAATGGAGCCACATTAGACTCTATTCCTTGAACAGAAGTGGATGGTGTTCTTAAGGTTATAGTTGAGCGTCCATTGCTAGTTCGACTGCCGTTATTAGTGATAGATTCGGTTCGACTGGAGAAGGGATGAATAACCTGTAAACTCTGAACGCCTGCCCGTAGGGAATCAGTGGGTAGAGAGGATAAAGGTAAGATAATTTCGGTGTCGCTGGCTTGCGCTGTGATTTCTATTTCACCGATTCGTACTAATGGGGTGTCACTGTTCAAATTCCGGCCTCGAATCAGTAATACACTATCAGCGAGGATGGGCTCAAATTTTCCGGCTTGAGAGATGACTTCATCGATGATAGGTTGAGCCAAGTATGAACCAATTCCCACTCGACGAGTTCGCACGGGGAGGGCTTTTTTGCCCGGTTCTTTCCCTTCTATCATCACTACAGTTGCTCGATAAGCAACTGATAGTGCGTAGGGGGTTTGGAAAAATACCGACCAAATTTTGGATAAGTCTTCTAAGGAGAGTTCTAGAGGGAAGAAGTTAATTTCTTCGGCTTGTTCAGTGAGGTAGGAATGGCTCAAATAAGTATAGTTAGAATCGGCGATTGTGTCTTGAATCATGTCCGCCGTCAATGTGGTGTAGTCGTGGAGAGTCCGCATCACGCTACCTAAAAGCCGTTGCGGTTCTAACTCGGCTTCATTGCCATAGACGCTAATCATGTAGTGTAAATCTAAGGCGGTACGCGATCGCTTCCCCATTTCTCCCTTGCGATTGCGCGATCGCATATCCACATTATTATTGCGCCATGCGGGGTTGAGCGTCACTTGATAGAGATAGAGGTTGACGCCTTTTTCCGGTGTGCCATTACCTATACTATTCGGCCGCAATGTGGTGACTCTAGCACCCTCTACATCTACCTGAACGACGGCCTGCAACATTCGTTGTAAAGCCGCCGTCACGGTAGCAATGGCTAAGTAATTGGTCATAAAATTAGCTCGAGAGCGAGGGGTTTTCTATCATCCTTCACATCGCACTCAAACCGAGACTAAACCGAGTTTTAACGCTTTAATAATTGCCTGAGTGCGGCTTTTTACTCCTAATTTTTCAAAGATAGCAGTGAGATGGGCTTTAACGGTGGCAACGGTGATAAAAAGATGCTGGGCAATGTTTTCATTAGATGCTCCCTGAACTAACCAGTGTAAAACTTCCTGTTCTCGCTCAGTTAAGTGTAGGGCTTGACAAGCTTGAATAGAACGTCCGGCATAAAAGTGAAACATTCGGAAAAAGCCGGTGGCTACGTCGGGGGCTAAATAAATTTTATTCTCCATCAATGTTGCGATCGCTTGAGGCAATTGATGAGCAAGGCAATCTTTAAACACATAGCCATTTGCCCCAGCTTGCATTGCCCGAAACACCCATTCATCTTCTCGATGCGCTGATAACACCAAGACTTTACCTGCATAAGATAATTCCCGCAAGCGAATCAGGACAGAAATTCCATCTTCATGACCTAATTCTAAGTCCAGTAAAATTAAAGTCGGATGCTGTTGCGTGGCTAGGGCTAAGGCTTGGTCAAGGGATGCGGCTTCACCGACCACCTGGTACTGACGAGCATCATTATGACTATAAAATTTCAGCAGCGTGTGTAATCCCTTGCGAAATAAGGGTTCGTCATCGACCAGTAAAATTGAGACGATTTGGGTTGCAGTCATCATAAGCATTTGGAAACTCTACTACTACTAAACGAAGCTGCACAAAACTGGAACGTCTTCCTATTTTTTTATTCCATCTCACTTCGCTTATTATCCAGCATCAAGCCGCTTTCTATCGTTTCCGGACGTTTAACAAAAATAAGTTAAGTTAAGTTTTTTGACTGTTAACGATAATTCATCCCCGAAAATTACGGAAAATGGGGAGCGTAGCGAGGCAATGTAAAGGAAAATTGAGCGCCTCCATGGACTAAGTTTTCGACCCAAATACTACCTCGATGATCGAGGATAATTTTTTTGGCGATCGCCAGTCCTAATCCAGTCCCTCCTGGCCGTTTAGAATAAAACGGAGTAAACACATTTTTTAAATCTTCTGGAGGAATACCAGAACCCTGGTCGCTAATTTCAATTAATACTTCATTCTTAAACACTTGCCAATTACACGTAATCACTTCCCCACAAGGACTAAAGGCAATAGCATTACTCAAGATATTTTCAAATACTTGCTTAATTTGCCAACCATCGACAGCGATTGTCAGGGGTTTATTCGGATAAGAAACTTTTAGTTTTTTAGCATCTATTTGAGGTTGCAGGATGTTGAGCGTTTCCAACAAAAGTTCTGATAAATTAGAACGAATTAGTTGTAGTTTTTCTTTTTGTCCACAATTGAGCAATTTTGTCAAATTTTGACTCAGTTCTGTAACCGTGTCTCGAATCACAAGCGCCTGTTCTTGCAAGGCATTATCTTGTAAACTCAAGTAAAGATTTTCGGCATAGAGATTAATCAGGGCTAGGGGGTTGCGGAGTTGATGTTCTCCTCGCCGCACCGCTTGTTCTAAAATTTGAATTTTCTCTTGCTGACGAGCGGATTCTCGCGCCACCCTCAGAAAATCCTGTAACAAATGTATCTGTTGTTGCAGATTTTGCTGTTGCGATTGGTTTAAAGGTTTCTCCGTTTCAATGAAAAAATATTCATCGGATTGAGCGGAATCAAACAAATAGATGTAAGCACAACCACTGCCATCTTGCCGACTTTTGAGCGGCTCATTGGTCGGTTCAGATTCTTGAAATTGGAAAAAAGAACGGAGCTGAATTAGGGTTTTTGAGGGTAATTTTTTAGTGAAAGCTTGTTCTATTTCTAAAGAAAATGGAAAGGGAGAATGATTAACAATCGCAGGGAGGTGTTCAGGACAAACAAATTGTCGTTGTTGTTGATTGAAGACTCGATAGGTTATCCAGATGGCTACAACGGGTAAGGATTCAACAAAATACTGAAGTTGGTGCTGCAATACGGCCTGGATGTCAGGCGATCGTGATAAATTTTTTAAATTAATTTCAGATGGCGGCAAAGGAATTAAATTTGTTAAATATTGCATACTCCCCCTTACCCATTCGTTAATCTTTTAACTGTTTAGTTTTTCATTGCTACAACCGAATGATAGCTACACCGCTATTTTTAAGTGTTTAGGGTTATTGTACACCCATTTATCTTGAGGTTGGGTTATTAATTTTTAATTCAATTCCTCAAGAGAATACATATTTAAAAGAGCCTGGCTTGAGGGCAGGTTATAAAAACTTACACAAAGCTGACACTAGCTCTAGTCACAGGCTGAAGGCGGTTTCCGCGTATAAAAAAGTTTTCCCCATCTATAGATTGCCTCAAGATTAATCAACTAATGTCTCACTGTTTATCTCAAATTTTTGCCTCAGTTGTCTCACTTGCCTCAGTTTTCTATCCTTGAAAGTGAGACAAATTATGCAGAGTAGTGTGGCCACTCTAAAACATGGCGGATTCACTCAGAGCATCTCAACAAGGACTCGAACTGATTGACCAGCATCGACGGCAGAAGAAATGGAACAAAACCGCAGCCGTCTGGTGTAGTCGGGCTTTCACGTCTAGAGCCACGTTAAATCGATTTTGGGCAAGACAGCCGATTCGGCGTGAAACATTTATCGCGATTTGTCGGGCTGTAGAAGTCAATTGGGAAGAGATTGCGGAACAGTGCAACGGGCAGACACCCCAAACCTCAGTCAATAAGGTGCTGACGCCTGCACCTGCAAAGACGGTTAAACATCAAGATTGGGGGGATGCGCCCGAAACCAGCCTTTTTTTTGGCCGCACTGACGAATTGACGACGCTAGAGCAATGGATTGTGCAGGATGGATGTCGCGTGGTGGCGTTGTTGGGCATGGGCGGAATTGGCAAAACTGCCTTGGCCGCTAAACTGGCTCAATCGGTGCAATCAGAATTTGAGTTAATAATTTGGCGTAGTTTGCGTAATGCTCCTTCTGTGGAGGAAATTTTAGCCGAACTAATTTTATTTCTTTCTAAACAACAAGAAACACAGTTATCTCCGCACTTAGATGGCAGAATCTTGCAACTGATTCAATACTTACGAGCTTCACGCTGTTTGCTGATTTTAGATAATGCCGAATCAATTTTACAAAGTGGCGATTCTCTACGGGATAGCTACGCTGCACGCATCGGTCGTTATCGAGACGGGTATCAAGGGTATGGTCAGCTTATCAAAAATTTGGGAGAAATTCAACATCATAGTTGTTTAGTACTCACCTCTAGGGAAAAACCCCAAGGATTAACGGCCTTAGAAGGCGAAACCTTACCGATTCGTTGTTTACAATTAACGGGTTTACCTGAAACCGAAGGACGCAAGATTTTTCAAACGAAAGGAACGTTTGCTGGGGCGGATGAAGATTGGCAATCCATGATTAATTACTATGCTGGCAATCCCCTAGCTTTAAAAATTGTTTCTTCGTCGGTTAAAGATTGCTTTGAAAGTAATATCTCCCTCTTTTTAAATTATTTAAATCAAGGATTATTTTTATTTGATGATATCCGGGATTTATTAAACAGCCAGTTTCATCGCCTCACGGAACTTGAACAAGAGATTATGTACTGGCTGGCCATCAATCGCGAACCTGTTTCTCTGTCTGAGTTGCGGACTGATATTGTCTCTAAACTCTCACCCAGCGACCTTCCCCAAGCCCTAACCTCCTTACAACGGCGTTCTTTAATTGAAAAATCAGGCACAAAGTTTACCCAACAACCCGTCGTGATGGAGTACATGACTGTTCTATTAGTAGAGCGCATCTGTGCAGAAATTCAACAAAACAATATTGCGTTATTCCGAACTCATGCTTTAATCAAAGCCCAAGCGAGAGATTATGTCAAAGACACTCAAATTAGTTTAATCCTCCAGCCTATTCTGGAAAAATTAATGGTGACAATTGGCCCTAACGAGGTGATTGAAAACCAACTTCAACAAATTTTGCAGGGAATACGAGGAAAACCTCCAATTGAAACCGGATACGTCAGTGGGAATATTATCAATTTACTTCGCTTCTTGGAGATTGACCTCAGCGATTATGATTTTTCTCATCTTACTGTTTGGCAAGCAGACTTACAGGGAATCAATTTACACAACGTTAATTTTGCTTATTCAAATTTGCATAAATCCGTATTTACAGAAACCTTGGGTAACATTTTATCGGCTGTTTTTAGTCCCGATGGTCAACATTTAGCGACTTGTGATACAGACTGTAATATTCGTTTATGGGATGTACAAACGGGTCAATTAGTTTTAATTTGTAACGGTCACAAAAATTGGGTGCGTTCTATTGTCTTCAGCCATGACGGAAACATTTTAGCCAGTGGTAGCGCTGACCAAACCGTGATGCTGTGGGATGTGCAGACCGGTCAGTGCCTCAAGCAGTTAACAGGGCATCAAAATGAAATTTATTCGGTGGCCATTAGTCCCAAGGGTCAAATGGTAGTGAGTGGCAGTGGTGACAACACAGTAAAATTATGGGATATTCAGACTGGCCAATGTCTGCAAACCCTCACCGGACATACCAACTGGGTGCGTTCAGTTGCTTTTAGTCCCGATGGCAAAATTTTAGCTAGTGGCAGTGATGACCATACGATTAAACTCTGGGATATTCAGACTGGCCAATGTCTGCAAACCCTCTCCGGACATACCAACTGGGCGCGTTCAGTTGCGTTTAGTCCCGATGGCAAAATTTTAGCTAGTGGCAGTGATGACCACACCATTAAACTCTGGGATATTCAGACTGGTCAATGTCTGCAAACTCTCTGTGGGCATACCAGTGGGGTGTATTCCGTGGCTTTTAGTGCAATGGGTCAAACTTTAGCAAGTGGCAGTGGCGATCGCACTGTAAGATTCTGGGATTATCGCACAGGTGAGTGTGTAAAAACTTGGTATGCCCAAAATAGTCAAGTCTATGCCGTTGCCTTTAGCTCAGACGGAGAAACCGGAGTCTGTGTCAGTTTAGACCAAACGATGAAGTTGTGGAATTATCGCACCGGTCAGTGCTTGAAAACCTGGCATGGGCACACAGATTGGGCGTTTCCGGTGGCCTATGGAGGAACAGGGACTCTCTTGGCCAGTGGCAGTAATGACTATACGGTGAGGTTGTGGGATACTACAAGCGATAGCTGTATTCGTACCTTACAAGGACATACCGACCAAGTTTTTGCCGTTGCTCTCAATCAAGAGGCCACTCTGTTAGCCAGTGGCAGCAATGACTGTACAGTGAGGCTGTGGAATGTCAATACGGGTGAGTGCTGTCAAATTTTATACGGACATACCGATTGGGTGCGTTCCGTTGCCTTTAGTGATGCCACTCATCTCCTAGCCAGTGGGGGAGCTGACCATACCGTGAGACTCTGGGATGTGTCTCAAGGTTATTGTATGCGAACATTGCACGGACATACCGATCAGGTTTATTCGGTTGCCTTTAGTCGCGATGGGAAAACCCTAGCCAGTGCAAGTACAGACCAAACCGTTAAATTATGGGATTATCGCACGGGTGAGTGTGTACAGACCTTAAGAGGACATCGTAATCGCGTGTTTGCCGTGGCCTTCAGTCCCGATGGCAAGAGGGTCGCCAGTGGTAGTATCGACCACACGATTAAGTTGTGGGATGTGGAGACGGGAACGTGTCTGAACACTTTAACGGGACATACGAATTGGGTTTTTTCTGTGGACTTTAGTCCCCAAGGGGAAATGCTGGCCAGTGGTTCCCACGACCAAACAGTGCGCTTGTGGGATATCCAGACCGGTGAGTGCCTTCATATTGGCGTGGGACATACCCATTTGGTGAGTTCTGTGGCCTTTAGTCCCCAAGGGGAAATAGTCGCCAGTGGTTCTCAAGACCAAACAGTGCGCTTGTGGGATATTCGGACAGGCCATTGTGTAAAAACGCTGCGGGCAAAACGACTGTATGAAGGCATGAATCTCACTGGGGTGACGGGGTTATCCTCGGCGCAGAAAGATACGCTCAAGGCATTGGGAGCACGGTTTAGTTGAGCTAGGGAGCGGGGGTGCGGGGGTGCGGGGGGGCGGGGGAGATAAGTGTAGACTTATTTAGTGGTGTGACACAGCTAAAGTAGTGCATTAGATTTGGTTCGTAGTCAGGGCTAAAGCCCTTGCTGGTATTAGGCTAAGTAAAGAAAAATTAGCGCGGTCACCATGACAGCAGTTACAGGTACAAAACCACCAAAAAAGCCAACAGACCAACGGTTTACCCACTCTGGAATGAGTTGGCAACGATTCAAGTTGCTACAGGAAAGCTTTGCTGACTCGCCTGGGGTGCATCTGGCTTACTACAAAGGAGAAGTAGAAATCTTGGCAGTGTCCCAAGAACACGAAACCATTAGCCGTCTTATTGCCATTCTGCTGGCTGAATACTTTGTAGAAAAAGGTATTGAGTTTACCCCTACTGGCAGCTTTACCCAAGAGAAAGAGGGAGTTGCCTCAGCACAAGCTGACGAGTCTTATTTTATTGGTAAGGTGGGGACAACTCCAGACCTGTCTATTGAAGTGGTTTTTACTAGTGGTACTCTCTCCAAGCTGAATCGCTATCAGGAGCTAGGTGTCCCTGAAGTCTGGTTTTGGGAAGATGGTCTATTAACCTTGTATCACAACAGAGCAAACGGTTATGAACGAATCTATGCCTCTGAAGTCCTTAAAGACCTTGACATCAACTTACTAACACGGTGTGTGTTGATGAGTTCTAGGCTTGAGGCTATTAGGGAATTTAGACGGGGGCTACAGTCAAGCTAAGTCACAAGATTTCACCATCAAACGCGAAATTTCGACCAAAGTCTAATAACCAGTGCTGGGTCAGTCTGCCTAATCTATAACTCGTACAGCCTCATCACCCAGTTCTATGATTCCTGCTGTCGCCCAGACCTTGGCAGAAATCCTGGCTGGAGGAAGTTCCCTGATTGATACTGAACACATTGATTTCAATCGCCCGACTGGAGAATCTCCGGATGGGTGCAGCCTCAATCTTTATTGCTATGAAATCAGGGAAAACCAGCAGATGCACCACTCCGCCCAGCCCCCAGACGGAGCAACGGACGGCCACGCCTTACCGGTATGGTTTGACGTTTCGTTTTTAGTGACGGCCTGGGATGGCACGGCGCTTGGGGAACAGCGTCTGCTTTCCGAAGTGTTGAAGTTGCTCTTGCCTCACCGCTACTTACCCGAAGCTAAGTTGGCTCCTGCCCTCCGAGGTTATGGTGTATTGCCTATTCGCGTTGCTAATCGAGAACGCCTTGATGAAGTGGCTTTGTGGAAGGCACTGGCTCTACCTCTACGCCCAGCCTTGTATGTAACCGTTACGATTCCGTTTCACTCACCCGCAGAATCTTTTAAATCTAATCCCATTTTACTAACGCCCACGAACTAAGTTTTTTTTGCGATCGCCTTGCTGTCACCCAACTTATACTAATTGGAGGAAAACCACCCATGGCCTTAGACTATTTTGCTCCTGGGGTCTACGTCGAAGAAGTAGACCGTGGCAGTCGTCCCATCGAAGGCGTCAGTATGAGTGTCGCAGGGTTTATCGGCTTCACCGAAGATGTACGCGGTGATGCCGAATTGTTTAAACCCATGATGATTACCAACTGGAATCAGTACCTAGAGTACTTTGCCAAAGAAGGTTCCGACGGGTTTACTGATTTCAATGCCTATCTTCCGTTTGCTGTTTATGGCTGGTTTCTCAATGGAGGCGGCCGGTGTTGGGTGACGAGTATCGGTTCCCAACTTCCCGGTACTGCACCCCCACCCCCGGAGGAAATCGGCCTGAAGCTGAAAAGTTCGGGCAATCGTCCCTCCTTACAATTCACCCTCCGGCAAGCAGATGGGGAAGATAATGCCTTAGCCGTGGTGGATGATGAAGACGGCGCAAATGGACGGATTCGAGTCTCCATCCTGGATAGCCAGCCCAAACCCCTGCCGGAGGATGCCCCTGAAGATGCGGAACCTCCCTTCAATAGCGGGGAATTTTTTAAGGTCATCGTACACCGAGGCGATGAGATTTTAGAAGAATACGACCATCTAACGATGGGGGTGAAGCGTAGCGGCAGCGAGGAACCGGAAGTAGATACCCAAGCTGGGGACTATGTGGTGACAGCTTTGCGGGAATCGCAATTTATTGATGTGCAGGATATTTCCCCCACTGGACATGCTTTATCTCGCCGGCCGAAGGGAGGCGATTATGAACTGATTCCTCCTCCCTATGTGTCTACTCCTGACCGTTTCCCTCGCGATTTACAAGGGCAGCGTAATGACCGCACGGGTACACAAGGACTCTTTGAAATTGATGAAGTGTCCATGATTGCCTGTCCAGATTTGATGCGAGTCTATCAAGAAGGCTTGATTGATTTAGACCAGGTGCACGGCGTCATGGAAATGATGGTGAGTTTGTGCGAAAACTCTTTTCCAGGGCCTGCTTATCGCATGGCGGTTATCGACCCCCCACCTGTAAAACCGACAAAAAGCCTGAACCCTGTACGTCCAGAGCAACAAAAACCCCAGGATGTAGCCCAGTGGTTGAAGCAGTTCAATCGGCGATCGATGTTTGGTGCACTATATTATCCCTGGATTAAGGTGGCTAACCCTCGCAATGGTGGCCGTCCGATTTATGTACCACCTTGTGGTCACATGATGGGGATTTGGTGTCGCACGGATGAAACCAGAGGAGTGTTTAAAGCACCCGCCAATGAGACGCCTCGGGGTGTGATTGGGTTGGCTTATGAACCTAATATGCGGGAACAGGAACTGCTCAACCCAATGGGAATTAACTGTATTCGTAACTTCGCCAATTACAACCGAGGTTATAAAGTTTGGGGCGCTCGCACTTTAGTAGAACCGGATAATGTTCAATGGCGTTATATCAGTGTCCGTCGCTTGATTAGTTACATCGAAAAATCCATTGAAATGGGGACACAATGGGTAGTTTTTGAACCGAATGATCAAATTTTGTGGGCACGAGTGCGTCGGGTTGTCAGCAATTTCTTAGAAAGGCTGTGGCGTGAAGGAGCTTTATTTGGTAGTGCGCCTTCGGAATCATTTTTTGTGAAGTGTGATGCCAGTATCAATACTCATGAAACGATGATGCTAGGTCGTTTGTATATTGAAGTCGGTGTTTGTCCCGTTCGTCCGGCTGAATTTGTGATTTTCCGCATTAGTCAGTGGGCACCAAATCAGTAAAGACTTGGGTGGGTTACGGCTGCGCTTAGCCCACCCCACAACAGTTAAAACTATCCAATATTCACGAGTAAAATGGAGGATTTAAGGAGATGTCAGACCTACAAACACCGCTTGCCCCGAGTAGCTTTTCTTTAGATATAGATGGCAAGGGTGAGCTATCCTTTCAAAGTGTCAAGGTTCCTGAATATAAACCGAAGTTGGCAGGTGAAGCCAGCGTTATAGGCTCACTGAAAGGGGGAAAATCGGAGCGGCAAATTAACTCGGCTGGCTTTGAAGAAGTTGTAACTTTTGAGGTTGTATGTATTTCGAGTCCAAGTCCCACCAGTGCTAGCGTTGTAATGTGGAAATGGTTTAAAGATTGCTTACCCCCTTCCGATGGAGGGGAAGGAAAATGGGCTGACAGTAAAAAAACAGGTAGTATTTTTGCTTATAATAATGCGAGTGAACTTGTGGCTCAATGGGATTTCCAAGAAGCTTGGCCGTCTAAAATGAGTATTGCAGAACTGGATGTCAATGGCAAGGATTATGTAAAAGAAACTTGGACAATTGTATGTGAAAACTGTACTCGTGTTCAGTAGAAGGTGCTAATCCATATTAGGACGATTAGCAAAAATTCTTGACCCGTTTAATTTAATGCAATGAGAGGTTAGTTATGGCAGACATTGAATATAATACAAATTCCTCGTTCTACTTTGATTGTGACGGCATGGAGTTAGTCATCGCAAAAGTGACGATTCCTCCAATTGAAATGAAAGTAGCCGCCGGGAGTGGAGCGATTGGTTGTGGCAGAGATGGCAAAACTCAAACCCAGGCAACTCCCGGTTCAGTGGAGTATGGTTCTGGACTCAAACTGGAATATGTAGCAGGTAATGAGGGAGATCAACAGAAAATAACTGATTGGTACAAAAAATGTCATGCTACCTCGTTTTCAGGTGGAGCAACGGAATCGAGAAAAAATCGCAAAACGGCCTCGCTTTTTATTTACGATATGAATGGGAAAATTGGGGCGCAGTACGACTTTAGTGATTGTTTTCCTAGTAACCTAACGCAGACGAGTCAACTCGATGTCAGTCAGTCTGGAGAACTTGCTAAAGACACGATGGAAATTCGATTTACTAAAATGGTACGGGCAGATGTGTGATTGATGGTGTTAATAATTGGATGGGTTCTCCGGTCTATCCCACAAAAATTATTGTTATTAGTTGTTTGTTACTGGTTGCAAGCTTACCAAAAAATACACAAATAACAAAAAACAGATAACTAATAACAAATGTGTGGGGTAGGTATCCTGTCTGGGAGCATCCCAATTTTGCAACTTGCCCCAATAATTAACGGCAGTATAAGGCTTTCAGAGAGTGAAAGGAATGTTTTTGCACATTTGGGATGCTCCCTCCTGTCTGCCTCGGAAATAGATACAGAAATAGGCAAGGAGGTGAAGGGTGGCAGAAGTTGAAATTCTCACGAGATCGCGTTTTTACTTAGAATTAATTTTAGATGGCAGTAACGACGCGGTAGACGGTTTGTTTGAAGAATGTAGCGGGTTTAAGGCCACCCAAGAAGTCATTGAAGTTTGTGAAGTAACGCCGCAAAAGTGGGGGAAAAAAGGCAATAGTCCGGGGCGAGTGGTTCGCACTAAAATTCCGGGTAATATGACTTATACTAATCTCACCTTAAAAAAAGGGTTAAATGTGTCAATGACTTTATGGAATTGGCTAAATTCCACTCAAGAGGGAGCGAATTGGGCAGAACAACGACGTAATGGGGCGTTAATTCTTTATGACACTTCATCTCAAGAAAGGGTTCGACTAGAATTTAAAGGCGCGTGGCCTGTTAGCTATACAATTTCTAATGTGGATGTGAAAGAGGATAAGTATCTTATTGAAGAAGTCGAAGTCACTATTGAAGAATTAATGCGAGTTAAACCTGTCTCTAGTGCAGAATGAATACGGATTAAACCTAGCTCATGATTCAAACCGAGTTTGAATTTACATTACCTAAAGGCTATCTCGATGAAGATGGAAATATACATCGCACGGGTATCATGCGTTTGTCACGAGCAATGGATGAAATTATACCCATGCGTGACCCTCGCGTAAGGTCAAATCCGGCTTATGCCACAGTGCTGATTTTATCACGGGTGATTACTCGTTTAGGGGCATTAGAGGATGTATCACCTGCCGTGATAGAAAATTTGTTTGCTTGTGACTTGAGTTATCTACAAAAATTTTATCGTAAAATTAATGAATTAGAGGAAAGTAACGGAACACAAACGCCTCCATCACCTCAACAAACTGTTTCTCAACCTATACCCTCTGATTCTGAATAAGCTTAGTTAATATAGAGTGAAATGATGCCAGATACAGAATTTGAATTTTGTTTACCCAAGGGTTTAATAGACTCAAATGGAGGCATCAATCGTCAGGGAGCAATGCGACTCGCCACCGGACATGATGAAATTTATGTGTATAAAAACCGTCGAGTTCGGGAAAATTCGGCTTATAGTTCGTTGGTGATGCTATCGCGAGTTATTACCCAACTAGGGACTCTTACCACTCTATCATCTGAATTATTAGAGCAACTTTTTTTAATCGATTTTATCTATTTACAAGAATTTTTTACTCAAATTAATCCATCGCCGTTGGGACTTTCTACTCCGGGGGAATGATAGGCTACCCCTTGGATAGGCTTTATCAAGAGGTAGCCTTTATTGCTTTTCATTTCCATTGGACTAGAGATGATATCCTGAGTCTGGAACACTCGGAACGGTTGCGTTGGGTGGAAGAAATTAATCAGTTACTCTCTGGTTAGTAACAATTGGGTTAAGACATTTTGCATTTTAACCATTTTGCATAACCTCTAGCTGGCTAGAGGTATCCTAAGAGTAGAGGTAATACCTATCCTGAGAATAGTGGAGGTGATACCTATGCTGGGATTGTTAATCATGGTCGTTTATCTCACTAGCTTTACTGTTTGTCTTGAGGTGTTGTTTCACAATGAGGCCGTGTAAGGCATTAGATTTTGAGGTGGTTGCTCTAGTAAGAGGATAAACAGGGAAGGATAAAATCACAGGAGAGTTTGGACTCGACTGCATAAGTCACCAGGGTATGGGAGATAAGAATGTATAGAGTATCTACCTTGATGACTGATATCCCCAGCTAGTTGCTGGGTTTTTTATTGGGTTTTGTCTGATATCAAATCTGCTTGAATAACCAGATTATCGTAGGGGCGGGTTTAGGAATTAGGTTTGGGCAGTACCGATAATTTAACATCAAAACCCGCCCTTACAGGTTTTGTGGTCATTTAACCAGATTTGATATGAGAAGTGGTTATGTCAATTTTATTAAATAGTGCTACATTTTTACCCCCCTAACCCCCCTTATTAAGGGGGGAAAAGAAAAGTATTTGTTAAATTGTTTTATGAATTTACATTCAATTGCTATAACCACCAATTTCTACATATTTTTTAAATTTCCTCAAATTGGAAAACTTTGATTAACCAGTAATTCTCTAATTCAGACATTAGAACTTGTAAAGCTTTTTCTATTTCAAATTCTTCATCTTTATTCTGAATGTCAGTAATTAACCTGTAAATCAGTTCAAAATTAATCCTATCTTCTTTTTCCATAATCATAAAACGACCGTTAGCCGTATTATTCAATCTTTCTATTTCTTCTGAAAAGCGAATACCATCAACTTTATATTTATAATAATTAGCAGCTCTTTTTAAAACCTTGCGGATAGATTCTTGCTTACAAATATCTTCTAACTCTTCTGAATTAAATAAACCATCAAAATCTACACCAACTGCTTGAGCCTTGAGCCTTAGTATTTCCTGTAGTTTTTCATTAGATGGCTTCTGTAAGTAAATTTCATGCTGTGATACTAAATCAACAATAGAACCGTCAAAAATATCCTGGAATTGCTTCCATCGATCGGGAAATAGATTAAGAATAATTAAACTATTAGGAACATGAGTGAAAATTTCTTTGACTGCCTCGCCAAAGCTTATCAACAAATTCCTTTTATGTTCATAGCCCAACGATTCTAGCTGATCGAAGACAATAATTAGAGGTTCATCTAGTAAAGAAAGTCGGCTAAATACAGAAATAGCCTGTAACGAAAATTCTTCCTTACTCATCTCCTCGTTCCAGTTGCTCAAGCCAATGTTATCTAATTCTTCTTGCGTTAGTTCATTAGCCGATAACCATCTTGCTACTAATTCTTTCTTTCTTAAATTGGAATAGCTGCAAAATTTAACAATACCTTTAATGATTTGAGGAGAATAACCGGCTGTTCCATACTTATCCATCCACCAGTTATTTGTACGAGTTTCAATGCGCTGCCAATATGCTAGTCTTGCATTGCTTCCCTCAGTACCTAAGCTTTCATATAAGTTGAGAGGATTCTCTCTTGTAGCAGCTAATATCTCCTGATCTCTATTAGTCAATGTCATTATTGTTGTAGTGCTAATGAGCTTAACAAAGCTATTAGCTAATAAATGCTCTAATTGTCTTACTTTAGTACCAGGGACTTCTTCAAAAAAAGATTCTAGGATTCTACTGTAAGTGTGATATAGAACTGAATCAGGATGAGCAGGTTGGGGAATAAAGAGTAATCGATTAACTTTCAGTAATTCTTTAGCAAGGCGCATCATAAGGTGGGTTTTACCGGAACCCGGTTCACCAATAACTACAACTCCTTGGCTTTGATGATTATTGTCGTGTTTAATATCATTGATAATCCTCTTGAGTGATTCAAATTCAGCTTGATATAGTTGTTTGTAATCTACATGGTCTTGGAAGGGAGTAGCAACTTTAATACTTCCATAAGGATTTGGCTTATATTGCTGATTATCGCGCTCAGTATTTTGAGTTGTTGAATTCATAACTTTCCGATAAAGTTGATAGGTGAACTCAGCATCATACCTAGCCGTATGAGCTGCCTTGGGATTGAAGTATTTCTTGTTTACTTTTAGATTCAATCGTTTGCTCAGATATTCTAAGGAATAACTAGACAAACCAGGAAAGGAAGATTTTGCTAGCTCATAGCTACATTGACAATTAAGATTTTGCCAAACTAATCCGGCTTTCTTGCAGCTATTCTTTAAAACTCGAATATCATGCTGGGCAGAATGAAAAATGATAAGTTTGTTGTGAGCAATCTTAAAAAAATCAACAACAATCTCTTTTAGAGGTTTAACATTGAAGTGCCTTTCATCATTACTCCAATGTCCTTTAGTAAAGGCTTCATAGACTAGTTTTCCTTGACTATCGATAATCGCAATTTCCCGAAGTTCATGTTTACCTTCGGTATCGATAACGATGAAATTTTGTTGTGCTGGCATTTAAACGTAATTATTCCTCTAGGTGAGGATTTTCTCATCCTATTATAGTCATTACGAAACTTGTCACCTAGATAAACCTAACCCCCTAGCCCCCTTCCCTGCCAGCGAAGGGGGAACCGGAGTCCTTATTCCCCTCTCCTTCTTTCTCCCTCTCCCTGTTGGAGAGGATTGGGGTGAGGGATTAAATTAAATTATTCCTACAATGACGCTCAAGCAATCATTCCTCAATTGTGAAATTAATCTCTCGTTTACTAAACGGTAAATCCTGATTGATTGCGTCAATTTCTTCCTGTTCCATTGCATTAATTTCACCAATATAATTCCGCAAAATTTGAGCAAGGCGGGGATTATAAAATCGGTGTAAACTGTGATTTGGGGTGGCAGGAAAACCTCGCCGTCTTTTATGACGCCCACCAGCACCGGGGTCAAACATTTGAATACCATTGGCAATTCCCCACTCAATCGGCGTATAGTAGCAAGCGTCGAAATGCAGGCAATCATATTCCTCAAAACAACCCCAATAGCGACCATAAAGTTGGTCGCCCTTAGTAATACAAAATGACATCCCCACCGGATGACGGTTATCATCTTCCCGATAGGCTGCCACCAACAACACGCGATCGCTAAAGTTAGGATACAACTGCTCGAAAAACTTGCGAGTCAGGTACTTACTCCCCCACATAAACTTGTCGCAGGTACTGCTATAAAAGCTGTAAATCGAGGGATACAAAGATTTAGGTATCTCTTCCCCTGTGAGGATTTCTAGGCGCAAACCAGCCGTTACCACCGCCTTACGTTCCCGTTTAATATTACGGCGTTGATTGGCATTAAACACACGTAGATAATCATCAAATGTCTGAAAGCCTTTGTTTTGCCAAATATAGCTATGGTGTAGCCAACTAGTGAAACCATGACGTTCCATCACCAATCGCCATTCGGGGTCAGCAAACAGGAAATGACAACCACTGATGCGATTTTTATCACAAAAATGGTCGATTGCAATCACCATCATCTCCGTCAGTTCATCCTCATCTTCTCCCGGTGCGATCAAAAACCGATATCCCGTCGCTGGGGTAAACGGTGTCATCCCCAACAATTTTGGGTAGTAGCGTACCCTCAAGCGATGGGCTAAATCTGCCCACTGGTGATCAAAAACAAACTCTCCATAGCTATGGCCTTTGATGTAGAGAGGCGCAGCAGCGATAAGTTGTCGATCACGCCATATCGTCAGGTGATTAGGCAACCATCCCGTTTTACCTGTGGCACTACCCGAAGTTTCCAGATTATTCAACCACTCCCATTCCAGAAATGGTGTCTTGAGGGGTTTAGCGAGGGCGTCCCACTCTTGCTGGGGAATGTCTGCCATGTGGTTGACCCAAGTCACAGAGTAGTCAAGCTGGGGTTGTTGAACCATGGGAGGAATACCGGAAAGAACGTTGTTGAGAGACTGGCAAATCAGCACGAAAACGCGCTTTGAGGTTCCACTGCGAAAGACACGATCTGCTTGACTTTACTCGCGCAGGCGCGATCGCTCCTCTACGTTTAGGTTAATCTAACTTTACGAACGTTGCAGCCGATAGTGTAGAAATACCTCCTGATCAACCTTCTCAACCTCCAAAAGTTCTAATCGCTTGGCGATAGTTGACAAAAAACCCTCGCCATCTACTGGCGTTGGTGCCGTTTTACCCCCTAAAATCAACGGACAGACTGTTAACCAAAATTCATCGATTAAATCAGCAGCCAATAGCGAAGCGACCAGTTCGCCCCCTCCTAAAACGGCTACCCGTAAAATGCCTAATTCAGTTAACTGCTGTAAGGCATGACTCCAATTAATCCTCCCATCGGATGTATCAGCGACTACAATTTTTTCAAAATATTCGAGGCTCAATGCCCCTAGTTTTTGCCAATTACTGGCACCCTCCGTAGTGGTTAACAACCAACGCGGAACTCGCTGACGAAAAAAGCGGAGTTGGGAGTCAAGTTCGGCAGAGGCTGAACAAACAATCTGTACAGGTTGAGGAGGAACTCCGCCTTGTTGGCGCAGTTGCAAGAGTTGGGGATTGGTAATACCCAAAGTAGTCCCATAGGCACGGAGGGTACTTGCACCAAACAAAATACCATCAGACAGAGCAATTTGAGTTTCGAGATGGGTTCTATCTCTAGCAGAAGAAAATCGAGCCGGCGATCGCCCTACATCTGCAATCTTGCCATCGGCACTCATGGCAAGAACTACTGTCATATAAGGTCGAGGGATGGCAGAATCAAGGGACATAATCGCTGAGTGAATGTTACAAATCGGTTTGAAGAATCCTGAGATTAACCCCTTCCTTGTAAAGCTTTTTTGGAAGCTCTGCCTCTAATCCCCACGAGGTCTTTGAAGCGTTTTAGGATGGATGAGATGGGTGATTCATCTACTGTGTTCGATCATTATGGCTGTTGGGTCTGCCCGTTCAAGTTTAGAGATATTCTATGGCTAAGCTAGGTCAATCCTCCTTTCGTCGCATCCTGCTCTCACGCTTGCTGCTTTTGAGTGTGCCAGTTTTACTCTTAGGGGTGTACATGACCTATCGGAAAGCACGGTCAACACTTTTGGCAACCGCTCGCCAAAATTTGATTGAGAGTGCTCAAAGAAAAGGAGAAGACATTCAACAATCTGTGGCTGCGCTGCGAGCGAATATGGTGATGGCCAGCGAATCTGTAGCGCTAAAATCTCCGTCCCCAGACGCCCATCAACAGTTTATCAGCCAATTTGCTCAACTTTTACCCGCCAATGTGCAGTGCGTACAATTAAGCAATCCTAACACCAACCAAGTCACGGCTAGTACCTGTGGAAATCGGGCTATTACAGCTAAAGAGGCTAGACAATGGCCACAGCAACTGGCATCACTCCCGAGCGATCGCCCTCAGGTCTATGTGAGTACCACCTTACCCCAAAACCCTACCCCGACAAACAGGGCCGACGGGAATCCCCAAAACCTCAACAATCAACTCTTATTAGTCTTTAGTACCCCCATCTATGACAGGGTGGGTCAACTGCAATCGGTTTTAAAGGTTCAGTCTGCGTTGTTAAATCCACAGCACACGGAACCTAGGTCACTCTCGGGTTATGCGGTGGTCATTAATCAGCAAGGAACGATATTAACCCATGTTGAGCCAGAGCGAGTCGGACACCAAATCCGGCAAGAAAAAGATGGTGGGGCGATTGAACAGATTGTAAGCTTGGCCAATATGGGTCATCAAGGCTATCTGCATCTGTTTCACTTTGAAAAAAGTGGTGCAGAATTAGTAGCCGGATATACGGCGCTCGAGAGTCCTATTACCAATGAAACCAACCAAAAGTGGACGATCTTATCAGTTGCTAAATTGGATAGCGTTCTCTATGGACTTAAAGATATTCAGCAGGTTTTGTTTGGATTAACTTGCCTATTAATTGTTGTGAGTTTTATAGCCACCCTCTATATTGCTCGTGAATTAGCCCGCCCTTTAGAAAAGCTCAGAGATTATGCACTCAATGAATCTCATCTGCACTCCCTAGACCAAATGCCCCATAATCTTAAGATTCGCGAATTTAATCAACTGTCTGAAGCCTTCAATAGCATGATTTCGCGACTGAGAACTTGGGCGGAAGAACTCGAATCAGCCTGGAAAGAAGCACAAGCAGCCAACCAGCTCAAAAGTGAATTTTTGGCGAGTACATCACATGAATTGAGAACTCCTTTGAATGGAATTATTGGCTGCTTGCGACTGGTACGGGATGGATTTTGTGATGACCGAGAAGAAGAATTAGATTTTTTACAACGTGCGGATGATGCAGCGATTCATTTATTAGGAATTATTAATGATGTTTTAGATTTAGCTAAAATTGAGGCCGGGAAGCTTTCGGTAGAAATAGAACCTATTAATTTGCGTCAAATTCTTGATGATGTGATTAATTTACAAGCTATTCCTATTCAGCAAAAAGGCTTGGAATTTTATACTAGTGACCTCCATGAAGTCATGGCCGTTCATGCCGACCCAGCTAAACTAAAACAGGTACTATTAAATGTAATAGGCAATGCGCTCAAATTCACGGAATCTGGCAGTATTACAATTAGTACGCGGATTGAGCCAATACCTGAAACTTCAACTTTAGCGGATTCTGCCAGTGAACAAAAAAGACTAGAACTCCCGACTCCACAGGCAGAAAAACCAAACCCTTCCCCTGTTATTGCCTCAGAGGGTAGCCCTGAAGTTTATGGGTGTGGTGCGGATTCTCGTGTTGTTGTGAGGGTTAAAGATACAGGAATTGGCATCGATCCGGATCAACAGCATAAGCTATTTCGTCCTTTCGTAATGGTTGATGGCTCAAGGACACGTAAATGTGGCGGTACGGGCTTGGGACTGGCGATTTCCCGGAATTTAATGCAATTGATGGGGGGTAACATTGAACTGTTTAGTGAAGGCAATGATCAGGGGACTACAGTAGAAATTTCGTTACCTACCATTGAGCCTTCATTGCTTTTATCAGGCCACTCTCAAAAAGCGAGTGGCACAGATCAGGACTGGGTAGAGGATGATACGACTATTCAAGACTCAGATGAAAACGTCTCTTCCTCTAGGACACCACAACTGGAAAATTATGACCCTGCATTATAAATAGTTGGTTATCGGTTATTGATATTTAGGTTGTTTGTCTGGGCATAATAAGCTGTGGTGCATTTATAGCAGTCGCCATAAAGGTTAGGAAGGCTAGGAAAGATTTAATAGCTGAAACGACCACGTACTAGTAATAATCCTTCTGCCTTTTGCTATAATTTACACAATGAGTTGTGCAAAAGAACTCTCAAAGCTGGGGATTTCTCAGAGCATGGATAATGCGATATTTGATGCTGATTAGCTGAGCATTTCAGTAATCCTCCTCGCTTAAGGACAGAAAGGCTTGCTTGGCGGCGGCTTGCTCAGCAGCTTTTTTAGAGCGTCCTTGTCCTTCACCCAATCGTTTATCTTGGAGCCAAACTTCAGCCGTGAAGCGGTGATTATCACCATGTATTAAGCTCGTTTCTTTGTGGCGATATTCTGGACGAAGTTTGTAACGAGCTTGAGTCCATTCTTGGAGGGCGTCTTTATAATTTTGGCGAGCTGGATCTTGGCGAACTTCGGTTGCTAGCCGCAGCAAGTGTGGGTCTAACCAAGAACGTACCAGTTCTAGTGTATGGGTACTGAGGTAAAGAGCGCCTAATACTGCTTCAAAGGCATCAGCTAGCCGTGAAGTCTCTCCTGCTGTATCACTGGCGGCACTACTAGACATCAGTAAGTAACGTTCGAGTCCATGCGCTTTGGCTAATTCAGCCAGGATGCGATCGCTCACGAGTACCGAGCGAATGGCGGCAAATTCACCCACTGCAGCACTGGGATAGGTTTCAAATAATAATTCTGAGGCAGCCATTCGTACTACAGCATCGCCCATAAACTCTAACTGCTCGTAGTTTGCCTGGGCAGAAATACTGGGGTGCGTGAGGGCTAGATCCAAAAGTTCCCACTTTACTGGAGCCTGATCCGACAGCCCTAATTTTTGTAAGAATTGCCGCAACTGCTTCTGGCGGCGATAATCTACAAGAGTCATGATTCGAGACAAGTAACACTACTTATCTATGTTTATAGTAAGTAGGACACTTAGGCTAGTAAACCTAATATTTTCAAAAATTTGCGCCCGCACTCATTTTTCCCAAACACCGTACAATCCCAGCGAGTTGCTAATTGTAATAAACCGACAAAAGCAAAGCTATTTAGCCCATTATCAATGGTGACTTCTTCTGTTGACAAATAAAAATCTTTAAAGTTTTCTAAATTATGAAAATCAACCTTATCTAATATATATAAATAGTGCAAAAATTCTTCCCGGTTAATTTCTTTATCAATATGAGCTACAAAAATTTTAAATAAAGCATCTGCTTTAGCCACTTCATCAAATCGATCCAGAGCAATAATCAGTTTTTCTTCTAAATCCTCTTTGTAGCCTTGATTGGCAATAGCTTTATCCAATTTTATTCTAAATGCTTCATCGATGTTCTCAAACCCTTTAAGAAACACTAAGGTTTTTTCCATAAAAAATTGCTCACGCACAGTCGAAAATGTTAGCATCGTAGAATAATCAATTCCTTAGAAAAAATTTTTACTGCCTAGTTTATTCTGAATTACCATTATCAATTCATAAAGAAATCCTAGGCTGATCGTCAATAGCCAGCCACATTCGAGTGGAAACAAAAAATAAGAGCCTAACGTCCTAAGTAGAAATGCCCAGGGAGAGAGAGTTGGACATAAGCCGGGTTCTGTTCTCCACAGAAGTACAACTCCTGAGAGGGCAGTTATCTATCTGGGACGCCTGTTACCAGATGCCTCTAGCGGTTCTTTTCGCGGAACCGGGAAAAGACCAACCGTAGTTCCTTCGACCTTGCTCCCAACCGGGGTTTACCGAGCCAGCACCTCTCGATGCTGCTGGTGCGCTCTTACCGCACCCTTGCACCCTTACCTGTTTGTAAAGAAGCACATTGAGTACATTCCTACATCATCGGCGGTATGTTTCTGTGGCACTATCCTCACGGTCGCCCGCACTGGGCGTTACCCAGCAAGTTTGGTCTTTCGGGAGCCCGGACTTTCCTCAGACTCTACACCATGGGTGAGTCCGCAACTGCCATCGCCAACTCTCTCCTTCTTCCAGTCTAATCGCCGTTAGACCTGAACTGTTAATTGTTAAGGGAAGTTCAATCAAGAAGATACGATGAGATTACGCATTCTTAGGCTTTCGGGGCTTGAAAGCAATAACTAGAGCTTTTGCCCAACGTAGTTTCTTAGGAGTTAATTTGCACCTCACGAAACAAGTCCGCTCATTTTCTCCAGGCTTAGATTCTCCGGGATAAGATATCTTTAAAAAAAGACGCAGGAAAAAAGGTTTGTCCGTTTGTGCTGCTTTTTTGAGTTTGTTAGCCTTAAATAAAGGCTTGTTGATATCTTTAGCATCACTTAAATCAGCCTGCACCTTTTGTCCTGGAACAACGATACTCGCTGCTTGTTTTTGCGGAATTTCTGCAAGTCCTTTAGTTACACGAATAATTCGGTCTGTTACTCCATCAAAATCAGTGATAGAGCTTTCATCCCAGTCTACGCGTACAGAGTTGAGCGTGGGATTGTCTCCTTTATCAGATGTATTAATAATGGTAATGGCGATGGTTTTTAAATCATCAAATTGATAACTCGCTTTAAGTTTAGAAAAATTGATGTCAACTATGCCTTTGAGTCCATTCGCCTCAATTTGTTCATTTATAAAATCTTTGTCCGGGTCTATTACGACTTGAGTATCTAGGGATTGATGAGCTTTATAAAATACATAAAGAACAACAATTATGTAAACCGTCAAAATCAATAAATTTTGAGCATCCATTGCTTGTCAACCTCGTCAATATATCCAGGGTGAGTAGTGAAAATATTACAAAAAAAAGACAGCATTATTCATATTTAAATCACTTTTACGGAAATTGAGTCTTTCATTCAATCGTTCTTAACGGTGTAAAAATTCTTAAACCAACCGCGACGCCAGAAAAAGATGCATAAACCCATTGCGATCGCCACCATCACGCCCCAGCACACAAAATAGCCCCACTTCCATTGGAGTTCAGGCATATACTGAAAATTCATGCCATAAACCCCCGCAATAAAGGTCAGTGGAATGAAAATGGTAGAAATCACCGTCAGGAGTTTCATGACCTCATTCATCTTATTACTAACCGAGGATAGATAAACATCCATTAAACCTGAAGCCAGTTCTCGATAAGTTTCTACCATATCCATAACTTGAATTGTGTGGTCGTAACAATCTCTTAGATATATTTGGACGCTAGGACTGATTAAATCACTTTCGCCACGAATTAAAGTATTCAAAGCATTGCGCTGCGGCCAAATTGACCGACGTAATGCTAATAATTCTCTCCTGACTTCATAAATTTTTTCTAAGGTTTGCCGAGTAGGGTTGCGAAGAACTTCATCCTCTAACTCTTCAATCCGTTCGCCATAATCTTCTAAAACTGGAAAAAAACCATCGATGATGGCATCTAAAAGCGCATAGGCTAAATAATCTGGCCCTGTTTTGCGGACACTGCCTTTATTACTGCGAATGCGATCGCGTACAGGTTTAAAGCAATCTCGTAAGGGTTCCTCCTGGACAGTCAGTAAATAATGTTTACCTAGCACAAAACTGACTTGCTCGATCCAAAAACCTTCGCCATCCGGTTTTGGCATCACCATCTGGGCAATAATCACGAGTTGGTCATCATAATCCTCTACTTTTGGGCGTTGGGGTACATTGACCACATCCTCTAGGACAAGGGGATGCAGTTTGAACACCTTACCCAGTCGCTGCAAGATATTTTCACTACCCAAGCCCTGAACGTCAACCCAAGAGACTGACTCAGTATCTAGGTAAGGGGTACAAGCTTCTGGGGTAAGGAGTTGAATACGAGTGGCGATAGTTTCGTTGTAGTCAATTAACACAATCTTAGGAGGGGCGGCATCTTCTTCAATGATCAGGGTTCCTGGTGCTGCACCCGGTTCATCGTAGAAGTAATCAAATAAATCCTCTTCTTCTTCTTCTTCTGTTTCAGTGAGTCTGATTAACCCTGAATCGTCTTGTAAATATGCCTCTGTCATCCACGCCTACCTCACGTTCATCAACGATTGACATCTTTTTAAGTCTAAAAGCAAATAGTCTAAATACCAGTCATCCAGTATCACCGTAAAAATTAACAACTGCTACAAAAAAACAGCCTGCCTCAAAAGACAAGCTGCTTCAAAAATTTTTTAATCTAAAAGGCAGTGGACTACATCATACCCATGCCGCCCATACCACCCATACCGCCCATGCCGCCCATACCGCCCATGCCGCCCATACCGCCCATGCCGCCCATATCAGGGGCTGCGGCTTTCTTTTCGGGCTTCTCGACAACCAAGGCTTCAGTGGTCAAAACCATACCTGCAATCGAACCGGCATTCTGAATCGCTGACCGCACAACTTTAGCCGGGTCGATAATACCGGCTGCAATCAAGTCTTCAAACTCACCCGTTGCTGCGTTGTAGCCAATATTGGCCTCACTTTGCCGTACTTTCTCGACAATGACCGACCCTTCAACTCCGGCATTATCTGCCATCTGACGCAAAGGTGCTTCTAAGGATCTAGCCACAATGTCAGCGCCGATTTTTTCTTCCTCATCGAGGCTGCCTTTAATCTCATCGATTTTAGGAATCAGGCGAATCAGTGTCGTACCACCACCCGGCACAATCCCTTCATCAACGGCGGCCTTCGTTGCGTTGAGGGCGTCTTCAATTCTCAGCTTACGGTCTTTGAGTTCGGTTTCTGTGGCAGCACCGACTTTGATAACTGCAACACCACCGGCTAGTTTGGCAATCCGTTCTTGCAGCTTTTCTTTATCGTATTCCGAATCAGTTTCTTCCAACTGCTTGCGGATTTGGGTAATACGCTTTTGTACCTCAGCCGCATGCTCACCACCTGCAACAATAGTCGTGTTGTCTTTTTCGATAGTGATTTTCTGAGCTGTTCCTAGCATTTCCAGAGTTACTGCGTCCAGAGTTAAGCCAATTTCTTCCGAAATCCACTGACCCCCTGTGAGAACAGCAATATCTTGGAGCATGGCTTTACGGCGATCGCCAAATCCGGGTGCTTTTACGGCCGCCGCACTCAAGACACCCCGTGCTTTGTTCACCACCAACGTAGCCAAGGCTTCCCCTTCTACATCTTCGGCAATAATCAGCAAGGGTTGACCCGCACGGGCAATCTTTTCTAAGACGGGAACTAAATCTTGGATATTGCTAATCTTTTTATCCGTAATCAGGATACGGGGATTGTCGAATTCCACCGTCATCCGTTCTTGGTCGGTGACGAAGTACGGGGAAATATAACCTCGGTCGATCTGCATCCCTTCCACGACATCCAGTTCCGTAGAGAGAGATTTTGACTCTTCAACGGTGATTACACCGTCTTTGGTCACTTTATCCATCGCCTCGGCAATCATTGCGCCGACTTCTTCATCATTACCCGCAGAAACTGTGGCCACTTGCGCGATCGCACTGCCCTCAACAGGCTTGGCCATGGACTCAATCTCATTTACCAGGTGAGAGATAGTTTTGTCAATACCCCGGCGCACAGCCACCGGATTGGCTCCAGCCGCGACATTCTTCAGTCCTTCTCGAATCAGTGCCTGAGCAAGAACTGTAGCGGTTGTCGTACCATCACCTGCAATTTCTTTGGTTCTGGAGGCAACTTCTTGAATCAGTCGAGCCCCGGTATTTTCTAAAGGGTCTTCTAGTTCAATTTCCTTTGCAACGGTAATCCCATCATTAACAATCTGGGGTGCGCCATACTGCTTTTCTAAAAGAACATTCCGTCCTCTGGGGCCTAGAGTAATGCGAACCGCATCAGCGAGGGAGTTAACCCCCCGCTCTAAAGCCCGTCTTGAATCTTCATTAAACGAAACGATTTTTGCCATAGGTTTCTTGAGTTTCGTCGTGTCTCCATTAGCCAATTTAGCACTCTAGATGTCCGAGTGCTAATTCAATCATGCACAAGAGCGGGGAAATTAGCGAATGAGGCTCCAGACCCCTAACTCCTAACCCCTGACCCCTAACTCCTAACTCCTGACCCCTGACTTCTAACTCCTGCTGTATTTTTAGTAACTTTTTATGAAAAGCGTCCCAAATATTGGCTAGGTTTAATGGAGCCAATGGAATGGCAATTATTACACCACGGGTTGCCAGCCTGTGGTTTATCAAGGAGATTACGCATGATCCGAAGGAATATCAAAGCCGCAGTAGCCAAGCATTCCCGCCGCATCAATTGTTTCTGTCCTGTCTGTTATGTGATACCCCCTCACATCCTGAGAGAGATGGCCAAAAATGGAAACCAAGAACAACAAGACTCGGCCTTTCAAGCCTTAACCCTCTCAGCTCAGATTCGGGGAAACCGCGAGGTTTTGAGCAAAGTTGCCACCTTCATGCTGACCCCAGCCGGTCAAAAGCGCCGCACCGTTTATGATGCCAAAAATAGTTCTGATTTTGCAGCGCTACCGGGAACTCTAGTGCGAGGCGAAGGCGACCCCCCCACCAATGATATAGCGGTGAATGAAGCGTTTGATGGTGCAGGTGCGACCTATGACTTTTTCAAAGAAATCTACAATCGCAATTCCATTGACGATCAAGGCTTACGTTTAGAATCCACCGTTCACTTCGGCGTCAGGTATGAGAACGCCTTTTGGAACGGAACTCAGATGGTTTATGGAGATGGAGATGGCCAGATTTTTGAACGCTTTACCAAATCCATTGATGTGATTGCACATGAACTGACTCATGGTATTACCCAATACGAAGGAGCCATGATTTATCAAAATCAGCAGGGGGCTTTGAATGAGTCTATGTCTGATGTGTTTGGTTCTTTGGTGAAGCAATGGCTGCTTAAGCAAACGGCCGATCAGGCTGATTGGCTAATTGGAAAGGGTTTGTTTACTCCTACCGTCAAAGGTGTTGCCCTTCGCTCCATGAAAGCACCCGGAACCGCCTATGATGACCCTGTACTAGGGAAAGACCCTCAGCCAGGTCACATGAAAGATATCTATAAGGGTAATGCTGATAATGGGGGGGTACATATCAATTCCGGAATTCCTAACCGTGCTTTTTACCTAGCGGCGACAGCGATTGGCGGCTATGCTTGGGAAAAAGCTGGAAAAATTTGGTATGTCGCCTTAAGAGACCGTTTTCGCCCTTGGTCTGATTTTCCACGAGCAGCTAAGCACACGATTGATATTGCTGGAGAACTCTACGGCAACAACAGTGTTGAACAAAAAGCAGTTCGTGAAGCTTGGAAACAAGTGGGAGTTGAAGCAGGGGGATGGTTCTAAGCTGTTTGTGCATTAAATAATATACACACTGGGGAATGGAGGATAGGGCATGGAGAATCGAAACTGGTAAAACTAACATATTTGCCAGAACTTGAGTTCCCCTGCTCCTCCGCTCCCCGCTATTGCCTTCGTGCTGCGGTCGTTAGCCAATCAATCAATGGCCTCATGGTTCCCGGTACAGATTGTTCGCCAACCTCTACGGTATGTTGCTTGCCATTGTCTTCTACAGTGAGCTGGTACTGAAAGCGATCAGGCTGAGGATTGTTGGATTTGATGGTTTTGGGCAAGCGAAAGAAATTAGCGGCCTCAACCATTTGGCATAGTTGTTTGGCTTCGTGGTCAGGGAGATTGGCTGTGTCAAAGGCTTTTGTCATAATCATTCCAGCAAATCCGCCAGACCGTTCAAAAGTCACTCGCATAGTCTCCTACTCCTTGAAAACCGGAATATCATCCGCCACAAGCGATCGCTATTTTTCACTCAGTGGTTAGGCGGATTTTCCCACTGAATTTTTAGATAAGCCTATTGTCAACCTTTTTGGCTCTTCAGGCTTCATCCCGATTTTATTTTGGAGTGCGACAGACGCTTGCCTCATCCTCCCTAGTGTTGGTTCATGTCAATTCCTACATTAGGTACTCCTGATGATATTACGTTGCAAAAGTTGCGAATTGAAAGCCTGTTTCCGGCAGATGATGTGACGCAAGTCAGTTTGAGAACGCTGGAAGCAGCGTATTGGGACATGATTGACTAACAACCAATTCAGAAGCTATTTATGAATAACAGGACTTACGCAAGAACTCCACATATAGTGAGGGCGCACGGGAGAGCGCCCCTACCAATGGTGCTTCAACGGTTAATTTGCGTAAATCCTGTACTATTTAGAAATGCTACCCTTCTCATTCTTTGTTTAGTTTTTCTAGTACTCGCTCAAAAACCTCAATTTCTTCTTGCATATATTCAGCATCTGTAGGTTCCTTGCCCAATTCTATTAGCATATCTATGAATTCTTTCTCTTCCTCCCAAGAAGGGGGTTGAGCTTTACTCTCATGGCTAGCTTTTGGTATTTCAAGTAACTCCAAGCTTAGTTTTGGTATTGATTTACTTTTTTCTACTCCCTTAAAAACTGAAATAACAAAGTATGAAACAGCTTTTGCAAGTTCTTCGCTTTTTTTCTCTAAAGCTTCAAAGTTTTGATTAGCCTCGTTTTTTGCCCATCTTTCAAAAGCAACTTGGTCTTCTAGAGGCAAATAATTCCAATATAGCTCAACAATTTCCCTTGTCGTTTTATAGCATTCCGCTCTTATCTGACGCGCCTTTTGTTGATTTTCACGCGCTTGCTGAATAGCTTCAGACTTTAAGTTTTGATTGCGCTCAATTTCGGTTTGAGAAGTTGACTGTTTAGCTAGATTTTCATATACTTCAGCCTGCTTGATATAAGAGTCAACTCTATCAAGGTAAGACGTATCTTTTTGTTGCAGTGCTGATGCATAAGCCAGCTTTTCCTGTAATATAGAGAGCTTCTCAATAACATTTGCTTGAAGTTCTCCCTCTAAGCTAGCTACCTGTGTATAAACAGGACTTACGCAAATTAACCGTTGAAACACCATTGGTAGGGGCGCACCGACCTGCGCCCTCACTATATGTGGAGTTCTTGCGTAAGTCCTGATAAAATTCAGAAACACGGGTGTCTGATATTATTAGGCTGTAACATCTCCTGATGTGTTCTCTAACTTCATCAAGCGTTCCAGTTGGGATATCACTGCGTAACTCTAACTCGATAGCCAAATGCTTTGTCTCCCGTAAAAGTGTTTTATAGTTTTCATTTTCACCCTATCTCTCTTCATTTTCCAAAACTGAAGCTTCGATGCAGGCACCGTACACTCTAGACAGACATTGAAACATCAGGTCAGAGAATTTAAGTCTACAGGAACTTTCCAATAAAAAAATATCCAACTATCTCTTGTGGGGCGGGCAGGATGCCCACCCCTAACCAATAGCTTCTCGTGTTGTCCGCGCTACCCAATTGGGTAATACCAATTTCATTAAATAGTGCTACATTTTTACCCCCCTAACCCCCCTTACCAAGGGGGGAATAAGACAAGTATTTGATGCAGGGTTTTATGAAATCGGGATAACTTATTTTTTGAACAACCCTAAGCAAGATGGCAAAAGTATCAAGCCATCACCATCCCACCATCCACATTAAACACTTGTCCAGTGATGTAAGCGGCAGCAGGGTCAGCAGCAAGGAAGCGAATCATGCCTGCAACTTCCTCGGGTTCACCATAACGACCTAAGGGGATGTATTTGAGGATTTCCTCCGATTGCAGTCCACTAGTCATATCTGTGGCAATAAATCCCGGTGCGACGGCATTAACAGTAATACCCCGAGTCGCTAACTCTTTGGCGACGGTTTTAGTAAAACCAATTACACCTGCCTTGGCCGCACTGTAATTCGCCTGTCCGGGATTTCCCATCTGCCCGGCCACCGAAGTAATGTTGATAATCCGGCCTGACTTTTGCTTGAGCATAATCTTGCTAACGGCTCGGGTACAAAGAAAAACACCTGTCAGGTTAAGGTCAATCACGGCTTGCCAATCTTCGGGCTTCATCCGCAAAAGTAGGGTATCGCGGGTGATACCGGCATTGTTAACGAGTACGTCAATGCGTCCAAATTTTTCCAGTGTGTTTTTGATCAGGGCATCTACTTGGTCACTATTGGAGACATCTGCCTGAAGCGCGATCGCATTTCCTCCAGCTTCAGTAATAGTCTTCACGACTTCCTCAGCAGCCGTGCTAGAACTGGCATAGTTGACCACGACCTTGGCTCCCTGTGAGGCCAATGCTAAGGCAGTGGCTCGACCAATACCCCGTGAAGCCCCCGTAACTAGGGCAACGTGCTCGGCTAGATGCTGGGAAGAGTTCTGTGATGCTGCCATACAAATTTCCTCTTGGATATTCTTGTTCAATCCGCTCCAAGAATTTTGCACTAGAATCGAGCAGAAACACTAACAAAGTATTTTTTTATGGCCGTTAAAAAACAGTTCACTAGTTTCCAAGAGCTTCTATCGGGCTCTGATGTACCCGTACTGGTCGATTTCTATGCGACTTGGTGCGGCCCCTGTCAAATGATGGCTCCCATCTTAGAACAGGTGAGCAATCAGCTCAAGGGTCGCTTACAAGTGGTTAAAATCGATACGGATAAATATCCTCAGTTAGCCTCTCAATATCAAATACATGCCTTGCCCACGTTAGTTTTATTTAAAAATGGGCAACCAGTGGAACGGATTGAAGGCGTTTTACCTATTGAACAAATCGTCCCACGGCTAACCCCGTTGCTCTAGATTGAGGGTCTAGAGTGACTGATAAACGGATGACAATTAAGATGAATACTCCAGAGGGAGCTTCGTTTTTGTTTGGGAGAACTTAGACACCGGGTGTAGATTCCTCTGGAGAATCGCTCGAAGATGGGGATTGATTTTTCTCCTGAGCACGTTGTTCCCGTTTTTTGCGATCAGCGTTGAGAGCATCTTCCATGACGCTGAGTACCTGCTCCATTTTTTGCAGGTTGCCGTTGTATAACTCCAGGTCTTTTTGTAACTTCTCTTCCGGGAGGTCTAAAGCTTTACTAATCGATACTAAAGCCTCGGTGCGCCGCTTTTCATCCTGAACGAGGTCTGGGTCTGCTTTTTCTAGGAGTGTATACAGACCAATCGCAAACAGGCGGCTGTACTTAAATTTGGGGTTATCGGAGATGGCAGCAACGGTTGGATACAACTCTTCTAAACCACTCAGGCTAGAGGAGGTGGGTGCGCTAAACCAAGAAACCATTTCTCTTCCAGAAATGCGTTCAGCGAGTGTATTCAGGCGTTGAGCATCCTGTTTGTACCGTTCTGGGTCGTTCCCCACTGCTTGACAGAGCGCATCAAAAATGGATGCTTTATCTCGTTCTGGTCGGTAGCCTTGCATGAATCGGTTAAAGGAGGTCACTACACCTAGGGCATAGATAGAGTCGTAGTGAAAATCAACATTCACCGATAGTAAATGCATTTCGACCATCAATTCTTCAACCACCCGTCGGTAGATAGAGTTAACAGGACGGGTGTGATGGTTATAAAAATCTCGTTTAGTATCTGAGACTGTGCGAACGTTATTCACGAAGCAGACTAAAAGGGGGACGTAAAACTATTGTCTCGCTTATGGTGGTCTTTGCCAAGGTAAAGCGATCCCAAACTCGATTATTCGCTAAAATCCAAAAGCGCAGAACACTGACGCTATAAGCTATTAGCCCTTAAAGTTTAATCTTCAACCTCCATGACTTTTTCGCCTGAACTGATTACATTAGCTCGCTATATGGCGGGTGAATTTGAAAACAAAGCTCAAGCGATCGCAGAACCAGCTTGGTATGTTCACCTCCACCTCTGGCAGCGGCCAGTGCCGTTATTCCTCGAAGATAGCCTGACATTCTTTGCCGAACAGGCCAATATCGTGAATCTCGATAAACCTTACCGTCCCCGTATCCTCCGGCTTTGTAGCAATCCTAAATCACCGACGGACTTACAGGTACAGTACTATATGCTCAAAGACCCAGAGGCAATTCGAGGCGCTGGCCGTAACCCCGAACAACTCAAACAGCTTACAACTGAACACATTGAGTTTTTGCCTGGATGCACTCTGAGTGTCAAACACCGCCAAGTTTCACCGAATTCCTACGAGTTTTCCGCTTTTTCGGCCACAAATACCCCTTGTTGCTTTAGCTATCAAGGCAACAATTACCAAATTTCCTTGGGATTTGAGGCTACAATCCAAGAATTCCGCAGTTATGACAAAGGCATTGACTCTACAACCGGGAAAGCAACTTGGGGAGCTCTACTCGGTCCATTTCGCTTCAGCAAGCGTCAAGATTTTGCCAACGAGTTACCGATCTAAACGTGGATTGTTCATGGCACCTTGTTCATTGCCACGAACCATGAACCACGAACCATGAACCAACCTATTTAGGTGGCCATTGTGCGAGGAACTCCCTCTAAGGCTTCTTCTTCCGTTTCAAAGATTTCAAATACAGAATCCATCATGGTGACTTCAAAGACAAGTTTTGCCTCAGGATGGACATTACAAATACGGAAACTGCCTTTTACTTTATCCGCATCTCGCATTCCTGCCACCAAGGAGGTCAAGCCTGAGCTGTCAATAAAATTAACCTGACTCAGATTGACAATGACATGGCGGCTGAGTTTAGAAATGCACTCCTGCAATTTTAAGCGGAATTGCCAAGCTGTTGTGATGTCCAAGCGTCCTACGGGTGCCAAAACAATAACCGTTGTGCCATCCTTTGTTGTGTGCGTTCTTTGCTCAATATGAATCATCAATACCTCCTTGCGACAGCAGCTCCCCTTGAGCGCTCAAGAGGAGCTACATATTGATTGCGGACCCGGTGCTTAAACCTTGAAAACGTAGTTGAAACAACATTCAACCTTGTTGGGTGCAGGCAAATACTCACCTCACGTTAGTTTAACTCAGATCTCTTCAAGAGGAGGGTTTACGGTGTCCAGTTCGACCAGTCTTGAGGCTTCAAAAATGTCTCATACAATTCGGCTTCTGGCGTATTAGGTTCAGGTTGGTAGCAGTATTCCCAACGCACCAGAGGAGGTAAAGACATCAGGATAGATTCTGTACGACCATTCGTTTGTAATCCGAAGATCGTCCCTCGGTCATAAACCAGGTTAAATTCTACATAACGGCCTCGACGATAAAGCTGGAAATTGCGCTCTCGCTCACCATACTCTATACCATGACGCCGCTCGACAATGGGAACGTAAGCGGGTAAAAATGCCAATCCACACTCCCGAGCAAAGCCAAATAAATCTTCCCAAGTCCGAGATTCTAACGCGCCTAGGCGATCGCTATAAACGGATGCGGCACTATCTTTGTAAGGGCCGCGATACAGTTGACCCGTGCCATCTTGATAGTCAAAAAAGATACCCCCAATCCCCCGTGATTCTTGACGGTGCTTGAGATAGAAATACTCATCACACCAACGCTTGAACACCGGATAATACTCGCTGTGGTGAGTATCACAGGCTCCTTTGAGGGTGCGATGGAAATGAGCCGCATCTTCAGCAAAGGGATAGTAAGGCGTTAAATCTGCTCCACCCCCAAACCACCAAACTGGGCCGGCTTCAAAATAACGGTAATTGAGGTGAACGGTGGGAACGTAAGGATTGCGGGGATGCAACACCATTGACGTACCCGTGACATAAAAACTATGTCCAGCCGCCTCTGGACGCTGAGCCAGAATTGAGGGGGGGAGTTGGTCGCCCCAAACCTCGGAAAAGCCAACCCCACCCTGCTCAAATACAGCGCCATCACGCATAATCCGGGAACGGCCTCCGCCACCTTCTTCTCGCTCCCAGAGGTCTTCCTTAAACGTGCTGGTTCCGTCTAGCTTTTCTAATGCTTCACAAATCGTATCCTGAAGTCCTTGCATGAGCTGCTTGACTCGTGTTCTGGAGTCAGCAGGAGGTAAAGAACGTAATGTGTTAATCGGGGTCGTTGCGTCCGTCTTCAAAGCTGTCATAATCTCAATTCGATGTAGTAAGCCCACTAGAGAGTATTCCTAAATGGGCATCTTGATAGTTAAGGTTGTGTGATATCGAGAGTGAAGGTTGAGTGTGATTGTCTGTGGAGTAATATTCCCAAAGATACTCACACCATTGGCTAAGGGCTTTTTAGAATACTCTCCAGCTCGTCTTAAAGTCAAAGCTTCACCCGGAAGTGACGTGTGAGTGTTTAAGACCAGTTTGGAGCCGTTCTTTTAAGGTTATGCACTCCTTTACTTTTGATTCAACTATTAAGTTTTATCAACGAAGCGCCTATCTACGTCCACAGCCTATCAGGAGTATTAATACCACAGACATGTACCCATATTGTCTGAATCCTGTAGCTGATTTTGAATAGTGATGCTAAGTTTTAGCATTAATTGAGAGACACTTAGTCGTGGGTGGTGAGTGGAAAAATCCAAGCGATCGCCACTGACCCTGGCTCAATTCCTAATTCTCTATTCCTAATTTCCTATTGCGTTTCCGGTTATTGGTATTAAGGACTTATCTAACTTTTATTGTTTTTCTAGGAGTTGCGACTATATCCTAATAAAGGGATTTTCTGTGCAACGTTATTTGCTTAAAATTAAAAGCTTGCCTAAGCGTTGCTGCGGGAGGCATATAGTGATTTTAAATTTTTCTTTCAAAGTCATTGCGGGTCGAGAGGGGATTTGGTGCAAGTTTTCGTTGTTTAGAACCTATCGTGCGCTAACCACTGCTCCGGTAGATGTGTTATGGCAAAAATTAATTAACTTAGCCGATGTTTCCTGGCATCCACTGCTATCTAGCACCAACGCTCCGATGGGACTCATTGCTAAACCGGGCATCATCTACCAAGTTGTAACCCGCTTAATACCCATTCCAGTACAAATTTTTGTTGAGCGTGTGCGTCCGGGGGAACTTCTTAGTGTAAGGGTACTGGCCATCCCTGGCGTTGAAAAACGAGTAACTTATCAGGTGGAATCTACAGTTTGTGGAACTTATGTCTCGTATTCGGTCACACTGCGCGGTTGGCTCTCTCCCTTTATTTGGTGGCTGATTCGTCCCTATGCAGCACGGGTGGCATCTGAATTAGCCCAAGCTGCCGAGGAGGTAACGGCGTTGTAGAGAGCGGCGTTGTAGAGAGCGGGGGGGCGGGGGAGCTGGGGTGCGGAGGTGCGGGGGTGCGGAGGTGCTGGGGTGCAAAAGACAGACGCCCATGAACGGATTGTTCATCACAAACTCCTGACTCGGAGACTCCTGACCCCTGACCCCCTATTTTCAAGCTCAGTCAATAGAATGCGTGAATTTGAATGAATTAGTCCCGACCGATTGATAAAACTTTTGAAAGCTGATATACCTTGTCGCGCAACATCTGTAGTTTTGCCTGCGGTCGTGTTGCGTGGGTTTGTAGGATAGATTGCAGGTAAGCTAATCAGCAAAAGCATTGTATAGTTCATGCTCCCTAGCTCCCTAGCTCCCCCGCACCTTTGCACCCCAAAGCTGATTTTTTCAGCATGATTGTAGTGTAAATAACCTGCAATGTCTCTATACATAAGCTAAAATTATTAAGAAATCTTTAGCAGAAATTTTTATCCTCTGCCAATTTATCGCTTGACGCTTCTATGACTCTTCCCATTCGCAACGTCGCTATTATTGCTCACGTCGATCACGGTAAAACCACGTTGGTTGACGCCCTACTCAAACAATCCGGCATCTTCCGCGAAGGGGAAGACGTTCCTGATTGCGTCATGGACTCCAATGATTTGGAGCGTGAGCGGGGGATTACAATTCTTTCCAAAAACACAGCCGTTCGTTACAAAGATACATTAATCAACATTGTCGATACTCCCGGTCACGCTGACTTTGGGGGAGAAGTCGAACGAGTTTTAGGCATGGTTGATGGCTGCATCCTGATTGTGGATGCCAATGAAGGGCCGATGCCTCAGACACGGTTCGTGCTGAAAAAAGCCCTAGAAAAGGGATTGCGCCCGATTGTTGTGGTCAATAAAATCGACCGACCCCAAGCTGACCCCCACGGCGCAGTTGATAAAGTTTTAGACCTATTCATCGAACTTGGGGCTGATGATGACCAGTGCGAGTTTCCTTACCTGTTTGCTTCGGGTTTAGAAGGCTTTGCCAAAGAAGACCTAGAGGCAGAGGGTGTGGATATGCAACCTTTGTTTGAGGCGATTTTGCGCCAGGTGCCGCCCCCTGTTGGGGATGTGAATAAGCCACTCCAACTCCAAGTCACGACTTTGGATTATTCCGATTATCTGGGACGGATTGTGATTGGGCGCATCCACAATGGCACGATTAAAGCCAATCAACAAGCAGCCCTAGTAACAGAAACAGGTGAAATTGTCAAGGGAAAAATTACTAAGTTGATGGGCTTTGAAGGGTTAAAGCGCATTGACTTAGAAGAAGCCTCAGCCGGTAATATTGTCGCGGTTGCGGGGTTTGCCAATGCCAATATTGGCGAGACGATTACCTGCCCGAATGAACCGCAAGCGCTACCTTTGATTAAGGTAGATGAGCCGACGTTACAGATGACGTTTTCGGTGAATGATTCGCCGTTTGCCGGTCAGGAAGGGGATTTTGTGACATCGCGGCAATTGCGCGATCGCCTGTTGCGAGAGTTGGAAACCAACGTTGCCTTACGGGTGGAAGAAACCGATTCTCCTGACAAATTACTGGTTTCCGGCCGGGGTGAGTTGCACTTGGGTATCTTGATCGAAACCATGCGTCGTGAAGGCTATGAGTTTCAGGTCTCTCAGCCTCAAGTGATTTATCGAGAAGTCAACGGTCAACCTTGTGAACCTTATGAGCTTTTGGTGCTAGACGTACCTGAAGCGGCGGTTGGAGGCTGCATTGAACGTCTCGGTCAGCGTAAGGGCGAAATGCAGAATATGCAAGTGGGGATGAATAGTCGGACTCAGCTTGAGTTCGTAATTCCTGCACGAGGTTTAATCGGGTTCAGGGGTGAGTTCATGCGCCTATCACGAGGTGAGGGCATCATGAATCATAGTTTCTTGGACTATCGCCCCTTATCGGGTGAGGTTGAAACTCGTCGTAATGGAGTGATTATCTCCTTTGAGGAAGGTGTAGCAACATTCTACGCCCTGAAAAATGGTGAAGACCGGGGTGTATTTTTTATCACACCCAGCACCAAGGTTTACAAAGGCATGATTGTTGGGGAACACAATCGCCCTCAAGACTTGGATTTGAATGTCTGCAAAACCAAGCAGCTAACTAACCACCGTTCTGCTACCGGGGATGAACTGGTGCAGTTGCAAGCGCCGATGGAGATGAGCTTAGAGCGGGCTCTGGAATATATTGGAGCCGATGAATTGGTGGAAGTTACGCCGCAGTCGGTGCGTTTGCGGAAGATGACTAAGAAGCTAGTGAAGCGGTAAATTTCACGGTCGATAGTAATCCACAGGTTAAAGCCTGGGGAAATATAAATGAAGCCCACTTCGGTGGGCTATTTTATTGGAAATCTTAAGAAATTCAAAATCATTTCTAGTCTGACTCATAAATCTTGATAAAAAGTAAACGTTTGTGGTTATGCTTTAGCCTACGGAAATTTTAGCAACTTGATTTAACTGGAAGTTAAAACGAATAAAACCATGAAATACGAAGTTAAGATTCTAGAGCCAACGGATTTATGGTACTTACAAAACAACATTAATAAAGAAACGAACAAATACTATCATCCCACTCGACATATTCCCTTTGTTCAGCAAGTTGAAGTACACCTCAATAATTCCGGGGTGATTTTGCAAAAAGGAGCGCTACATCGTTGTATCGGTCAATTAACTTATGACATTTATAAAACCGATAATCGTTTGAAAGATCTGCTTGTTTCTTTCACAACAGATATGGAGTTTAATGCTCCTGTTTATAAAGGCACGGGTCAAGTTTATCTCGAACCTAGGCAAAAAGGATATTTCTTAAATTACACGCAGATTGAGCTATCAGATTCAGAACAATGGGAACTGGATGATGGTGTATTTCAGTTTTGTTCAGACAAAGTTGTTTTAGGAACCAAGCGATTGAAATTTCGACAAATGGCGGGTTCTAATGACGGGAAATGGAGAATTGCTCTGAAAGCTGTCTCGGGGCAAAATGCTATAGCTGTAACCGGAACACCTGCACCGGCTAGGGTTATCGAACTCAAAAGAGGTGAAACCTTGATGGCTGATTACGATATGGTCAAAGGTTTTACCAATGGAGTTGAAGAAGAATATCGAAAATTAGGATATTTGGGGAAAGGAGGTGGAGAAGGTTATGTTTGGGTTTATAAAGGTGTTGGTAAATTATTAGTTTCTGATACTGAGGGAATGGGTTTAGGTTAAAGGATAACCCTATCAACCGATTGATTCCTCTTTTGTAAACTTGAATGAGAGCATATACAACTCTCAATTCTAAGTTTTATTTCAGGGGGATTATTCTCTACCCAAGGTAGAGGGTACTTTTTGTAGAACTTGAGTAGGTAAGCATAAAATCTGCTTGAGAAAGCCATCACACCTGTTTGGAGTTAGTTCGTTTTGTTTGGCTTTCCTACTCTTGATTTAGTTTATGTCTCAAAGTAGATGTTTAATAAATCAAAATGCCCTAATTTTGATTATTAGTCAGAGCTTTGCTCACTGAACCACACTTTGGTTATTTTTGTGTGTGGCTGTAAAAGCATCATTCAGGCAAAAAGCTGTATTGATTACAAAATTGAATTCAAATAGATGCAAGAGTGACTGATACAACTGTAACCTTGCCTCATTGCCTAAAAACTGTTTGAAAAAATTCTCAAGTTACTTAATTCTCTAGAATTTTACTAAGGAGTGAAATTTCCATGATGTTTCATCTGTTCTGTGAGTTTGCTGATGGTTCATCGAGATACTTACACATCAAAACATCGAGTATGCAGCAAGCATACCAACAAGCTAAAAGAGATTATTATGCATCACAAGTTCTTTGGATTATCAGCAGTCTCGACCCCTTTTGTCGAACACTAGGGTTAGAGTACACTCCAAGTAATTCTTCCAAGAAAATGGATAAAAAGCAGCTTGAATCAGTTTGTTAAACTCAAACCATAAAAAAAAGCTTATTTTATTGTACAAAATTTCCTTGGGGTTAACTGAGTATTTGATTGATTAGAATACAAGTAGCCTTCAGGAAAAGTGCTAAATGCCAGGTTAGGCTTGGGAGTGGGGAAATTAGGGGTATTTATTTTTGTTAGCTTGATTGGAACAAGCAGTCGCCATAGTCCTGTAGGCAAACTCAATCCAGTCAGTTCTTGAACGGATAAAGTTACATTAGGCTCAAATTTCAGGCGACCTTTTTTGAAGTGTAATAAAGTGCTGATGGGTTGTACCACTTGCGCGAAAAAAAGTTGTTTGAGTTGGTGATTTTGTAAAACACTTTGCTCTTGGAGATGTAAACCCAAGGGTTTATGCTGCGGGCACAGTTGAGCTAATTTAGTGACTACACGTGGGCTAGCATATCGATGTTTATGAATTAAATTCACTAAACCTGTGCCATCTAAGCGATTGGCTACTGCGATCAAACGGCCTTGATCAACCCAGATATAATGAACAGACAGAGATTTTTTTGTAGATACTGATTTTGTAATCAGTGTCAGTAATCCGGTTTTATTCCATGTTTCAAGAAGATGAAACATATCGGGTAAAGAAAGATCCGATAAGGGAGCTATTAGTGCCATAGGTTTGAAAAAAAAGAAAATTAAAGTAAATTGAGTTTGAATTCAATCACTATCTGCGGATATCAATGCTTTGTAAAAATGCACTGCATGGATTAGCTTGTTGTCGCCATTATTAAGGAGAACGGCAACGGACAAGGGGTAATAAAGCGAAAATTCATCAAGAGTTGGTATTAAATTACTGTTGATGCATCCACTGATTTCAACTGATGAATTTGGGAAATTGACAGGGATGAGTTAAATTTATGGGCATTAATTAATTAGCTTAGAAATTCTCAAGCCAAGTCTACTCGTTCTGGAGAGGGAGTAGCAGTCAACCAGGAGATGGAAGTTTTTCTGAGCTTTTGCTCTACCCTTGGAACGAGCAGGAGAATATTCAGGTTAAACAGCATGAGCTTTTACTCACAACAAATGGATGAAAATCTTTCCTTCCTGACTCGGAGACTCCTGACTCGGAGACTCCTGACCCCTGACCCCTATTTTCAAGTTAGTATTTTGATGAAAAGCCTTTTCTCGCCCTCCTTGATTGGATGCGGTAAAATCTGGCATTTTCTCCTACCCAGATAGGCTTTTGATGGAAGAGAGCCGACTAAACTATGAAGCTGATCGATCGCCTGAATGACTGGCTAGAAACTCATTGGGTCACTCCTGCCTATGCCGGTTGCCTACTAGGAGGAGTGGCGATTTGTTTTTTTGGGGCGGCCACGAATACGATGTCAGGATGGCTCTATGTGATGAGTGGTCTGATTTTTGGCCTGCTGGTATTAGCGGCAGTGCTACCTGCGCGATCGCTCAAATTGCTGCAAGTCCGCCGTCATCCTATTGAACCAATCACTGTCGGTGACGAATTGGCGATTGAATTAGAAATCGAAAATCCATCCTCGAAACCGAAAAATCTGCTGCAAGCGTGGGATATTTTACCCTCTACATTAGGTACACCCATCAAGATGCCAGTGGAGGCCATCGCACCACAAAGCGTACATCGTTGGGTTTATTACTATCCCACCCGAAAACGAGGGATTTATCGATGGAATGAGGTGCAGCTTAGAACTGCAACACCCTTGGGATTGTTTTGGTGCCGTCGAAGTTGGGACGCACCCGCTAAGGCGGTAGTTTATCCGACTGTTTTACCCCTAAGCCGTTGCCCGTTAGTGGATGAACTGGGACGGGAAGAGAGTAATCAATTTTTTAGCGATCGCCGCTCTTTCGCAGACAATCAAGACCTCACCCGAGCCCTCCGCCCTTACCGCGTTGGCGACCCTACCCGCCTGATTCACTGGCGGACGAGTGCCCGTTATGGGGAGTTGCAGGTACGGGAGTTAGAGGTTTTTACAGGTTCTCAGGATATTATCATCTGTTTGGATACGGCGGCAACGTGGCAATCTGATGATTTTGAACAAGCAGTGATTGCTGCTGCCTCAATGTACTATTACGCCAAGCAATGTCAGTTACAAGCGAAATTGTGGACGGCAAAGACAGGGGTATTATTAGGCGATCGCGTAGTTTTAGAAGCCCTTGCCGCTACCAATATTGGAGAAACTACGGAAGCTAAAACCCCCCCCCACCATCCTTTAATTTGGCTAACTCAAAATCTCTCTAGTCTCGACTCTTTACCTGACGGTAGTCGTTGGGTGTTGTGGCGTTCCGATTCCCATGTATTAATACCAGCTAAGCGCAGTCATATCGGTATGATTATCGACTCTACGCAACCTCTAGAACGTCAGTTACAACAACCCTTACAGTAAAATTTAGCATTCAGAAAATATTTTTATCGGAAAGTTTTAATTAAATTAAAACTATTTTCCGATTCTTTCGGTATATTTATTGCCGATTAAGCGGCTACAATACCGAGGGCAAGTAGTATGAATATGCCCACTGCAATAAACAGAAATATCCCGAATAACCATTTAGCCACAGTCGCTGCGCCTCGTGCTACGCCTGTAAAGCCTAATGCTCCAGCGATAATAGCGACAATCAATGCGATGACTGCCCATCCTAATAAATTCATTGTTAATATTCTCTTGTGTTCGTCGTTGCCCGAAGGTTAACAATCAGCCTGTAGGTTCTGCTTCTGACTCAGGGCTTAACTCAAATAAATCCTCGAGCTAAAAACTATTACTTTTGAATGAATAGTTGGTTGTATTAACAGATACTGTATTTATTTACAATCTCTCCTTACTAAAGGAGAGGGGGAGGGCTAACTGTATCGTTTTAAAAGTGAAAATGTATTTTTTTTATTTTGGCTTATCAGGATTTTTAGGTTCTTTATTAAAGGGCTAAAGCCCTTACTACAAACTTAAAATTGGATTTTGAATTACTTAGTCTTTTTTATTCTCCTATGTTTAATTTTTTTGGTTCTAAAAATAGTAAATTATGTTAATATTGTTTTGTTATAACTTTGCAACAAGCTTAAGGTGCAAGTCATGAAAATCCACATCGACATCGATCTAGAACCCTCTAAAAATTCCAAGCCAGACATGGATTTAGCCCGAATGATCCAAGGGTTGGATGCTATTCTCCGTGCCTTCGAGTCAGAGTTAGAAAACTACCGTCAGCGATTAGAGCGAGTTGAGGAAATGACAACTCGTTTTGAGGCACGTCAAGAAGAGGGTTAAGTGTAAAAAATTCAGAGTTTCGCCCTCAATTTTGGGGGCTTTCTTCCCCTGCACTGTGGATTTTTCATAGACTTGCACTGGGCATAAAAGCGATCGCGCCTTAAGATGTGGTGGATGCGATCGTTTTTTCTTGGATGAGGTTGGTTGTTAGGGCAATTTGCAAGTTAGTGAAATATACCGTAAAGTTTGACCTCTCCCCCAACCCCTCTCCTGCAAGGAGAGGGGAGTAAGATTTCAGATTTCTCCCCCTTCCCTTGCAGTTTAATTTGCACAATGCAATTTCCAGATTAGAAGAGGGAGTAAGACTTCAGACTTCTCCCCCTTCCCTTGCAGGGAAGGGGGCTGGGGGGTTAGGTTTTTCTGGTAGACTTCACGCCAACGAGAAGTGCTATATATCGTGTCTTTACCTGTGGCGTATGTCTGTGAAAACTGTGATGGCAATACTTACTCGTGAGTCGAACCATCGGACATAATTGCGCCAGTGAGTTTGGCGTTATCTAGAATTGCTCCATCTAAAATTGCGACTTTTAGATTGGCTTTTTCTAAGTTTGCTCGGCTCAAATCTGCACCACGCAAATCTGCTGAAGTAAAATTAGCTCCCTTAAGGTTAGCCTCCCGCAAATTTGCTCCGCAGAGCTTGGCTTTACTTAAGTTAGCTCCACTTAGGTTTACTTGATTGAGATTTACACCGAGTAGATTTGAACTAGCCAGATTAGCTCCGCTTAGATTTGTATCATATCTAAAGAGAGCGTTTTTCAGATTTGCTCGCCCTAAATTTGCTCCACTCAGATTTGTTGATTTTAAGCTTGCCTGGCCTAGGTTTGCTCCACTCAAATTGGCTCCACTCAGGTTAGCTGATTCTAAGTTTGCCTGACTTAGATTAGCTTCATTTAGGTATGCAACTGTAAGGTTTGCATTCTTTAAGTTTGCTTCGCTTAAGTTGGCATGAGTCAGAGTTACTTGAAGAAGAATTGCACTTTGTAGATTTGCCTTAGTTAAGTTAGCTCCATATAAGCCAGCTTCACTTAAATCAGCACTGCTTAGGTTAGCTGAAGTCAGATTCGCCTTAGTTAAATTAGCTCCACCTAGGTTTACATTACTCAGATTGGTATTCGATAAGTTAGCATCTGACAGTAGCGAATTAGGAGCAATCAAATAAACCCCCTGTGATGTAAGGTCGCAAAGTTCCGGTAAAATGGTCGCTGTACTATAAACAGCCTCCTTAAAATTAGCGCCCTCAAGCTTTGCTCCCTCAAGATTAGCCTGTAGTAAATTAGCATTACTTAGATTGGCATTCATGAGGTTTGTTTTCATCAAATTTGCCGTTCTCAAGTTAGCGCCACTCAAATTTGAATGACTTAAATTTGCTCCATTTAGGTTGATTTGTTGGGATAAATTCGCTTTACTCAAATTCGCTCCACACAAATTGGCTTCACTGAGATTGACTCCATCTACCAAAGATGTGCCACTCAAATCTACTCCCGCCAAATTAATCCTAGTAAAATCCTGCTCTCCCTCCTTAATACGCCTTAAAAACTCATCAGCATCGATAGGTGTTTTCGCACTCCATTCCTCGGCTGCATAAATTTGATTCAGCAACCAAATTATCCTCTCTAACTTAAATTCCTCATCTGTGAACGCTCTAGAAAATTCCTCCTGTGAAGCAACCGTTTCCTCACTAGCTACAACCTCATCAGAATTATTAAATTCAGATTCAGTCTCAATCTTCACTTCAGTTAACTGAGTAACCACCTGACTTTCGCCACCCTCAGCCACCGCCTCAACTGCTACAAATTCACCCGCTACCAATCCATTACTAGAGTGAGTACCATTCAAATCATTCCTCAAAGTTAATTGCTGTTCAAAACGCTCTTGGAGTTCATTAAACTTTTCTGTTAACGCATCTAACTGACGCTTAACCCCTACCGCATACTTGGCTGTAATATTTTGCCGTTCTTCCAGTTGTTCTATCTTTGAGAGTAAGGACTCTATAGCCGTCTCGGAATTATTCATATTAATTGCCCAGTAAGTTTATTTGTTGATAATTTTCTGAACGTCAAGCAAGTTATAGTTAAAAACCTTGCCAACCGTAAATAACTGATACCCAACTGAAAAAGCAGAAGCGGCTAGAAGAAAACCCAAAAGAGATATAGGTGCTAAAACAATAGTTCCTGACGCAATTGCAATTGCCACCCCTACCCCGATCAAAACCCATCCCAAATGGCGAATTGCTCCTCCATACTGCAAAACCAATATTCCCGCAATACAGAAAATGATGAGAGGAGCGTTCAGTATGCCACCAATCGTAATACTTCCAGCTAAAAATACAATGCCACCCAGCATCAAAGCTAACCCTAATAGCCTGGTGAAAATAGCTACACTCTCATCATCTTGAGTTTTATGATTACTAGAAACAGTAATTTTTTTCAATTGAAATAAAAACGTTACTTTCTCCCCCTTACCCAAGTCTATCCTGTCTCCTGACTTGAGGGCATAGCGAGTCAGAGGCATGAGAATCTTGTGATTTAAGTAAGTTCCATTAGAACTGCCTAAATCTTCAAGAGAGTAATGCTCATCCTCCACCAAAATATTGGCATGAACCAGTGAAACCACATCCGAATTAGGAAGGGTTGAAATATCAATATCTGGGGGAATACAGTCATTAGGCTTACCGATATGAATAATGGACATATATTGCGGCAAGTCAATATAGGTTTTAGTTTGAACATGAAGCAGTTTAGGTGAATAGGCTGTTTGCCTTACTGAAGTTTGCATGGTTCGATGTTCGGACAAATTTATATCTTTAGTGTTGAATTTTAAAAATAGAATCCTTTTTATGCGACGGGATAAATACGGAATTTTTTCTTGAGAACGCAACGAGTCTCCGTATTTAAACGGAGTCATGTCTTGAAAGGCAAAATTAAAACAGAATAACTTTAGTCTTCCATGGCTCACCAATTGCAAGGGTTAGTGGCAATTGAATGGGATTGGCTTTTTTGACGTGGATTAGATGGAGTGAGCCTCTATCGCTAACATTTAGATAATCGATCTTCTAGATACCCTCAACTGTAAGTATGTTTTTTAGTAGAGCGCCTCAATCTAAACCAGACAGGCATAAGTCCTATCTCTAGGTGCCATCAAAATTTCATAGGTCTAACCTTGGCAAAAACTAATCAAATGTGATAAACGCTTTTTGAGCCAAATTAAATTCATGCTCTAAGCTTTGATGAATCTCAGTTATAGGGTCTGTGTGAGGTATCATCAAATTTCAACTGACTATAGTTGCATCAAACCCTTGGGTTACAATGCAGTAAAACAGTTCTCATACCTAAGCTGAATAAATTAAATGACTACATCACAAACCAATAATCTCTCCAGCGATAAAAACCTGGATGCCATGAAAAATTTTGCAGAAACCTACGCCAAGCGCACAGATACTTACTTTTGCGTCGATCCTTCCGTAACAGCAGTGGTGATTGAAGGACTGGCCAAACATAAAGATGATTTGGGTGCGCCTTTGTGTCCCTGCCGTCATTATGAAGATAAAGTTGCTGAAGCCAAAGCTGCCTATTGGAACTGTCCCTGTATCCCCATGCGTGAACGCAAAGAGTGCCACTGTATGCTGTTCTTGACACCGGATAACGATTTTGCGGGTGAACAGCAAGATATTGCCATAGAAGAAATTCACGCTGTGCGCGAAAGCATGGCCTAAGGCTTACTCCCCTGGTTTCCTCCAGGGGAATCAAAATCCACACAAGCACAAAAAAATCCCAAATCAAATGACGCCTGTAGGACTCCCTGAAGAATTTTGGCAGGGTGTCGAACAATTCAATCATCAAGAATTTTACGCCTGTCACGATACTCTAGAAGCACTGTGGATAGAAGCCGTTGAACCCGATAAGCGCTTTTACCAAGGTGTTTTACAAATTGCAGTCGCCTGCCATCATCTCCTCAATCTCAATTGGCGCGGTGCTGCTATCTTACTCGGTGAAGGCATTGGACGCCTCAGAGACTATCAACCCGATTATGAAGGAGTTGAAGTCATGAATTTAGTTATGCAAAGTGCTGAACTATTGAAAGCACTACAGCAGTCAGGCGAAGAGAATGTTACAAATTTTGTAAATGAATTGACAAATCCACCCAAACTTGAAACAAACTCTTCTGTTCAATTACCTAGAATTGCAAGAGTTAACTAAAAGCCAACCCACCCTCTCAGTGTAGTTGTGGCATTTACCTATCTCTCCCTAGAAGAAGGGGGAGGAGTGTCAAACAATTAAAGTGATACTGTTGGCGAATTACAGCTTATTGGGATGATACTTCCCAAATTTTAATGGTTTGATCGAGGCTACCACTGGCCAACGACTTGCCATCGGGGCTGAAGGTTAGGGAATCAATCACGCTTTGGTGGGCGCGGATTGTACGCATCAGTTTTCCTGTATCGAGATTCCAAATCCTAATCATTCCGGCTCTAGAATCTGAACTCGCACTGGCTATGGTTTTCCCATCGGGACTAATAGCCACCTTATCCACCGCATCCGGAGGATTAAACGTTTGCATCAGTTTTCCAGTTTCTAGATTCCAGGTGGAAATTGACCCCGATTCACCATTAGCCATACCACTGACTAAGGTTTGACCATCGGGTGTTAAGGCAATGGCACCAATTGAACCAGTTTCTCCATCTAGGGTGCGTATCAAGTCTCCTGTATTCGGATTCCAAATTGAGATTTTGCCATCAAACCCAGTGCTGGCCAGAGTCTGCCCATCTTCACTAAAAACCATTGAATTAACCCCAGAGGCTTGAGCATCTAAGGTGCGAATAATTTGTCGAGTTTGTAGATTCCAAAGCTTTATTTTTTCGTTGGCGCTACTGGCTAGGGTTTGTCCATCAGGACTAAGGGCAATAAACATCCCATCATCGGCAGATTTGGGTAAGGTATGCATCAGCTTACCCTTGCGAAGATTCCAAATCTGAATGCTGCCGCGATCGCTGCGTTCGTCTGGAGGCAGAGGACGGGTGTTTGGACTCACGTTTGTGGTACTAGTTACCAGAGTCCGCCCATCAGGACTAATCGCCAATGACCACACAGGATAACGAGTGTCAAGAGTATAGCGCAGTTTCCCACTTTCCAGATTCCAGACTCTAATCTTACTATCTTGTCCATCTTTTTCTGAGCTAGAGCGGCTCTTTTGAGTCGAGGTAGACAGCGCCTGTTCACTGCCAGCACTACCACTCACCAAGGTTTCACGGTCGGGACTGAGGGCAACAGAAAGCACCAAGTCTGATTTGGAGAGAGTTTGCAGGGGTTTAGCGCTAGCGGATATCTCAGGTGTTAAGTTTTCAGTTTCTTCGGGCAGTTTGACCCATTCGGACTTTGAGGACGTATCTGGAGCTTGCCAATGGTTGGCGACCAATCGCACTACACTACTAGTGGTGAAAATCATCAACGTTACCAATCCCATTTTTAACGCTGCCGTTTGTCGCGCTTCTTTGGGGGTTGCCATTGGGAGATGCGCTGAATTGGCCGATTCAATCGTTCCCTCTGAGGGAATTTCAAAGGGAGAGATTAATCCATTGGAGTCTGGATAGTGTTCTACAAAATCTGTTTTAGACCAAGAGGGAATCGGTTTTGAGGCGGATGTAGCTTTAGCCGAGGGAGTGGTTAATTTGGGCGTTCTGAGATGAGGTAGAGGTTTTGCCTCGCTAGACGTTGCCTCCGGCATCAAATCTCTCAAAACTTCAACCACAGCTTGATAACGCCGCTTGGTAGCACTTTGCAGTAATTTATCTAAAACTTGACCCAACGACTCGCTCACGGAACTAGTGAGATAATCGCGCCAAATCCAGGTATCCTCCGAGCTATCGAACAAGTCGAAGGGACGAATCTGGGTCATGAGATGGATGCAGGTCACGCCTAAACTGTAGAGGTCGCTAGCAAAAACGGCTTTCCCTCTCATTTGTTCGGGGGCAGTATACTCAGCACTGCCAATGGTGGTTCCTGTCTTCATCAGAGCCGTTCCCGTCGCATATTTGGCAGCTCCAAAATCCACTAAAACCAGTTGAGATTTCTTGCGCTTGAGTCCCATAGCTCCGGCTTGAGTGCGGGTGGTACGGCGGACGATGTTAGCGGGTTTGATGTCTCGGTGGATGACTTGATGATTGTGGACGAATTTGAGAACAGGAAGCAAACTGTCAAGCAATTCCCGAATTTTGGCTTCGTTAAAGGCTCCATCCTCCGCCAGTTCTTGGGCAAGATTTTCACCTTCTATAAACTCTTGTACCAGGTATTGCTGCCCATCCTGCTCAAAATACGCCAGTAATGCGGGAATTTGGGGGTGTCTGCCTAGTTGCTTGAGCCGTTCTGCTTCCTGACGAAATAATTCGGCGGCTTTTTTAGAATTATTCGTGCCTTGCTGTTGCGGGAAAAATTGCTTAATCACACAACGGGGTTTAGTGGGTTTACTCCCATCCACTGCCAGAAAGGTTCTGCCAAAACCACCCTGACCGATTAGTTTAAGGGCTTGATAGCGTTCTTGTAATAGCAACGGGGACCCGCAACTCTGGCATAGCTTGATACCTTCAGGGTTTTGAGGCTTCGAGCAGTTAGGATTTAGGCAGTAGCTCATAACTGGGAGGCAATTCGCTGATTGAGTCTATAGTAGTCTTTCCCTTAATTCCTGTGTTATTGGGTGAGATCAGGCTTACACCACAATTTGTTAATTTATACGGCTTGAGGGGAGATGTGCGATCGCGTTAGCGTTGGCCTAGCGCTGCTGCAAGCAGCTCAATTTTTCCAGTACTTTACCACGTTCACTCTCGCAACGACTTGATATCAAGTTTGCCCAGTGGAGTATAAGGTAGATGGTCACGAAACTCAATGACGGCAGGCATTTGGTAGCGGGCAACTCGCGGTTTCAGCCAGTCCTGCAACATCGATGGAGTTAGCATCGTGTTCTGTTTTTTGATCACCACCGCCCTTAATCGCTGACCGAATTCCTGATCCGAGATGCCAAAAACCACTGCTGAGTCTACGTCCGGATGTTGAATTAGAATATTTTCCAAGTCAATCGGGTAAACATTCTCGCCACCAGAAACGATCATGTCATCAACTCGACCACAAAGAAATATATCTCCATCCCGATCTTGATAGGCAAGATCACCTGTTTCTATCCAGCTTTTCTGGTGGGTAGACCAGGCACTGCGAATACAGAGGCGACCTATCTTACCATTGCTGACTTCCTGATTAGCATTGTTCACGATTTTAGCTTTTACTCCCCAGACCGGCTGACCAATCGATGCAGGTTTTCTGCCCAGCAGGGTTGGTGTTCCCAAGATGCAAAACCCCGCTTCTGAGGTGCCATACAAATTGAAGATGACTGGCCCCAACTGATCTAGTGCAACTTGGGCTAAAGCCGGACTTAACGCTGCTCCTCCAGACAGGATACGCTGCAAGCATGATAACGAAACCGGGTCATGCTTGAGCATCCGTTGCAGCATCAAGGGGACTAGTGCTACAACCTCAATTTGATATCTGGCAATGAGGGCACAAGCTTGCACCGCCTCGAAGCGTCGGGTGACATACAGTTGAGCCCCAAGTAGAATCCCGATTAACAGGGCGGCTAAGCCAAAGCCATGATAGATAGGCGTTGCAATATAGAGTGATTGATACTGATCGAGATGCACCTGATCCAGGAGGGCGATGAACGGGGGTAGGAAATTGAAAATAGACGGTTTACGGCTGGCCGGCTTGGGTTGTCCAGTTGTTCCGCCTGTCATCACCACGATGTTCCCAGTTTTAACGGTTTTTAGACGCGGGTTTTTAAGTTGGGGTATTAACGAGAGTTGGTCAATGGAAGGGGCAGTGGCATGGGACGCTGGGAGTGCTTTGTGCTGCTGTAAGAAAGATTCCAGCCAATCGGGGATTGGTTTATCATCCTGGTGGTCATAGATGTAAAAATCGATCGCCAGACGTTTTAGCAATGACCGAATCTGGTCTGTACTCATCTCCGGATTAATCAGAAAAATGTGTGCCCCCAATCGTGATACTGCAAAAATCGCTTTGATGGCAGATGCATGATTGCGGCAGGCGATCGCAACTTTTTTGTTACGCTCAATGCCATACTCCACCTGCAACGCCATCGCTAACGATTCAGCTTGTTGCCAAAGCTGGGGATAAGTTAACTGTTCCCGGTCGTCGATTACCGCAATGCGATGGGGGTGCAATTGAGCCGCAATGCGTAACAATGCCATTAGATTGATGCCTGTTGTCAGTACCGCTTCGAGTAGATAGAACAATCCGGCAGGAGTCAGCAGGCGAGTATGATACAGCTTTCGGATCAGTCTCAGCATAATACTTCTACTGTTTTCGCCTCAAGTAATTGACCGCGATCGCTTCCCAAACTCCACGAAACAGCACAGAGGCCAATTGTCCCACCATCAGCCACCAGGGGGCATAGGTGCGTCGGTGCTCAAGGATGGCTTTACAGATTAGTTGAGCCACCTGCTCAGGTTGCATGGTGGGCAGATTCTGATATGCCTTGGTCGGCTCAATCATTCTAGTGCGTACCAGAGGCAGATAAATAGAGGTTGTGCTGATACCGTGGGCATTCAATTCTGGGCTGACACTGCGAAACCATTGATCGAAGGCTGTCTTTGATGCCTGATAGGCTGCCCATTTGGGGGCTGGAATCAACAGCACGTTTACTGCTGAGATATTAATCACATGTCCTCGACGAACCCTTAAAGTGGGAATCAGCCCCAGCATGAGCTGCACTGGCCCTAAATAATTCAGATTGATGGTACGTGTAAAATCATGTAGGCGATCGAGAGAGTCAAAAATTGAACGTCGGATTGAGTGTCCCGCATTGTTAACCACAATATCAATGCCGCCTGGAAGTTGTTGCAATCTGTCTAGCAAGGCTTGAATGTCTGCCGTATTCCTCAGATCACAGGGAAAAATGTCGGCATGTCCCCCTTTAGCTTCAACTCGCTGTTTAACTTCAATGAGTTTTGCTTCAGTACGTGCGACCAGAATTAAATAGACTTGGGTGTGTGCCAATAGTTCTGCCAAACACTGGCCAATCCCGTAACTCGCTCCGGTAATGAGTACAGTTTTGCCAGCTAAGCGCTGCTGGAGTTGGGTATGGCTAAAACGCAGAAATGGGAAAAACAGAAGTCTCATCTAGAGTGAGCAGTATAAGGGTTGTCGCCTAAAGTGATATAGCGGTTTTCACTTACATGAGGTACACTCTCATTCCTAACTCCTGACTCCTGACTTCTGAATCCCTCACTGAATCAAAATGTACCTCACCAATATGAGAAATGCTATATTTGACTATCTGTTTTTATTATGATTAGAACTCCTCTTCGCTATCCAGGCGGAAAATTAAAAGCGATTCAACAAATCGTTAAATATTTCCCTCAAAATTTTTCTGAGTATCGCGAACCCTTCGTTGGGGGAGGCTCTTTGTTTATCTATGTTAACCAAAATTATTCACCTTCAAAGATTTGGATTAATGATTTAAACCCAGAATTATTTCTATTTTGGAAATTCGTTCAATCGGATTTAGAGCAATTAGTATCAGAAGTCTATAAAATCAAATCTAAGTACACAGATGGTAGATTGCTTTTTGAAAATCTGACCCAAATCAATGTAGAAGAGTTATCTGATTTTGAACGAGCTGTTCGCTTTTTTGTCCTCAATAGAATTACTTTTTCTGGAACTGTAGAATCCGGTGGTTTTTCTCAGGTGTCTTTCCATGAACGTTTTACCGAATCATCCATAGAACGCCTATCTAAATTAAGTACAGTTTTGGAAGGTATTAAAATAACGAATTCAGACTATAGCGAATTATTAAAAGATAATAGCAAAGATGTATTTTTATTCCTAGACCCCCCTTATTGGGTGGCAACGAAGTCAAAACTATATGGAAAAAAAGGTAACTTACATACATCGTTTGACCATCAGCGCTTTGCTAACCTTTTAAAAGAATGTCCTCATCGCTGGTTGATTACCTATGATGATTCACCTCAGATTCGAGAAAACTTTAAATGGGCTAATATTTTTGAGTTTCAACTCCAATATGGAATGAATAATTATAAGCAGGGTAAGGCAGCAAAAGGAAACGAATTAATTATCACAAATTATGAAATTAATGTAAATCCTCAAAAAAAACATAATCAGGATGAAACTGTAGTGGAAGCTTATCAACAGTTAGAGATTAAGTTAGAATATCAAGCTGAATCTCTAATGAACAGTAGCCTAACTAATCAGCACCTCCGGCCTGACTCCTAATCAATCGCTGCACGCTCACCAACGTCCGATTCAATTCATACCCTTTTCGTTCCGGATTATGCAAATATGCCTGCTGTTCCTCCTCAATCATTTGTACATCTTGACGTACCAATCCATCCAGTAATTTTTGCGCCGAACCAAACAAACTATTCTTCACAAACCGACGAAACCATATCGGTAATTTGTGCAAACGCCAAAAGGCATTAAGCGAAGTAAAATGTATCAGATAAGCCCGTGTTTCTGTCTCATTAATCGGGCAAAATAGACAGTAAATCTTAAAATCTTGGCCTAAGGTAGAAACCCAATGCGGATAAACATAACTCACATCCAAGGGTTCCGGATGAAGTCGCCGCAACGCAGGGAAAAATAGCTGAGAAATTGACCAGATTTTATCAATTTTATAATAACTTTGTGCCTGATAATGGGCATTCACACAGTTAGCATCTTCTTGAATATCTTCTAACACAGGCTCCGCCCACGCTTGCCAATTTTGATGTAAATGCCCATGATACATATCCATCAAATTTTCAATTAGATAAGAATAATGAGCTTTACATTGAATTATAGAAACAGTGGCAATATAGTTAAGGTGTTCCCACTCCGGTACACCCATCGGTTCGATAGATAAGGCAGTTAACTGCTCTAAATCTCCAGGAAATAACCAAATAAATCCATCTTGTTCCTGAACAGGATAAGAGCGAATTTTACAATTTGGAAGTCTCTGATTTGCTGCTAAGTAGGGGACAAGCGCACACTCACCACTTGACTTTATTTGCCAGCCATGATAAGAACATTCAATGCGATCGCCAATAACGCAACCGTGACTCAGTTTAACGTGTCGATGGGGGCAACGGTCTTCTAAAGCATGAACAACACCGCTATCATCCCGATAAAGAACAATCGGCTGATGCCAAAGTGTAACCCCTAACGGCTGTTTTTGCACCTCAGTACTACGAGCAACAACATACCAGTGATTAGGATTAATTCCTAACTGACGAATATCAAGGCGCTGATGAACTGAAGAGGGAGAAGACATAAACGTAGCTACATTGTTGAAAGTCAAAGATTATAGCTAAATTGAGATCTTGCAGCAGTTGCAATAACCGCCAGGGGTTTAAACCTGGCTAATAGCTCAAGTCCATTTTAATGGACTGAAATCCTTATTCCGTAAACTTTTAGTCCTCTTCAGAGGACTTGAGCTATTAGCCAAGAACTTAAGTTCTTGGTGGTTTTTGTCACTTACTGAGAATGTTGCAAGAGCTGAGTAAACACTAAATCAATAGCATTTATCGATGTGCATCTGCAATTTTATTTTAAATTGTTAGGATACCTTCTGGATTAACAGAAAGCAGCGATCGCCGTTGCAACCCCTCCTGATGTAAAATCTCATTGGCTGCTAGTAAACCACTGCTGATTGCCCGTTCCATCAAACCACAAGGAAACGGCATTTTTACCCAATCCCCGGCAAAAATAAGATTAGGTACATCTGTAGCAGTTTCCGGCCTATCAGCATAACTTCCGGGTGGATAACCCGAGAAATTTTTCTGATTCACGAGTTCTCGATGTAGCATGGTTGCCTCTTTTAGAGAAGGCACAATTTCATAAAGTTCCTGCTCAAAAGTGATTAGCAAAACTTGTTGATTGGGAAAAGCTTTTTCTTTGTAGCAATAAGCGTGTAATTCTACAACACTACCCCCCGTTTTTTGATGCCAAGTAATAAATTGGTCTTGAATACGATGATACAGAGTGATGCTATCCGTCAGTTGATAGCCAGAGAGTGAGGTAAAGTTACTATGTTCCCATTCAAAATCTCGATCAAACCAAAAACGAGCAACGGCAAATGGGTCTGCGATCGCTAATTTCTCGACCTGATTATACACCGATTGATTCACATCACCTTCCCCCAAAGAAAATAGATGCTGAACTCCAGGAACATCAGTAGCAAAGACATAGTAATCTGCCTGAATTGTTTCTCCGGATAGTTGGGACGGTGCAACACCTTGCCCCCCTACCAATTGCACCTCATCTTCAGTGCTTTGGACAATTTGAAAGCGAGGTAAATCTCGTTTAGCCGGGCCTGAAATAACTCGTCCCTGAGCATCATAAACTGCCCCATGACAAGGACAAAGAAACTTGCCATCTTCTTGATGCTGCACCGTACAACCTTGGTGAGTACAAGTAAGAGAAATTGCTTCTTTTTCTCCTTGTTTTGCCGCAAAAACTGCATCACCAGCACCATAATATTCTAATACCTGCTGGCTCGGTGTTTTTGATTCCTGAATGGGCGCACGTCGGTGCGCCCCTACGAATCCTGACTCCTGACTCCTGACTTCTGACTCCTGACTCCCTACACTACGTTTTACCCAAAAAGGAATATCCGATTGAGCGTCTCCTTGTTGATAAGTGAGAGACGCAATTTTACCTTGTTGCCAAGTAATTTTGCTTACCGTCGCCTCAGTCACAATCGTGCTACCTTTTTGCTCAATCGCTTTAGCAATCGGTTGCACTAAACTCGTTCCCATATCTTGCCGTGTGCCATTGAAGGCTAACCCTTCAGGATTGCCAAAAAAGTAGAAGTGGAAAAACTGCATGAGTTCACCCACACTTAGAACATCGGGGGCATTGAGGCTAGATTTAGCAAAGGGTAAAAAATACAAATCATATAACCCTTGAGGGAAATCATTTTTTACCCATTCAGCAACAGAAATATTATCGAGGCGATTGAAACTTTCGGGAATTTGAAATCCACCAATTTCACGGAAAACTTGCCAGTGTTGGAATTTGGTTAAATTAATTCCCCAGCGTAACCAATTGGGAGAAGCAATTCCTAAATCTACAACATTCCACGGAAAGGCTGAATGGTTGGGTTTAAAAACCTCGGGTGCATACTTACCATCTCGAAAAACAACGGCGTATGACTTTAAGGATACGAAGTTTTCGCGAATATTGAGTTCTTCAACCAGACTGTTGAGGTTGTAGTACTGAGGGAAAAAGCCATGAAACCCATGTTCCATCATGAAGGTTTCATTTCCGACTTGAATCGGCCAACTGGCAATTTTTCCGCCTAGTTGAGGCGATCGCTCCAAAAGTGTTACCCTAAAACCGCGTTGGCTGAGTTGATATGCACAAGCTAACCCTGCCAACCCCGCCCCAACGACAACTACTGTCTTCGGTTGAGAAACATATCGGGGTAAATCTAGGGTATCTTGCAGAAAAATTGTAGGCTGAGGCTTAGAAAAACGGGAATATCCCAAGATGCCTCCGACAACTCCAACCCCTGCTATTTTCAAAAAAGTCCGTCGAGAATGGGTTGAAAAGCCTAATTTTCTGTCCTCTTTCTGCTCAGGAGACAATGAAGGTGATGAAGATAGAGGAGAATTGGATGATTGGTTCATGTAACTGACAGCGAATCCTCACACGATGAAGTATTGGCGCGAAACCCTTGCTGTAGCTCAGCGAATTTTGATTGAATTATGGCGACGACGGCGTAGCCTGATTTTTTGGAGTATTTTCCCGATTTCTGTCCTTTTACTCAACGGGTTTATTTTGGCAGAACGAGCGAAACTGTCAACCGCAGTCGCGTTTGAAAATGCTGCCCCATCTACCCTGGTAGGTGCTGCCTTGTTTTTCAGTTGCCTGGGTGGTAGTGTGGCAACAGTGGTAGCAGAGCGAGAACAGCAAACTCTTAAGCGCTTGTTTATCTCTCCCCTGAGTGGAACCTCCTATTTCCTAGGTATATTTTTTGCCCATAGCTGCATTGGCATCGGTCAAACCCTTTTGGTTTATATTGTGTCTGCTTTTTTGGGTGCAAAGTTTCAAGGTTCGGTGTTGTTGGGGGCTTTGATTATCTTACTCAGTATTATTTCGTATGTGGGTGTAGGATTTATACTCGGTACGCAGTTTGCTCGACGCACTGAGGATGTTAATGCTTTGGTGGCCGCGTTTGGAGTGCCCCTCTTGATTTTAGGAGGTGCCTTTCTGCCAGCCTCTTTGTTTCCAGATAATTTGCTGAAAATTGCTCAATATAACCCGATTTATCACATGAATGAAGCCTTGCTCGGCGTTTCGGCTGGGGGTAAGGAGTTTGCAGGCATTCAGTCGCATTTCTGGTTTTTGTTTGTGTTTGCACTAGTGATGGTTATAGCAGGGTGGCTTTCTTATCAACGAATGCTCACAGTTGAGAGAAGGCTGTGAATATTCAAGAGATTGACAAATTTACATTTATGTGAATCAGGTCTTTGTAGGGGCGTACCGCCGTGCGTCCGCATAAGAGTCAGGTCACTTCGCTTACCAAACCATTAATTAATCTGCGGATAAGCATATCGATCACAGGGTTAGATAAGCCTGTCGCTTGACTAATTCCCTATCGATAACTCTCTCCCGTTACTGTCAACATCTCGCTGTGATGAGCAGTTTCGGATGCTTGCAAGCGGTGAAAGTCGGTAATCACAATGTAACGCTCTACTATTCAACAATCTGGTATTGTAACGGAAGATTTCAAACAGGTGCAGAAGGGATAGAGTGGATAGATGAAACTGATAAATCAGTGGGCGTTTAATTACCCATCAGAGCAAATAGGCAATTCTATGATCGTGCAAGCTGACTGTCTTGATTGGTTGATGCAAGTGCCAGAACATAGCATTCATGCTGTTGTAACCGATCCACCTTATGGTGTAAAAGAATATGATTTTGAGCAGATTACTAAAAGGAAAAACGGGAACGGGGGGATTTGGAGAATTCCTCCCTCATTTGATGGGCATCAACGGTCCCCTCTGCCCCGATTTACAGCACTTACCCAAAAAGAAAAAGCCGTTTTGAAGTGTTTCTTTGTCGAATGGGCTAAATTGATCGTGCATATATTGCGCCCTGGTGGTCATGTTTTTATTGCTAGTAACGCCTTTCTATCTCAGCTAGTCTTTTCTGCATTAGTTGAGGGAGGCTTGGAGTTTCGTGGGGAATTAATTCGCTTAGTGAGAACGCTGCGCGGTGGCGATCGCCCCAAAAACGCCGAGCATGAATTTCCGAATGTTTCGTCCATGCCCAGAGGATGTTATGAGCCGTGGGGTATTTTCCGCAAGCCACTTCCATCAGGGATGAAGCTAAGTGATTGTCTCAGACAATTCCAAACCGGAGGGCTAAGAAGAAATTCTGATGGCAACCCTTTCAATGATGTAATCTTCAGTCAAAGAACACCGCAGCAAGAACGCAACATAGCGAATCATCCAAGCATCAAACCTCAATCTTTTCTACGCCAAGTTGTTTATGCTTCTCTTCCTTTAGGTGAAGGGATTATTGCTGATACGTTTATGGGTTCAGGCTCCACAGTAGCAGCAGCAGAAGCAGTGGGTGTTCGTTGTATTGGTGTTGAGCGTTATGCAGACTATTACGAAATGAGTCGCATGGCAATTCCGAAACTAGCAGCACTTAATATACAAAGTGAACTAAAAACATTAACTGAAAATAATGAACTGAAAACACCTACTGATAAAATGGAGCATCAACAGTTGAGTTTATGGTAGCTTAGGGGTTTGATAAATCCAGTTGGCTGTCATTTTCTGGTAGCCTGAATGGGTTACACTGGCAGTAATTGTGCGGCGACTATTTTGCGAACGACCAGAGAATGACCAATCTGCTTTTGTAATGCTAGCTCCAACAACTTTAATAAACCTAAAAGGCTTGGGTTGAATGCCCTTAACTGCATCACTAGGTCGGTTACTATCAAATACAAATACCATCAACCAAGTTTCTTCAGGGTTATGACCTTGCCATCCCCTTAGATAACGAGAGGCTTTAACTTCAATTCCTTCTTTAGCATATTGAACAGCATCATTGGGGAAGTGACCAGCAGGAATTAGGTCAGGATGTCCATTATGATATTGGTTTTTGACGAGGCTGGAACAGTATTTAGGAATGGTGGTAATCATAAATTCACCAACCAGACTGCTGAAGTTAGCTGGCATAAGCATAGATTCAAAGCGTTCCAATCTCTTTGTGTGTAGCTGTTGATTGATGAAGCCGAGAAAATCAACAAAGTCATTCATTGCTAATCGAATATGCTCCGTGGTACATCCATAAGGTATGTTGGCGTTAGGGTTAAAGCCATCAGGAGTAACGGGGTAAGGTTGGCAAGCGATCGCCTCCAAGTTTTGAGTCATTAGCGTGTACTGTGGACAATCCCCATCCCAACTTATCAGGTAATGATGGGAGTGCGATCGCGTCAGCCATTCAGTTGAGCTGTATTTATAGTTATGAGATGCGGTAGCGCTTAGGCTGGATAGGGAATTGAGGGAAGAGATGCTTTAGCAAAACATACCGTTAGGCTTATCTCTCTTTTCACTCTAAGCAATATCTGTGGCATACATTTAAGATAGCCTAGCTCAAGATCGAGGCATTGTATACCTATGTCTGTTAAAGCTACCTCGCGGTATATAACCCGGAACCCTAATATTTTGCAATCAGTTGCGGGGGTACTTCTAGTGATCGAAGAGGGCGGTGGTTAGGGCTAGATGGGTCTAGGGTGTTGCGAGGATGGATGCTAACGAACTTTTGAAACGTTACGCAGAGGGCAGAAAGCGCTTTTACAGGCTCGACCTAGTCGGTGCCAAACTAAGGGGGGCAACTCTACAGTGGGTTGGTCTGACTGGCTCCGACTTGACTGGAGCTGACTTGGCTGAAACTGATCTCACTGGGACAAGCCTACGAATGGCAAAGTTGAGTCGAGCCAATCTGAGTGGAGCCATTCTGAGAAAAGCCAAGCTAGATAGGGCAGTCTTAATTGACGCAGACTTGACTAGTGCAGATCTGAGTGGCGTAGACCTCAGTGGGGCAAATCTGAGTGGAGCCAACCTTAGGAATGCCAACCTCACTAATGCAACCCTGAAACAGGCAATTTTGAGCAGAGCTAACTTAAGTGGAGCCATTCTGAGAAAAGCCAAGCTAGATAAGGCAGTCTTAATTGACGTAGATTTTACCGATATAGACCTGAGTGGCGTAGAACTGAGCGGAGCCAACCTGAGTGGCGCAGTCCTGAGTGGAGCTAACTTGTGTTATGCAAAGCTGTGGTCTGCAAACTTGAGCCGAGCCGACTTGAGTAACGCCAACCTGAGCGGGGCAGACCTGAGCCGCTCAAACCTGAGTAAGGCCAACCTGAGCAGCACCAGTCTGGGTAGGGCAGACCTGAGCGGAGCCAACCTGAGTGATGCAAATCTGAGAGGGAAAAATCTGTTTGCAGCCAGTCTGGGTGGGGCAGACCTGAGTGGGGCAGACCTGAGTGGAGCAGACCTGAGTGGAGCAGACCTGTTTTACTCCCAGCTAAGAGGGACAAATCTAAGTGGGGCAAACCTGAGTGAGGCAGACCTGAGAAGAGCAAACCTAAGTCAAGCAAATCTGAGCGGGGCAAACTTAAGTGACACAGACCTCAGAGGAGCAAACCTGAGCGGGGCAAACCTAAGTGAGGCAAATCTGAGAGGAGCAAATCTGCGTTGGGCAAGGCTGGAGCAGACAATCTTGGCTGGCACAGATGTGCGTGGAGCAATCATGCCAGAAAGGAAAACAAGACAGTGCGAACAGACATATATAGACTGGACTATCCCACTGAGACACTTACAGTCTGACTTTATAAAACGACTGAAGTCTGGTTCGGTAAGTCTACTTCATTGTCAAATCACGGGATATCACAGCGAACTGACAGTAATCTCAGGCGAGAAATTAAGACAACTTCGAGAGTTCTGCTGGCGGATGGCGGATAAGTATAAGAGAAGTTCTCAAGCCTCAATTCGGGATGTCTTCATAAACAACTTGAAGGGCAAACTAGGGGAGGAAGTTGTAGCAAAACGGCTAGGGAAACTCGTTACCCCGGTTGACTACACAGAAAAACTAGGCGGCGATGGCAAAGTAGACTTTACTCTGACTACTAACCCAACTATCGGTATACAGGTCAAAGCTCGTCACGGAGGGATTGATACAGTCAGATGGTCAATCTGTCCAGAGGAGGTTAAGAAAAACGCAGCTTTGGTCTGCGTTTTGATTCAAGAAAATGTTGACGAGGCTCAGCTTGAATACAACCTAATACTGGCTGGCTTTCTGCCAACTGACCTTATAAAGAATCGTCAAACCGAATTCGGAATAACAGAATTGCTATATGGTGGCGGGTTACAAAGCTATCTAAAATCTCTACAACTTGTTGATACATCCAATCTTGAACAAGCAGAAGCTTACTATCACCAAGGTGTAGACCATTATTGCCAAGGAAACATATACAAAGCACTTGAGAATTTCAACCAGACACTACGGCTCAATCCTCACCATATCAGTGCATATTCTTGGCGGGGTCGTACTCTTACTAGGCTTGGAAACTCTAGTGGCGCTATTGAAGATTATACCCAAGCGATTCGTCTCAACCCCGATAACCCTTTTATTTACCAAATAAGAGGTCTTACCCGCCGTAAAATTGGAGATACTGAAGGAGCGATTTCAGATTTTCAGCACTCATTAAATCTTTATGAGGAAATGCTGGAACTAAAAATAATAGATGATCTAGATGATGAATATTTGAACTACTTAGAAGTTCTGGAAATTCTCAGGACTCTTCAGTAATAGCTAAACCTCATCTTTTGATAAGTAGAATTCGGGTTATGATTGCAGATGAGTGAAAATTGGAGCGATCGCTCCCACCGCCTGGAAATATTGCAGAACAAAGATTGAAATTAGTTAGTAGAGTGAGCATTAACACTTTGCTATTAAGTAATGGGCAAATACCTAATGCTGTCCTGATACTCATCATCATCTGAAGTGGCCACAATTAGAATTAACTCCTCAATTGTGTCACCAATACTCATATTGGGATTCAAAATAAAAATTCCTGGCACATGACGACCTTGAGCCAAATGATCGGTTAGATGTGGCGGCATCGATGTGCGATTATTCGTCACCAGAACGAAGCCATGCTCCTCACACCAAATTAGAATCTCTGGGTCGAGAGTACTTTTTGGAGGAGTCCCCTCATCCCCTACTGCCCAAACTACTAAGTCAGGTTCCCGCCGTAGGAGTTGGATTTGGTAAAGAGGATCGACATTTTCATCCATCAAATAACGGATGGTCATTGACTCTTTTCATCCTCTTCTTTTTCTTTTATATTTCCTGGTACAGCGAGTTCCTTTTGCCGACGAAGTGCCTTATGTACCTCTGGATCGCGTCCATACTTGGCTATCCGCTCCCGCAGTCGAATAATAACAGGATCGGGATTCATCTCTTGAGCTTTACGTTGCTGGTGACTCGACTCCAGCCAATTGGCAAAATATTTACCGACAGCTTCTCGATTGTGCAAATAGTACAGAATCGTGGCGTAAACTTGCTCCAACGTTACCGTCCGAAACTTCGGCTCAATTTCCTCTGGGCTTAATTTCCGATGAATATACTCATAAAGAATACTCTCAATACCAACCCGTGTTCCCTTAATCCGAATATCATCAGGTGCTAAAAAGTCGAAATAGTCTTCTAACTGCATCCTCTATCCCTCCATACTTTTCAAAATCTCTCTAATCCTTGCCCGAAATAATCGTACAGAGGCTCTTTGCCCAATCGTTTTACTCTGTTCAATAAATCCCGGAATTTCTGCAATCGGTAAGAAAGGAAACGCTAAACTTTTATCCGTTTGCTCATACTTTCCCTCTAAAAGGTGATAAACCTGCAAAGTCTGCTTACGATATCTCCAAAGTTCAGGAACCCCAAGGGAAGCATAAATATTGAATTTATTTAAAGAAGAACTGGTGTAGTCTGACTCCACCACTAAATCAGGAGGTGGAACATCTGGCAAGTTGATATTTTTACCTCTGACATTAGATTCATTTTGAATATAGAAACAAGTATCCGGTTCTACAGCACGGGTTAAGTCTTCTCGTTCCAAAGTTAAAGAACCGAGTTGTCTAATCTCAATCTCTAGCTCATCCGCAGTACCTGTGACAAACTCCGCTATCAATATTTTGGGTTCTTCGTGTTGTTCGTATGGAACCATAATTTCTAGCATCCCCTGGTCATAGGCAATTCTACAGGAGCGGTCTTCTCCGATATCCGCCATTAATGCCTTGAAGGTTTGCCAACTGACACCCTGCAAAACGACTCTGGCCTCAGGTGGATGCTCTTTTGCAGAAGTAGATGGAGTAGTTGTCTGCACATTCATAGTTTTTACGCTCCCAAACGCCGTAAATTTTGCACAATATATTAAGCTAGTCATCCACAGCCTATCTCACATCCCTATCTTGGAAGCCGTCTTATGAACAGCCCCTTCCTGCATCACCTCCATAGTCCCAACCGTCCCGTCATCGTCTTCGATGGCGCGATGGGAAGCTCACTTCAAACCCAAAACCTAACCGCAGAAGACTTTGGAGGGGCGCAGTATGAAGGTTGCAACGAGTATCTTGTTATCACCAAGCCCGAAGCTGTTGAGAAAGTGCATCGAGGCTTTCTGGATGTTGGGGCGGATGTCATCGAGACGGATACCTTTGGCGGTGCGTCCATTGTACTGGCTGAATATGACCTAGCCGACCAAGCATACACATTGAATAAGAAAGCCGCAGAATTAGCCAAGCGAGTTGCGGCAGAATATTCCACCCCCGAAAAACCTCGCTTTGTTGCCGGTTCCATTGGCCCCACCACGAAACTCCCAACACTGGGACATATTGACTTCGACACCATGAAAGCATCCTTCGCTGAACAAGCTAGGGGTTTATATGACGGGGGTGCGGACTTATTAATTGTCGAAACTTGCCAGGATGTCTTGCAAATCAAAGCCGCACTGAATGGAATTGAAGAGGTATTTCAAGAAAAAGGCGCACGACTTCCCTTAATGGTGTCGGTGACGGTGGAAGTTCAAGGCACCATGCTACTCGGTTCTGAGATTAATGCTGCGCTTACAGTTTTGGAACGTTACCCCATTGATATCCTCGGTCTTAACTGTGCCACGGGACCCGACCGGATGCAGGAACATATCAAATATTTATGTGAGCATTCACCCTTTGTAGTGTCTTGTATCCCCAATGCCGGATTACCAGAAAATGTTGGCGGCCACGCCCACTACAAGCTAACGCCGATGGAATTGCGGATGGCGTTAATGCATTTTGTGGAAGATTTGGGTGTGCAGGTGATTGGAGGGTGTTGCGGGACTCGTCCTGACCATATTCAACAATTAGCTGAAATTGCCAAAACTTTAAAGCCGAAACAACGGCATCCCCATTTTGAACCCTCAGCAGCATCCATTTACAGTGCCCAACCTTACGAGCAGGATAACTCGTTTTTGATTGTGGGCGAACGCTTAAATGCCAGTGGTTCTAAGAAGTGCCGCGACTTGCTGAATGCTGAAGATTGGGATGGGTTAGTATCTTTGGCAAAATCCCAGGTACGAGAAGGGGCGCATATCCTTGATGTCAACGTGGACTATGTGGGGCGTGATGGCGAACGGGATATGCACGAATTGGTATCGCGTTTGGTGACTAATGTTACACTTCCCCTGATGCTCGACTCCACCGAGTGGCAAAAGATGGAGGCTGGGTTAAAGGTGGCTGGCGGTAAGTGTTTGCTAAATTCCACTAACTATGAAGATGGGGAAGAACGATTTTTCAAAGTATTGGAGTTAGCCAAGAAGTATGGTGCTGGGGTGGTTGTCGGTACGATTGATGAAGAGGGAATGGCGCGAAGTGCCGAGAAAAAATTTGCGATCGCACAACGTGCCTACAATCAAGCGGTAGAATACGGTATCCCTGCCCATGAGATATTTTTTGACCCCTTGGCGTTACCTATTTCTACGGGGATTGAAGAAGATAGAACCAATGGGAAAGCTTCGATAGAAGCGATTCGTCGGATACGAGAAGAGTTACCCGGTTGCCATATTCTTTTAGGCGTTTCTAATGTGTCCTTTGGATTAAATCCAGCCGCACGAATTGTCCTGAATTCCATGTTCTTGCATGAGGCAATGACAGCAGGAATGGATGCAGCAATTGTCAGTGCGAGTAAGATTTTACCTTTAGCTAAAATTGAGCCAGAACATCAGGAAGTCTGCCGAAAATTGATTTATGATGAGCGAGAATTTGAGGGAAATATCTGCACGTATGACCCCTTAACAGAGCTTACTACCTTATTTGAAGGGAAGACAACAAAACGCGATCGCTCCCAAGATGAAAAACTCCCGGTTGAAGAACGCCTCAAGCGTCATATTATTGACGGCGAACGCATCGGTTTAGAGGAACAATTAGCCAAAGCTTTAGAAAAGTATCCCCCCCTCGATATTATTAATACCTTCCTTCTCGATGGCATGAAAGTCGTTGGCGAACTGTTTGGTTCTGGACAAATGCAACTGCCTTTTGTGTTGCAATCAGCAGAAACCATGAAAGCAGCAGTGGCTTATTTAGAGCCATATATGGAAAAAGACGATACGGGAAATAATGCCAAGGGGACTGTAGTAATTGCCACCGTTAAAGGGGATGTTCACGATATTGGTAAAAACCTGGTTGATATCATCCTTTCTAACAATGGGTATAAAGTCGTTAACCTAGGGATTAAACAACCGGTTGATAACATTATTGAAGCTTACGAGCAACACAAAGCTGATTGCATTGCCATGAGTGGATTATTAGTAAAATCCACTGCGTTTATGAAAGATAATTTGGAGAAATTTAACGAGCGAGGGATTACTGCACCTGTAATTTTAGGGGGTGCCGCGCTCACTCCAAAATTTGTCCATGAAGATTGCCAAAATACCTATAAAGGCAGGGTTATTTATGGTAAAGATGCTTTTTCTGATTTGCACTTTATGGATAAATTGATGCCTGCTAAAGTGGCTAATAATTGGGATGATTTGCAGGGATTTTTGGATGAAGTTGAGGAAAATGGACATAAACCCACTGGAAATCAATCCTCTCAATTATCATCACAAGTAGAGGAGAAACAAGCAGAAAAGGGCGGGCAGGATGCCCACCCCACAAGAGAAAGACAGGAAGATACTCGCCGTTCAGATGCAGTGGCTGCTGATATCAATCGTCCTATGCCACCGTTCTGGGGAACTCAAATATTACAACCGGAAGATATCTCGTTAGAAGAGATATTTGGGTATTTGGATTTGCAGGCTTTAATTGCTGGCCAATGGCAGTTTCGCAAACCGAAAGAACAATCGCGGGAAGAGTATGATGAGTTTCTGCAAGAGAAAGTTTATCCAATTTTAGAGGATTGGAAGCAGCGCATTATTCAGGAAAAATTGCTGCATCCTCAAGTTATTTATGGGTACTTCCCCTGCCTATCTGAAGGGAATTCTCTCTATATTTATAATCCGGAAATGATGAATCAACCGGATGTAGAGATTGCTGGGAAGGTAGAACCAACTGTTACGCTTAACTTCCCACGCCAAAAATCAGGCCGGCGTTTATGTATTGCTGATTTTTATCTTCCTAAAGATGTGGCAAGCCAAAATCAAATGGATGTGTTCCCAATGCAAGCGGTAACAGTGGGGGATATAGCCACTGAATATGCACAAAAACTATTTGCAGATGACCAATACACCGATTATCTATATTTTCATGGGTTAGCGGTGCAAACATCAGAAGCCTTGGCGGAGTGGACACATGCCCGAATTCGGCGAGAGTTGGGCTTTGCGAGTCAGGAACCGGATAATATTAGAGATATTTTGGCGCAGCGCTATCCAGGTTCACGGTATAGTTTTGGGTATCCAGCTTGCCCGAATCTGCAAGACCAATACAAACAGCTAGAGTTGCTAGGTTGCGATCGCATTAAGCTATACATGGATGAAAGTGAGCAATTGTATCCAGAACAATCTACAACTGCGATTGTTGCTTATCACCCAGTGGCTAAATATTTCAGTGCTTAAGTGATATCCTGTTGTGGATTTAATTTTTGGCTTCATTACCTATTTTTCTATAACTCTCCGGATTTGCAATTGACTTGCCGAAGAGAATACTACAGATAGCCCAAACCACTGTCTATTCATCGACAACTGTTAGCGGGTGGCGTGATTAGTCTCAAATCCCACCCTTAGTGTTGTTCGCATTAAAGTAGTTTTACTCAAGCACGGAAAAAGAGAACATTATGGTAATGCAGCCTATGTATGGTAACGGTGTTATCGATAACCAGACCATTGAAATTTCCCATGACGGATTGCGGACGATCCTCAATCAAATCGAAGCCGAACTCGTCAATAGTGAGGTTTACCGCCGCACAATGGCTGGATTACAAACAATGTTAGGAGAAGCGTCTAGCACCGCCCAGATTTTGGTGAAGGCAGTGGGACGAGAAGCTGTGCGCTTAACCTTCCAGCAGTTTATTAGACAATATAATATCGTTCCTGTGACTTCTGAAACAACTCAGCACACTAAACCTGAAGAAGAATTCAATTCTCACCAGGACATCAATGAAAATTCAGTCCCAGAGGAATCACAAACAGGCTTAACAATAGAAGAGACCGACCAAGGTATTAGTTTAGTTTTTACTAAACCCACAATCGACTCCGAACCCCCCAAAAAACCAACAAAAATCTCAAAAGTTTCAAAAGCCGAGCTTGTAGCCCAAACAATTGCCATAGAACGGTTTGAAATGTTACGTCAAGTGGGTCAAGAACTGCGTGACGCTCGCTTAAATAGTGGTCTCACTATTGAAGAAATCCATAATCAGACACTCGTCCCTCCTCATCATATTGAAGCCATAGAAGAAGGACGCTTTGATGAACTGCCGGAGGATGTATACATTCGCGGATTTATCCGTCGCATTGCCCATGCTTTAAACTTAAATGGCACAGCAATGGTCGCCTCGATCCCACAGCCTGACCTATCCAAATCGGTGGTTCCCTCTTGGTATAATTCCATTACCGTACCCTCACTTCAACTAAATTCACTGCATTTGTATGTTGGCTATACCGCATTAATTGCGGGGGCTGTAGGGGGATTGAGTATGATGCAGTCGCAGCAAGCTACTCCCGGAGTATCTGCCGCCCCTGACCCCATCCCTTCTCCTCCAACTGCCCCTTCTCCGAAGGCTGACAATGCAAAAACAACCCAAAAACCTGGAGTAAGATATAACGGTGCGGGTATTCAAATAGGAGGCGATATTGCTCAACCAGAAACATCGGGTTTTTGATGGCTTGCTAGTTATTAGTTATTGGTGAGTTGCTATTGGTTATTGGTAATCAACAGCTAATAATAAGTAACCAGCAACAAATAACTAATTAATGAAGAATAAAACTGTTGAGAAGCTAAAAAACGGGTTACTGGGTTTATTTCTTAAATCTAATTGTCCCTTATGCGATCGCCCAGCCGAAAGGGAGTTTTGTGCCTCCTGCCATCGGCAATTGCAACGCTGCCAACTGACTTTATCGAGTCATTTATGGGCAGGTGAGTTACCTGTCTTTGTTTGGGGCAATTATAGCGGTGTACTCAAGCGTGCGATCGCCGAGTTAAAGTACAATAATCAACCCCAATTAGCGCGTCCCTTAGGCTATTGGCTCGGTCAAGCTTGGCTCAAAACTCCTGCTGCGAACCAAGTTAAAACATTAACAGTCATTCCCATCCCCTTACACTCAACCAAACAGCAACAACGAGGTTACAACCAGGCAGAATTAATTGCCCAAAGTTTTTGTGAGTGGACGGGTTACAAACATCAACCGCTAGGTTTACAACGAATTCGTGCCACTGATGCACAGTTTGGTCTTTCAGTGCAGGCACGCCAACAAAATCTAGCCAATGCGTTTACAGTTGGGAATGCTCTGAGCAAACACCTACCCCCTTCCCCCGTGCTGTTACTAGATGATATTTATACAACCGGGGCTACAGTGCGTTGTGCGACTCAAGTCTTACAACATCAGGGAATAACTGTCTATGGAGTGGTAGCTGTGGCAACCTCAGCTTTTAGGAAGCGTCCGTCAAACTTTTGAATTGCCGAACACGCCACTGTTCAACCAACCCTCGCAATCTGGGTGACAACCAACTCGTATACTGAGGATAAACTGGCAATCTCGGTACTAATTCCCACCCCGCAGGCGCTAAAATTTCTTTCAATTGCTCGGCATCAGGATGGGGATAATCTGGATTCACTTCATCTTTGGGGCCAATTCCCCCCAAATCCCTAGCCCCCGCTTGCAAGCAAGCCAGTAAAGGTATCTGTTGTTGGTGTCCTCCCCGATCAATCACTAAATTTGGAGGAATTTGAATGGTAATATCCGATGGTAAAATCTCACGAGCTCTTGTTATAACCTCCGGCAACTGATTGAGGTCAAAACCCTCCGCCTCAAAGGTTTGCTGACTGCCTGGGCTATGGGGTTGCAAGATGACTTCTTGAATGTGACCATAGCGAGAGTGAAGCTGTGCGATCGCATCCAATGTTTCCCACCAATCTTCTGGAGTCTCCCCAATCCCCAACAGTAAGCCCGTTGTAAATGGAATCTGCAACTCTCCCGCCCATTCGAGTTGCTGTAGACGCACCCCTGGTACTTTACTGGGTGCATACCGATGAACCGTTTGCAACAACTTGGATGTAAGCTGTTCCAACATTAACCCCATCGACACATTCACCGACTTCAGGATTTTCATCTCCTCAAAACTCAACGGCCCTGCATTCGTATGGGGCAAAAATCCTAGCGATAAGGCAATTTCACCTAAATTGTAAATTCGTTGGAACCATTGGGAACGTCGCGATGAGCGAGGATGGACTTCACCACTAAGAATCAAGATTTCACACACATCCTGACTCTGAAGCCGCCTCAGCGTCTGTTCTGCCTGGGCAATCGTCAACCAAGGACTTGCTCCCGGTTCAGTGCGAAAATTGCAATAACTACAGCGATTAAAGCATTCATAAGTGGGAACAATCGTATAAGCGGGACTATAGGTAACGGGTTGAGACTCGGAAACTGACATAAGCGGGGGCAATCGCACACTCTTATAGTGTGACCTATCTAACGGTTCTCAATAGTTGTATTAAATCCTCTCAGGTGAGATAATAACCATGCCCTTACTCAAACCCAATTCTTCAATGGGTGCATCCACCGTAGCCTCAACATCAAAGGCAAGGCTACGATTAATCAGGACTCAAAAACCTGTGAACCCTAAACGCTACGCTTTCGGTTGAGCATGAGTTATGGGTCATGATTCATTAACTGACATTACGATCATCCTCACGCCATAGCCTCGCTTGTTGTTTAGCATAAACACTTTTCAGGTGCTTCTTGACGGTGTTAACTGTGATGAACAACTTAGCGGCAATTTCTTTATAGGAATGGTGAGATCGACGGAGTAACCAAACTTCAGCTTCACGCGGGGTTAAGTCATATTTCTTAGCTTCAGCGAGCGCTGTATTTTGAATCGCTTGATTTCGGTCTTCAATCGTAATTAACAAATAAGGGAAATCACTTTCATCTAAATCCAACCATTGAACTCTAACCCGGAGACTCGCTACATTTTTGGCATCAATTTCTGCCTCAATAATTAGCCGTTGCTCCGGAAATAGTTCACGGCTATCCATTAAAGATTCGCAAATCTGCCAAAGTTGCTGAGGAACAAAGTTGTCTTGTAATGGTTCAGTGCGATTAGAAGAAAGCTGATGACAAATTCGACGTGCGTACTCATTGGCGTGAATCCATTCCCCTTGCTCGCTCAATATTAATACACCGTCAACGAAACTTTCAATGATGGATTGCAGCAAATTTGGATGCTTGGAGTGTAGACAAGGAGGCACTTTCAGAGTTTTTTCAGCAGAGTTAAGCGCTTCAACAGTTTTGAGGTGACGATTCTGTTCGGGGGCCAGCATGGATATCGTGAATCTCCTTCAAATTGCAAATTGAGATGTCAAGGGGGTGACAGTTCTCGGTGAGATTGATAACGTCATTTTGTTTTTTGAACTTGTGTAGCTACAAGGAGTAATCCGTAGATTTCCCAAACCAACTGAATTCGATTGTAAAGGTGGAGGAACGGTGAACTAGCCTGAAGTAAGGTGAAGTTTTTCTATTAAGCAATTGTTTTGCTAATAAAATACGAAATTAGCTAATTCCAGGGTGTTGTTCTAGATTACTGAGTGGTTTGAGTTAATTCGCATCCGTAGTAACTGTTCGCTCGAGACTTAGACCTTTGAATTAAGGTAAAAACTCGGTTCTGAGGTGATACTTATGACCTAAACGGCAATGAAAACAAACGATAAGGGCTATCGCTACGGAGTCACAATTAACTTTGCCAAAGGCTATGTCCGTTTAATAACCGAATGGTATATGAATCCAGAATTAATTGATCAGTGGTTTTCTATCGAACAACAGCGACACTACATTTCACTGCTCTTAAATCCTAGACGGGTTGGGCTCACTCGACGGCGAGCCGAATGCTTTGTGCGGTTGTGGACATATCTATTACTTAAGCAGCAACAAGAGTTAGGAGAGTGCTTGGGACAACCTTTAACTCAATTAAAAGTACCTCAAGGATTTATCGCCTGCACCCATCGCGAAGCCGCAGAATTGTTTTACGCCGATAAAGACCGAGGGAGCGATCGCGCAGCCGGTATGATGATTGATATCCTAGTTGCCCTCGGGTTAGTGGAGAAAAATTTTGATGGCAATACGGTTTGCCTACAAGTTCGCTCCTTACCTAACCTGATGGAAGCACCGGAGTCAACCGAGTCATTACCGCTTCACCTGGATGGCTTCAATCCCCGCACCGATGCCGTACCCGTTGCCAATTTTTTGGCTCGCAACTACAACTGGATGAACAACACCGCAACCGCCGTTTCTCATAAGATTAAACAACTCTTACGCTCTTGGGCAGAGCAATATTCTTGTGGGATGCGGGTTCTACGTCGTAGTGATACCTTAAATCCGGTGGGATTTTACCTGCTTTATCCCGTTGCGCCCAAGTCTGAGGAGAATTTCTCGCTCCCTCCTAGCAGAAGTCTCCACTTGAGTTCTGCCTCCGAAATCGATCCGTTGCAAATGGCGATTCCTGGCCAAGATGATTGCACCTCAATTATGGTGCGGAGTTGGCTGATTGATAAACCTTATCGGAATTGGTCGAATGTCCAACGCTTCCTAGAGGATGTCAAACACACCTTAATCCGAATGCAGGAAGATTTTCCTAACTTATGTGACTTTTACGCACTCATCATCCATCCCCGTTATGAAGAGTTGGCACAGACTCTAGGATTCCAAAAAATCGGCATCGATCCCAAGCTATCAGTTTACTGGATGTACACTTCAGTCGATCAGTTTTTAGCGCTGGACTTATCAGAAGCCATTTCTAAGCTGGAGTTTATCTACCCATCCCCAGAATTTTAGGAGTCATATTCAATTGAGTTTAGATTCTCATCTTTTAGCGGGATGCATCGGTGGGACAGTGCCAAGAAGTAGCCAACAACTAAAGGACTTACGCAAGAACTCTACATATAGCTAGGGCGCACATCAGTGCGCCCCTACCAATGGCGCTTCAAAGGTTAATGCGCGTAAGCCTTGACTAATTGACCTTTACACCAGCCTAGGTAGGGACACACTCTCTATCCGCCCTAGGTATATCAGAGGTCATGGCTAACGACTAACTCTATGAATTTTTGTGACGGCGGATACCTCTCAAATCCTTTCGGGTAAACGAATCTAGATGAATTTCTAAGCAATAATTAACAAAAATGAGAGTAATCAAATCAAAATACTTTACAAATCGCAACAAAAGGGTTAAGGTAATGATGGAGGCAAACAAAAACCT
>CAZPRJ010000032.1:0-76469 GCA_964588805.1 uncultured Microcoleus sp. | reverse complement strand
GGGCGCAAAACTTAGAACAAGCGATCGCACGTTACCAAGATGCCTTACAAGTCCTGACTCCAACTGCCTTTCCCCTCGATTGTCTACAAACCGGACGCAACCTCGGCAACCTTGCCTTCACGGAAGGGAATTGGCGACTCGCCATCAAAGGTTACACTCAAGCCATTGCTGCTGTCGAACAAAGCCGCACTTGGGCAACCAACGACGAACGCCGCCAAGAAATCTTAGCCGAATCCATCGACATCTACGAGAAAATGGTGCAAGCCTGCATCAACAACGGGCAACTCGACAAAGCCATCGAATACGCTGAACGTTCCCGTTGCCAACGCCTGGTAGACTTAATGGCAAGCAACGACCTCTATGCAGACGGCGACATTCCCCCCCAAGTGCAGGAGTATTTGCAGCAGTTTGCCGACAAGCAACAGCAAATTGACCAACTACGTCAGGGTAATCATCCTAGCAAAGCCCCAGAATTAGCCGGAAGTACCCGCAGTCGCGCCAAACTCCAGGAAGATAACGCAGTTATTCAAGCCTTAGAGCAAGAAAAGCAGCAAATTTGGCAGCAAATCCGCCAACTCGACCCCGTTTTGTCTGGTCAAATTCAAACCACTGCCCCCGATTTAGCGGCGATGCAACGGCTGATTGACGACGACAAAACCGCTATCCTCAGTTTCTACACCACAACCGACAATACTCATGTTTTCGTGTTGCGGAAAGATGGGGTGAGTTGCCACAGTTGCCAAAGTCAAGGGCATGAGATGCAAGATTGGATTATCGAGAATTGGTTAACACCCTACCTGTTCGACAAACCCGCATGGATGAGTAATATCGGTACTGTGTTAGGGGAACTCGCCCAGAAGTTGCGCCTGAGTGAACTGGTGGCCAAGTATCTGGAGGGGATTGAGGAATTGATTATTGTGCCTCATTTGTTTCTGCATCAGATTCCATTTGGGGCGATGCCGTTGGATTTTTCCTATTGCGGATTAACCTCTCCCCCAACCCCTCTCCTGCGAGGAGAGGGGAGTTCTGTTCCCCCATTCCCTGGTAGGGAAGGGGGGTTAGGGGGGTTAGGTTTACTCTCCGACTACTTCCTCATCCGCTACGTCCCCAGTTGCCAAATCCTAGAGTACTGCCGCAACCGCCCCACCGTCACAACCCCTACCCAATACGGCACCGTCGAAGATGCCACCGAAGACTTACCCTGTTCCAGCTTTGAAGGCGAACAAATCGCCCAACTCTACCAAATTCCCGAAAACCGTCGCCATCGAGGCCGCCAAAACGCCACCGTTGCCAACTATCGCCACCTGGCAAAACAAGTCCAAGGCATCCTCTCCACCCATCACGCCCAATCCCGCCTTGACAATCCCCTACAATCAGAATTGCAACTGGCTGATGGCAGCATCACGTTAGGCGAACTCCTCACCCCCGGTTGGCGACTGCCGCAACTCATTGATGTCTTCCTCTCCTGCTGCGAAACCGGACTAGGATTACCCAAAACGTTTACCGATGATATCCTCACCCTCTCTTTCGGCTTTTTATGTGCGGGTGCCCGCAGTGTTGTTAGTACCCTTTGGGCAGTCGATGACTTAGCCACCGCCCTATTTTCCCTGTTTTACCATCACAATAAACAACACCTTTCTCGCCCTGCGGCATTAAAACAAGCGCAAGAACAGTTACGCACTCTCACCGGAGAAACCCTCGCCCAAGTCTACCAACCTACGCTGCAACCCTTACTTCAACAGAAGCTAGCACAAATTATTGAAGCACAAAAGCAAGTTTACACTGCTTACAAACAAGCGAAAAAGCAATCTCTAAATACCCGAGATGACTGGAACAAAGAACTCAAACGAATTGAGAAAATCCGGGAAAAATTAGAAGCCGCTATCAACCGATTAGAATTGGCCTGCAAAGAACCCTTTCCCTTTTCAGATTACTTCTATTGGTCAGGCTTCACCTGCCAAGGTTTGCGATAGAAACTTGCTAATATAAACATCAAATCAGAGGGAATATAAAACGGTGTCTATCTGGATTATTCGTCATGCTCAAAGTCAATCCAATGCCGGTTTAGCAACAATTGGGCCTTATGATAATGGCTTGAGTGAATTGGGCTACCGACAATCAAAATGTATTCCGACTGCCATTAAACAATCTCCAGACTTGATTGTGACTTCTCCTTATCTAAGAACACAACTCACGGCTCAACCTTCGATTGAAAAATTTCCACATACACCCATTGAGGTTTGGCAAGTTCAGGAATTTACCTATCTCAGTCTATCGCTCGACCAACCAACTACACCGTTGATTCGCAAACCTCTAAGCAAAGCTTACTGGGATCGTTGCGACCCTAATTATATCGATGGGCCTAACGCCGAATCGTTGGTTCAACTGATGGAACGAGCCCGAAGTGCCCTAAACCAGTTGCAACAACAATCCGGTTTTGTGGTTGTGTTTACGCATGGATTTTTTATCAAAGCAATGCTGTGGCAAATTTTAGCTAACCCAACGGTAATTGATGCTGTTGCCATGCGTCGGCTTTTGGGATTTTCGCGAGGATTTCGAGTCCCGAATGCGTCAATTTTGCAGATGGAATTTGACTCAGGTGGGATACCTCACTGGAGTTCCTTTATCACCCATCATCTACCACCGGAGCTAGAATCGGCAACACCCGATGCAGCAGTGGCTTCTGATGCAGGTGATCAACCTTCATAGCCTAATTATTATAAGCTGAAATAAAAATTTTGATGAATCTTCCAGAAATGAAAAATCCCTGGAGTAGTTTGTATTAGTGTTGCACTGAAGTGATATCTCCCACTAATGAAGTTTATTGATACCACTAGGAGTCAGAAGTCAGCCAAGTTAAGCATCGGGCTGATTTTTTTAATGTTGTTCTTAGGGGGCTGCATTACTCCACGCAGTCAGACAGAAAATACATTGAAATGTCAAGCAGCCGAACAAGCGGTTAGTGAAGCTGAACAAGCTTATGAAGCACTTGCTCAAAAGTTTGCGACTAACCAAAATTACGCTAATACAATTGTACAATTAACTAAAACATTACAAACTCTTGAAGAAGCTCAAGAAAAAGCATTTGAATTCTGTCATCCTAGCTCATTAAATTAAGTGAAAAACAAGGGATAATGCACCTTAAATTAAGCTGTTAAATAGATGTAAATTCTATTTATTTAATTAACAAAAACCAGATTATAAATCATGCTCTAATTGAATAGAATCAATATCATCCAGGGTTTTCAACGGCATGATTAGTCATAAAAGTTCAAGTCAAAATTGCATACCCTAATGACTACTTAATCTTTAGCTTGATAGATAGAAACTTTTGCATAGATTCTCAATAGTGATTACGTCCGGATTTACTCGTGGAACAGTGGTAAAAGTAAGCGTTCGGGTTGCCGCTTCAAAGTCTTGTTGGGTGAGCAACTCAAAACATAACATTATGCACTCCCAGCTCCGTGACGAGTTGAACGGCTTCATTGCATGGAACCAATACTATTTTGGGTAATTGTAGTACCCATCGCTATCATCATTCTCGTGGTTTTAGGTCGTAAGGTATGGAGGCAATTTTTGCCTTCAGCATCTTCTAGACGCTCTCAACGTAGAAATTTATCCAACAATCGGACACCGATTAGGCACTCACCCCAGGCGAACCAGCCAGAAAGCCCAAGGATGGTGCCTAAACCCCCCCCTAGTCCACCGCGAGCAGACGAACAAACTTGGATTAATTCCTCCCGAAACACACCTCCCAGCGAAGAAAGGACAGGCATTAATCCCCCTCCGATTGATGTATCCGATGCTCGAACCCAATCTGGCCCTTCCCAATGGGGCAATTTGGACGACGAACCGACCCAAGCTAAACCTACCCACAAGGGTAATCTAGATGACGACGAACCTACACAAATTAAACCGTCCCGCCGAGGAAATTTCTCCGAGGATCGAACCCAGATGGGAAACAACCGTAATCACAAAATAGACCCAGACGACGACCGTACAGTATTCTAAATCGACTTCAATCAGCCTTCTTTGACTCAGTGGTTTGGCCTAATTCTTCATGAAGAGAACAATTCATGCATCGATTTTGGATTTTAGACTTTAGAGTTTGAACTCACCCCGCCAAAATAGAGATAAGAAGAGAACATTGTGAGCTTGTTGTTGTAACAACATCTTGTTTAGATTAGCTAAAGCCGACTCTTCAGTGGGGCATGTACCAGAAATGTCTAATCCAAAATCCAAATACAACAATCTAAAACTGCTAATCGAAATCTGTAATTGTAGGAACTATGCTCAAGCTCATAATCATTGATGACCAAACCGGCGAATCTAAAGAAACAATATTAACACCCGAAACATTAGTCCAAGGCGGGGGACTCATCGGGCGGCATCCTGGATGCGATGTGGTTTTAGAAAGCCCTGAAGTCAGCCGCGTACATGGCAGATTTGTTTATAGAGAAGAACATTATTACTTTACCGATTTAGGGAGTACAGGTGGCTCTCAAGTCAACAAAGAAGAAGCTCCAACGAATCAGGATTTCCTGCTCAAACCTAATGACGTTATCCGCATTGGTGGATTTATTTTATTAGTCAAAGAAGTACAGGTTAATGATAGTCATGAAATCAGTGATGGCAGAGTACAGCAACCTCAACAACCTCTTCAAAAAGCTCAAGTTCCTGATATAAAACCTCCTAAAATAGAGCAATTAATTTTTAAAGCTGAAGAACTCAAAGCTCAAGGTTTACTAAGTCAAGGGATTTCTGAGTTTGTTTTTCAAGGCAAGCAACTAGTGGAAAGCTTAACGTTTTCGACACGCTTTCGCGAAAAGGCGATAGATATGTGTCAAACTGAACTCGATGCCGGGAATTTTTGTGTCTTGGTGGAACATACCGACCATATTACGATTTGGCAGGAAAAAAAAGAGGAAAACATCGGCATCAAACCTCTGATTGAGAAATAAATAAAGTCCAATTTTAAACTTCAAAAAGGGTGCATTTTATAAACTCGTATCGGTCGATCAATCCCTTTGAAGCGGTAATCTCCCATCTCCTCCCAACCTTGCTTTTCGGCCAACATGGTATAAGTCACTTCACTGACCACACAGGCATCAGGAGGACACACTCCTTCCAGTCGGGAGGCTAAATTAATTGTTGCGCCGAGGGCAGTATAATCAACTCGTTGAGAACTGCCTACATCTCCAATCACGGCCTTGCCACTATTAACAGCAATGCGTAATTGTAACGGTTCCCGCAGGACGCGATCGCGATTCAATCTCTCCAGACGAGTCAGCATACCCTTGGCAGCAGTGACAGCCCGATCAGCATGATCACTTTGAGGTTCGGGTGCCCCAAAAAATGCCATAATACAATCCCCAATGTATTTGTCCAGTGTCCCGCTCACAGCAAATACCTCTTGCAACATTTCCTCAAACAAACTGTTGAGGAGTTCAGCAATTTCCACCGGACTTAACCGTTCTGAGAGTGCCGTAAAACCCACAATATCGGCAAACAAAATACTAATTTCCCCCTCAGTCGGAGGTAAACGTCCCCCTGGCATAGCGCCGACGGCAATCAATTGCTGCACAACGGCCGGAGAGTGATAACGTTCTAATCGTTGTCGAATCGCTTCTTCACTACGAAGTTTTTGTGCCAACAACCAACGCTGTACACTGGAAGCCACAATATTAGCTAATGCCGAAAAAAAGCTGAGGTCTTCCTCACCTTGAGCCGTCCAATGTAGGGAAGAATGAAGAGCATCGGCATAGAGGACACCCACCACTTTGTTTTCGTCCCACAAAGGCACCGCCATCGCACTTTTTATACCTTTGATTAGGATACTCTGTTGCCCTTCAAAGCGGCTATCCATCTGAGCATCTGCGGTTTGCAGGGCAACTTTTTCGGTAAATACCTTATGGCAAATCGTGCGGCTAATCCAATCGCTATCGGTTGTTAAATCCTGCTGTTGGGAAATATTACGACTAGCAGCATTGAGCAATTCTAGTTCCCCAGTATCACCCACATCAACTAATAAAGCTAAGCGTTCAATACTTTGCAGATAACGGAAAACTACCGCCTGCATTTGTGAGAAAATCGCTTCGATAGATTCTGCCGCACTTAAACTTTTAGCAATTTCCAACAAATCTTTGAGGCGGGCAATGGCTTTGTCCTTGATGTGGATATCCTGGCCTCGGTCGTCTGCTTGTATCCAGTGTTCTTGGAGTTCTTTAACGTTGTGTAGGATTGTCGTGCCTTTCCCTAAAGATTGCACGGCAGTTTGAGGAGATGAACTGGGAGTTGCTAACACAACCTTGAGTTCGATATCCCCCAACCAAATCACGTCGTTATGGTTCACGGCTTGAGGCGAAGATACAGGAGACTCATTCAATCGCGTCCCGTTTTTGCTACCCATATCTTCAATCATCCACCCGACTGAAGGGGTTTTCACAAGGCGGGCATGACAACGGGAAATGCCCTCAAAGGGTAAGTGTAAGTCGCATTCGGGCAAGCGGCCAATGGTGAATACATCCCGATTTATCCCAACCGTTGTTTCTGTATTTCCCTGTCTGAAGCGCAGTTTGAGTTCAACCATAACTTACATATTTTTGACACAATCGCGGCTTCAAGCAGCAAGGTGACGGCTAGGCTAATGCTTCGCTGATTGCTAGCGCCGACGCGATACGTACACGTTTTGGGCAGATGAGACTTCCATCCAATCTTTCTTGCACCTGCAATTAAATCCGGAAGGAAGCGCTTTTTCTAGAAAAAGGCTATAGCAACAATCTGCGACTTTTTCCAGTCTCCCGGCAACAGGACTCAATTGAAATGTTGTATGGGGTGTTGGATGTGAACTGTTCACCTGAGGGCAGCGAGATGATGATAGGCAAATTATTAGACCAGCGCTATCAAGTGGTTGAAGTACTTGGCCAAGGCGGATTTGGTCATACTTTTATTGCCCAAGATACTCGCCGTCCGGGGAACCCCACCTGTGTGGTTAAGCTTCTTAGACCTGCAACTAGCGACCCTGATTTTTTAAAAACCGCTAGACGCTTGTTTAATAGCGAAGCCGAAACTCTAGAAAAACTGGGCAACCATGACCAAATTCCTCGGCTGTTGGCTTACTTTGAGGAAAACGAAGAGTTTTATTTGGTGCAGGAGTTTATTGACGGACATCCCCTGAATCTGGAATTGTCACCCGACCAACGATGGAATGAAGGTCAGGTGATTCAACTGTTGCAAGAAGTTTTATCGATTCTGGAATTTGTCCACAATAATGGCGTGATTCACCGCGACCTCAAACCTGAAAATTTGATTCGCCGTTCTTTGGATCAGAAGATAGTATTGGTGGATTTTGGTGCGGTTAAACAAGTCAAGATGCAGTCTCTCATGGCACAGGGAGGGGTTAATACTCTAGAACCCATTGGTGAGACGGTAGCAATTGGGACTCCTGGGTATATGCCTAGCGAACAAGGCCAAGGTCGGCCACGCCCTAGCAGTGATATCTATGCTCTAGGTATGATTGGCATTCAGGCGTTGACTGGACTCAACCCTCGGCAATTATCGGAAGATGTGGAAACGGGGGAAATTATCTGGCGACAGTTGGCTGAAGTGAGTGATGGGGTAGCAGGTGTGTTGAATAAGATGGTGCGTCCCTATTTCAAGCATCGCTACCAGTCGGCAACAGAGGCGTTGCGAGCCCTCGAAGCGGTTAGTAATCCCTATGCCCCCCTAGCCTTGGCCGTAAATTTAGGCCAGAAGGTACGGAACTATTGGACGAATGGCTATCATTCTGTGTCTACAACCGTGCGATCGCTGCAAGAAAAAGCCCAATCCTATATTCAGTCTAATAGTGCGACGGCCGCTCAACCTAAACTTTTGCCTGCCAACCCCACCATTCCTCTTGCTCCAGGTACACAAAAAACCGTCACAATTCATCCTGACACTTTGTCCAATGCTATAGATTGGCCAGCGTTGCAGGCGGCGATTACTCAATTTCCTCACAAAGTACCCGTATTGATGGGAGTGGGTACGGCGACTTTGGCGATCGCATTTATTGTTTCTGCCATTCGTCAACCCGCACCACCCCCTACAGCGACTCAAACTCAAGCTGAAATTACACCCGCATCCCCAAAACCAGAATCTCCCATACCTCAACCCTCAGCTAGCGCATCCCCAAAACCAGAATCTCCCATACCTCAACCCTCAGCTAGCGCATCCCCAAAACCAGAATCTCCCACACCTCAACCCTCAGCTACCGCATCCCCAAAACCTGACTCGACAAAGAATTGTTTTGTTGTAATAAAATCCTCCAATTTACGCTCTAGTCCTAGGGGAAAAACCTTAGAGGTACTCGAATCAGGCACGAAAATAACAGTTACTGGCAAACAAGAAAATGGTTGGATCGAAGTTAGTGAACCCGTAAAAGGTTGGGTCTGGAAAACTCGCACTAAGAACAATTGTCCTCCAGACAAAAAGGCAAGTGATATCAAAAATAATTAAAATTAGAGCATAGTTTGGACGGGCAAGATGCCCATTCCACAAACAGAAGACACAACAGTTTATTAGTATTAAGCTAGTCCAACCAAAGGCAATAAAACTTTAGAAGGTCGATCGCCTCCACAAAACACCTTCAACGTTACAATTTGAGCATCCATCAAGCGATCGCTGGCCAAAGGTGAACCCGTAGCCGGATTCATGGGATAAGCCGGGAAACAAGCAGCGCTTAAACTCAGACGCAATGCATGACCTTTCACAATTTTTAAGCACGTTGCTTGGAGTTGAACCCGTAAAGGATTCTCCTGAGCAGATGGAACATGAAGATAACCTTGAGTCAAATTGTAGACGGTGCCATCTTCCCGCATTTCCGACAGAATGGCAGATAAATCATGACTTGGTTTATCGGCCTCACACCAAATTTCGACAGCTACATCCCCAGCGATATATAAATCTTCGGTGAGGGGTGCAGTGGTATATGTTAAGACATCGGAACGGCCATCAATATGCGATCGCTCAAATGAACCCGCAGGCGCTACAGCATGGCCTCCTAGTGCAGGCACAGGTCGCCAAGGGTCGTGAACTAATATATCAAAACATTCTTGAATTCTTATTCCCCCCTTTTTTAAGGGGGGGATCGAATCTGGGATAGCCTCTGTATCTTCTGAAATTAAAGTACCTGAATCTTCTCGGATACTTGCCAAACCTGTAGTTGATAAATAATAAGCATTCTGATTACCCTGAGGCCAGCTTTTAAAATCACGCCATCGATTACTCCCCATCTCAAATAAGCGAATAGGCGGTTCATTTAATAACCCAGTTTCGATTCCTTTGAGGAATTGATCGAACCATCGCAACTGTAAATTATCCACTGGATTAATCGCTTCAAAACCAAAATCAACCGTACCCACTTTGCGATTCCAAGGTAGATGCACCCAAGGGCCAATTAATAGTTGTTGTCGATAGGAACTTCGAGCAGCAAAATCTTTATAACAATGTACAGTTCCACGTAGATAAATATCAAACCATCCTCCAATGTGGAACATCGGTAAATCTACACCTTGCAGATGGCGCTTAGGAGAAATTTCTTCCCAATATTCATCCGGTTGAGAATGAGATAGCCACTCATGATAAAAGGCATTTGGGGCAAATTTTCTTAAGCATTCACTGAGTTTGAGTCCAGCATTATAAACGGGTAAATTCTGAGCGGCTGCATAGAGAGTATAATAAGCGGCAGAATCTTCTTGTATTCGTGCCGTTTCTGCTGCTAGCTGAATTGCCCAACCCAGATTTGCTTGCAGGCAAAAAGCCCCCCCTTCATAAACCCAATCGGCATACAAATCATAGCCAATCATTGCCGGACAAATCGTTTTTAGGGCAGGAGGTTTGGCCGCTGCGGCATAAAGTTGAGTCAATCCTTGGTAGGAAAAGCCATACATTCCCACCTCTCCGGTGCTACCCGGTAATGCTGCTGCCCAGTTTACAGTATCTTCGCCATCCTCAATTTCATGGACAAATAAGGAGAATTCTCCCTGAGAGGTGCCACGTCCGCGTACATCTTGAATGACAACAATGTAGCCATGAGCAGCATACCAGGTCGGATGGGCGTAAACGACTGTGGATGCGATCGCACGTCCATAGGGTTGCCGCATCAACAGGACGGGAAATTCCCCTTGAGCATCGGGACGGTAGATATCGGCATCAAGTTGCACTCCATCCCGTGTCAACATTGATGCGGTTTCTTTTTTGACGTTCAGCATGGCAGGGTTACAAAAATTGTTTCAATTAATGCGATAGAAGTTATGAGGGCATTGGCATTCAAGATATGTATGCCTTAAGCTGTGGTTAAATCAACTCATAAGGACGACACCCTACAAATAGTAATGGCTACTAAGCTAATTGAATTAGAAGACGGCACACTGGTAGAAGTAGAAGTGCCGGAAGACCAAGCTCAACAGATTTCCAGTAGCCTTGCTGATCGGGTTGGGACAACGTTTGATAAGATTCGACCTGTTTTGATTAGAACCTGTCGTCCTATTGCCGCCGCTTGGAAGGAAATTAATCAAGACATGGAGATTGAGCAAGCGGAGGTGGAAATTGGTTTTAGTTTTGAAGGTGAGGGTAATCTCTATGTGACAAAATCCAAGGGGAGTGCTAATTTGACGGTAAAGATGGTTCTTAAACCCAAGGTTGACCCCCAATGAGTGCAGAGGTTTGGGATGCAATCGTTCTGATTAGGAGTAGGGATGCCGAGCGCAGCCGAAATTTTGGTACAGGGTTTGCGATCGCTAAAGATGGCAAGTTTGTTTATCTATTGACTTGCGCCCATGTTATCCGAGATGTTGGAGGTCGAGAACAGGTAGTCGCTAATGGGATACCTGCAACGGTGGTTGCTGTAGGCGATGAGGTAGGGTTTGACTTAGCAGTTTTGCAGGTTGAGGGGTTATGGGACAAACCTCAATTAAAATTATGTGCGTCTGGTAAGGCAGAAAAACCCTTAATCATTGCTGGTTTTTATCAGTTTGACCCAAAAACACCTCCTGCTCTAAGAACCATTCGAGGCAGTTTGGGAGACCAAATTCAATCATCGTCGAAGGATAGCAGCGATCGCGCCAATGCCTGGGATTTGAAAATTGAGGGTGACTATTACTTACAACCGGGTTATAGTGGTTCGCCTGTTATTGATAAAGAAAATGATGGTGTGATGGGTGTTGTCACGCATCAAATCGGGAAGGGGGAGAAGGGGTTAGCGATTTCTATTGAGGCATTGGTGAAGATTTGGCAAGAGATGCCTGCTGGTTTGATTACATCGTTTTTGCCTGCAAAACCCATTGATTCTGAGATACCTGTTGATTTAAGGAAGGCGACTTTGCCTGAACAACCTGGTAATGCTGCGCCTGTTAACATCAATGTATCCAACTCAAAGGTTGATAATGCAGTTGGGGCTGGGACAGTTATTCATAATGAAGCGTCTAATTTCATCCGAGATTTAACAGTTCATTTGTCAGAGGGTAACGTGGTCAAGCCATCTCCTTCTACCAACCTGCGGCGAGTTCAGAAGCTCCAGGAAAGTATAAATGAAGCGCTTGAGTTGCTAGAGGAATATGAGCAACAAGAAAGATTATCAACTGACCCTAAAACCCGCAGAAGTGCTCAGATAGAGCAGGAGCGGTTGCGGCAGCAGATTGAGAGGTATAAACAGGAGATTAAAGGTCTAGAATGCTAGGCTCAGTCAAGTAAGAATTCTAGGGAAAAAGGCTTAATATGCTTGTGCTTGCGTAGGAGGTTTCTGTTCTATAGGAGCAGGTTGTTGATAGCTTGGAGGTGGTAAAGGCAAACCCTTATCCTCTTTATCCAGCCCAACAAACTCTACAAGAAACCGCCAAATTTCTGAAGCCCGTGAAATTTCATCATCGCTAAGCAAATCCATCATACTTAATCTATCTAACTCTATTCTCAGATGTTGTATGATGCTACAAATTCTTATTCCCTCCTGCTTTCCCTTCTCATTTCCATCAGGAGGTATCGCTCCATGATGTAAAGCTACTAATTGCCATTGTTGATTGAAGACAGGACTCCCTGATGAACTGAAGTCAGCGTCAGCTTCATACCAAAGATACTTATCGAAAAGCTGCAACGTCCAGTTATTGGAAACTACAATTTCTTTACGTCTGCCTTTCGGATGCTGAATAATGTTGACAGGTTCACCAAACTCAGCTCGTTGGAATAAAACATCTTTAAGAACTTTTATATCTATAGTTTTAGCTTTGCGATCTTCTAAATTAAAAATATTTGAACTCTGTAAAAATTTTTGTAATATACTACTTTCTTCTTCTTGTATTTTTAATAATTCCTTTTCAATCTCAGCCTCTGGAATTTGGCCTTTTTTAAGACTGGGCGAGATAATCATTGGATCTTCTAACATCCGAATCCAGCCGAAGTGATCGCCAGATACACCAACATATTCTGAATAACTTTTGCTACTTTCAGGTTGCTCTTCTAAAGTCACAAGGGCATAGTCCAATTCGTTGTTATATGCTAATAAATTCTTAACAGAATACTCTACCGGCCAAATTTCACGCCCTAAAATATCTTGTTCGTAGTTAAACTGTGCTACATACTCTTTTAAAAATCTAATATCTAGTTCTAAAACTCCCTCTGAATTGATTGAAGCTTTCTTAGGAAAAACATGATAATTAGTCAGGAGGTGATTTCTTCCTACAAGAAAAGCCGTTGCCGCAGGAACAAATTTTAAGTTCGCAATTTTTTCTGCTAATTCCTTCCTATTTAATTTTTTTAATACATTGTTTTCAACATTCCCGAAAAAAATCTCTTTCTGAGAGTGAGTAAGTGAGAGTATTTCTGTCAATGTTGAAGCCGTAATATTTACATTTGAATGTCTTTCCGCTTCTTCATAAATTTTTTCTACAAAATTATTAGCACTTTCTATTGAAAATTTTCGCCCTAATCGGCAAACGGCTGCTCCACTCTTTAACCCTAGCTCAAGGAAACGAAATGGTAAGAAGTCTGGCTCACCAAAAACTGCACTAATGGCTGGCTTGCTCTTGTTCAGCCCTGCTAAGCGACGTATAATCGTCTTAATTACTTCCTCGGATTTAGGGTTAATAAGAAAGCGAGAATTTATTTCGTCTATAGTAATAAGATTTCCCGCTTTACATAAGATGGAGTCATCCCCATATCTCTCACACCACCATTGCCAACCAGTTGTTAGCAAAATTTTACTAAGGCTCATACTTGGTCAATCCCTACTTTGAGAACGGGTCGATGGAACGAAACAGCCGTAATGTATATGAGCGCCAATTGTTATACAATTCCACTTCGTATAATCTTACTCCAAATCAACCAGCTTTTTTTAAACTTATTTTAAGCTTCGCTAGTTTTTTGTTGGCTATTATATCAGGAGGTTTAGGAAGTTTAGCAGGAAGTTCAATAGCAGTACAAATAATTTCACATAATCCTCATCGTCTGTCTTGGATGCCATCCGCTTGCGTAATACTGGTAACATCAGTTTGGATGATTGTAACCTTGAAGCAAGGTGTTAACAAAGGTGTATCGATAACAGCAATAACTTTTTTTGGTATTTTGTTATTTGTTGCTTTTATAGATCGGGTTTTGGTACTAAATAAATTAGAATATTTAGAAAAAAATTTATTGTTTTTAACTTTTATTGAAGTTATTATTTTTAATTTGTTATCAATTTTAAGCTTTATTGTTGCAACATATTCAATCTTATTATTTTACTATTTGTTTGACAAAGAATGGAAATATATAAAATATTTTTCTATTTTAATAATTATTTTTTCAGCAGCAATAACTACTCATTTAGTTATTTTCTGTGGTTACATTAGTAGTGATACTCTCAAAAAAATTCCTATTAATTCAAAACTAGGTTTTCAGATCAGATGGATTATAGTTTTTTGCGGATTTCTACTCAGTATTAGCATAACATTTTTTTCTGGACTAATAGCGAAAATTTGTATTCATAGAAACAGTAATTTTCGATTTTTGCATAGCTGGGCATTAGCCCTCGCCTCTTGGGGAGGTACTTCCTTTTATAACCTAGATTTGAGCAATGTCAACTTCAAAAATGCCAAACTCGCCAACACCGACTTAAGAGCACGCAAGCTTTACCGCACCTGCTTTCAAGGTGTACAAGGACTAGAACGTGCCAGGGTGGATAGCCACTACTTAGATTTAGAAAACCCGAAAGTACAGAAACTCTTAACTCAAACTCCTCATAACTACACTGGGGACAAAGACTTTATTCAGCTTAATCTCCGAGGGGCTTATCTGCAAAACGCAGATTTACAGGGCTTCGACTTTACAGATTCTGACCTGACTGGAGCCGATCTGCAAGGTGCTAACTTACAAAATAGTATTTTGGTACGTACTAAAGTCATTGATGTAGACTTCACAGGTGCTGATCTCACTGGAGCTTGTATTCAAGATTGGAGCGTTAATAGTCAGACTCTTTTTAACGATGTTAAGTGTAGATTTGTTTATAACAAGTTGGATCGCAGGGGACACAAAGATGAAGACGAGCGCTTTCCAGCTAACCGAGACTTTACTCCTAAAGAATTTGAATCCCTTTATCAACAAGTTGAAAATACTATTCAACTAATTTTCCACGAAGGGGAAAACTGGCAAGCTGTTCTATTTAATAGCCTTAAAAAGCTGCAAATTGAAGATGAAGAATTGGGATTACAGTTTCAGGGAATTGAAAAGCGGGGTGATTATTGGGTTATTAAAGTAACCTATGATGAAAGTTTCTCTAAGGTACGAGTAGAGGAGCGTATTAATTCCGCCGTTCAGGAGATAAGACATCGACTTGCCGATAAAGAGCGAGAACTTAATTGGCTTCAGCGTCAATATGAAAATATTTTGGGTATTGCTAGCAACCAAGCTGAAGCTTTAAAAGGATTCAGCAAACAGCCATTTGGGAATAATTTTGTCATCACAGGCAGTACAATTACTAATCTCGTTGGCACTGGAAATATTGATTATAATGAAGCCTCTAATAAAATTCGTAGCATTGTTGCGAATGGTAGTGACCCAACTCAAGTAGTAACTGGTATTCAACATTTATTAGAGCAATTCCAAAGACAAGGTGTTGCCACAACGCCAGAGAAACAAGCCGAACTTATCCAGCAATTAATTCTTACTGAAGCACAGAACAATTTAGATTTCCAGCAATTGTTTATTCAACAGGGGCAGCAAATCATTGATGCTTTACCGGAAGGGGCGATTGCGACAGCCATCAAAAATGCGATCGCCCAACTAACCAACTAACATAGAAAATTTTTAAGTACTCATAATTCAACAAACCACCATTGCATCCGTTCGCTGAAGTACCCTCATATCCTCCTCATCCAATTCCACAGGAGTCCCGCTACGAATCAATTCTGCAAAGTCTTCATTAGGCACCATAATGCAGAGTGCATACAACCGACCCAATCCTGTATTACTAATTTGATGAATTCCCGTTGGTGGTACTAGCAAACTATCTCCAGCCTGAATCGGAACAGTTTTTCCATCACAAGTTGCTAACCCTTCCCCTTTGAGGATAAAAAACATTTCTACTGCAAACTGATGACGATTCGGTGGAGTCTTTCCTCCCTGATCAAAAATTTCCACACACACCGTCAAAGAAGTATTTGCAATCACGGGGTCAAAAACAATAGCTAAACGGTTAGTATCGTGAGGGCTAATCCGATATGCCTGATAGTCTTGAGTCGATTTGATAATAGGAATCATGCACCGCGAGGAACCCATAATAACTTACTCCTAAAATTTGTAATTTATCATTCTTCATTAATCCCAAAAGGCTTTTTTAACGATTAAAAACCCCAATCAAAAAATGTCATTATCGCTAAAAACCACCTTTATTTTTTAAGTTTAATTGACTCAATAATAGCTTGAGATTCAGCAACAAATCCAAAGCATTGCTTAACATTATAGAGAGTAGCTTGTAAGCAATATTCGGGTGAGGTTGTTGCCGCACAATCCTTCACTAAAATGCAATCATAGCCCAAGAAATTGGCATCTTGTAAAGTTGCCATTACACACTGATCGATATTAACCCCCGCAAAGAAAAGTGTAGTTTTACCCAGGTTCCGGAGGATACTATCTAAAGGAGTATCCCAAAACCCACTCATCCGATACTTATCTACCTCAATATCTTCAGCTTGCCGTTCTAATTCATCCACAACAGCCGCCGCCCAACTCCCTTTTGTGAGGACTGGCGCACCATTTTTAGGCAGAGGAGAACCTAAACCTACACCCTCACCAGTTGGATTATAAACATGATGTAATCCGGCACTAATATTCATTAAATCCGGACGGTTTCCCCAGTTTACCCAAATCACTGGAACTTGGGCAGCTCGTAAGATTGGCAGTAGCATTTTTAGGGGATTGATAGGAGTTCGTGCCGGGCTCACATCTACACCAATATGAGCCAGCCATCCATCCGGGTGACAAAAGTCATTTTGCATATCAATGACAAGAATTGCCGCTTTAGCTAAATCTAACCGCAGTTTTTTCGTTTCTGTGGGTAGTGTGATAGGTTGAGGGGTTAGAGGAGGACGGCTAATATCAGCAATTTCTGCATTAACAGCCCAAGCATTGGGGGGTGTTCCTAAGGTACGTAAAGGCCGATTCATAAGTTTTATGTGTGAATCTAAAGAATTTTATTTGTGTCTTATTCTTTATTAGCTAAGATTGAGAAAAATTGATGTATTGAAAATTACGTTCCTCCTTGAATGGTTATCTAAACTAAACAATTGTTGCTATGATTTTCTCTTATGTCCTTTTTCAGGTATAGGGTAAATCGTAACTTAACTATTGCTTAGCTATATGATTGCGAATAAATCTCTTAATGAATAGGGACTAAAAAATAATTTAATAATTCTGATTGAGGTTGAGTTTGTGAGTTTTACAATTCAGCAGGTTTTAATACCAGTCGAACAAGGTTATGAAACCGTGGATGTGCAAGTTGGCGGGGATTCGTCTTCGCGCATCACAGCAATTTTTTCCCAGAGTTCCCCTCCGGGTTCAGAAGTAGCTGGGGCGAGTGAAACTTCAGTGATGGATGGACGCAACAAGCTACTCCTCCCCGGCTTTGTAAATGCCCATACCCACTCCTCAGAAATGTGGCAACGAGGCATTATTCCTCCTGTTCCTCTAGAATTATGGATTGCAGAACTCTACGATTTTACCCCTCTTGAACCTGAGCAAGTTTACTTAAGTGCGTTAGGAACAGCAGTCGAAACTCTTTTATCGGGAGGGACGAGTGTTGTAGATCATTTAGTATTAATTCCCGGCCAGGAAATTGAAACGGTTGCGGCTGCCGTTCGAGCTTATCAGGAAATTGGTATCCGTGCCTTTATTGGCCCTCTGATTCAAGATGAATCCCTAACCGCAGGGATGCCGGATGGTGACAATCAACGAAAACACAAAAGTTATATTCGCACGACTCAAGCAACTTTGGAACTGATGCAGGAGGTGGTAGAGAAGTTTCATCAACCAGAAGCAGGAATTAACATTTTATTAGCCCCCACCGGCATTCAGTTGTGTTCGGATGCGTTGTTTGAGGGATGCATTGAACTAAGTGATCGCTATAATCTCTGTCGTCATTCTCACTTACTCGAAACAAAAGCTCAACAAAAACTCGCCATAGAAAAGTACGGTTGTAGTGCTGTCGAACACCTCAAGCAGATTGGATATTTGAGCAATCGCACCTCTTTAGCCCATTGTGTCTGGTTGAACGAAACAGATATCGCTATTTTGGCAGAAACACGCTCAACCGTTGTCCATAATCCCTTGAGTAACTTACGCTTAGGAAGTGGGATTGCCCCCGTTTTAAACTATTTACAAGCAGGAGTTAATGTAGCGTTTGGTTGTGATGGCGCTGCTAGCAATGACTCTCAAGATTTACTCGAAGCCATCAAAATCGGTTCGATTTTACACAATATCACCGATATGGATTATCGCCACTGGATTTCCCCTCGCCAATCAGTGAAAATAGCGGCTTTAGGAGGAGCTAAGGGATTAAATGTAGCGGATGAACTCGGTTCTCTAAGCGTCGGGAAGAAAGCCGATTTAGTTCTTTATGACTTAACCAATCTTTCTCTTTTACCTCGTACCGATCCGATTGGATTATTGATTTTGGGGCGTCCTACCCATGCCGTGGATAGTGTTTGGGTGAATGGTAAGCACATTGTTGCGGATGGCCAGGTTATAACCATTGATGTTCAGGCATTAAGACAAGAATTATTTGAGCGCAGTCAGTGGAGTACAGCCCGTCAATCCCAAACAGTAAGACAATTTGAAACCCATTATCGCAGCGTTATGGGGTTGCCATAAGAAAAACTAACCAAAAGACTGATAACTAAGGATAGAGGAAATATTGAAATTGTGACGTAATAATTAAACACATAAAGGAACGCCTTCCCCCCCCAAGCCTAGCTGAAATAGCTGGGCTTCGGGCAAGGGAATCTTATAGTTCTAAGTCTTTCACAAATTATTCACACTCAATATGTAGGCTTGTTTCAACTTAGAAAACAGGCTCTCATCTCCACTGACTGTTTTAGTCTTTAATGCTAAAAAAGCAATTCTTAAATTAAATTCTGCCAATGTTAAATCGAGGAATACAAATGTATTTATTTTTATCTATGAGCTTGCTTAAAGTTGTGGCGATTGGGTCAGGGCTTCTAATTGGGGGAGTTTCTGTTTTAGGTTTTATTTTCATTCAGAAGTTAGAGCTGATTTTATCGGTGATCGATGAGGGTGAGTTTCCGGAAACGATGGAGCCCGATGCGGCTAAAGTCGTTTATTTCTCATCAGTAGACTACTCCGAACCCCATCTACAAACGTTATCTTCGCTTCATTCCAGCTAGTTTTTTGGCAGATTGATTTCTCTTCTTTTTTTTCCTTATATTGCTCCAATTGAGGGGGTGGGTACTGTCCACCCCTTTTTTTGTCCTTAACTGGAATCGTAACTTCTACTGCAATTGACTTCTCTTCACATGTTCCATAATTTGCTGTTTTCGTGCCTCAGAATTGGTACTAGTTGCTGATAACTGCTGGGGAAGTTGGGTTGTACGTTTGATATGTTCCATGATTTGCTGTTTTCGTTCTTGGGAAAGAGCCATAGTAACAATCCTGAGAATCTGGACATTGAGATTTATAACATTGTATTAAATTATATTAAATTTAGCTACAGGGTCTAGGGTATATGTGCTCAAAACTTTTGAATGTTGAATCTTTGATTCACTTTTAAAGTGCATCCTTTGGGCGGATAGGAAAGCCATCTCACCCAAAATCAGCTCATGATCTAATGGCGATTTAAATACCCCAAAGCGGAGGAGACTAAAATAGGAATTTTTGAATATAGTTCTAGCTTTAAATGATGCTACTCAATTGCTAAATTTTTCTATTTTGCTTTCGCTTCTATAAAAACCCTAGAATTTATACCGAAACTACCGAAAAAATGAAGCAGTTAATATCGGTCGTGTCAATAAAGATAGCGACTTTCCCTATCTCATGATTCATACAGGCTGTTTGAGTTTGGGCAATGCCCTTGGCCGCCTCCGTTGCATTAACTCCGTTTCCATAGCCCTAGTCTCCGGACTCTGGCTACCTAGGCTAAGTTTGTCGGCAGTGTGCTAATTTCCCTTTCTCCTGCTAGGGAATGATGAGCAAGTTACCTCCAGTGTATACAAAGTTCAAAATTACCTTATATTCATCTTTTATTTAATTTGTCAATCACCCAAATATTTATTTTTTTAATATTTAACTGAGCAATTACTTCATATTTTATAAATAAATGTAAAGAAATTTCGCCGTATTCATATCAAATTGTGTCAAATGAAGGCTGAAACCTTAAACAGGTCAACGTTTTCTGATACAAAAAATGATGTTGCCAATACACTAACTGAGCTGAAGAGTGAGTACTTACTCAAGTGGTGACTCATTCCTCAACACTCATCTGATGAGAAGAGAACGCGCATCATAAGGAGCCATAGCCTCATGTTCACCCACGTCAAGTCCACCATTCGCCGCATTAATCCGGATGCCCTCAACGGGCGACATCTACTGAAGGTGGTCTATGTCGTGCTAGAGCCACAGTATCAAAGTGCATTATCGGCGGCAGTTCGCTCAATTAACCAAAACAATCCCAATGTCGCCGTAGAAATTAGCGGCTACTTGATTGAGGAACTCCGGGACAGCGGAAATTATGAGGACTTCAAGCAGGATATTGCCCAAGCGAATATTTTCATTGGTTCACTGATCTTTATTGAAGACCTGGCTGATAAGGTTGTAGCAGCAGTAGAACCGCACCGCGATCGCCTAGACGCTGCGATTGTTTTCCCCTCGATGCCCCAAGTCATGCGCCTGAATAAATTGGGTAGCTTCTCGATGGCGCAACTCGGACAATCCAAAAGTGCGATCGCGCAATTCATGCGAAAGCGCAAGGAGAAATCTGGTTCCTCCTTCCAAGATGGAATGCTCAAACTCCTGCAAACCCTGCCCAAAGTCCTGAAGTACCTACCGATGGACAAAGCGCAGGATGCTCGCAATTTTATGCTCAGCTTCCAGTATTGGCTAGGAGGTTCCTCCGATAACCTGGAGAACTTCCTGCTGATGCTTGCCGATAAGTATATCTTGAAAGGGCGTCAACTGAGCTTCAATGAGCCAGTGGTTTACCCCGATATGGGCATTTGGCACCCCTTGGCTCCGACCATGTTTGAGGATGTTAAGGAGTATCTCAACTGGTACAGTAGCCGTAAGGATATTTCCACCGACTTGAAAGACCCCTTAGCCCCGAGCATCGGTTTGGTATTACAACGCACCCACCTCGTGACTGGTGATGATGCTCACTACGTGGCAATCGTACAAGAATTTGAAGCAATGGGGGCTCGCGTCATTCCTGTATTTGCCGGAGGTTTAGACTTCTCGAAGCCGGTGGACGCTTATTTCTACGATTCAACCGCAAAGACACCAACAGCCTTGGTGGACGGCGTTGTATCTCTGACGGGTTTCGCTTTGGTGGGTGGCCCGGCACGGCAAGACCATCCTAAGGCCATTGAATCATTAAAGCGGTTAAACCGTCCCTACATGGTGGCACTGCCTTTAGTGTTCCAAACGACAGAAGAGTGGGAAAATAGTGATTTAGGTTTGCATCCAATTCAAGTAGCGTTGCAGATTGCCATTCCCGAATTGGATGGAGCGATTGAGCCGATTATATTATCCGGACGAGATGGGACTACCGGAAAAGCGATCGCACTTCAAGACCGCATCGAAGCCGTTGCTCAACGTGCACTAAAATGGGCAAATCTGCGCCGCAAACCCAAACTCGATAAAAAAGTCGCGATTACTGTTTTCAGCTTCCCACCGGATAAAGGCAATGTTGGTACTGCCGCTTACCTAGATGTGTTTGGTTCTATCTATAAAGTGATGGAAGCCTTAAAGCACAATGGCTACGATGTCGAGGGTTTACCCGAATCTGCCGAAGCATTGATGCAAGAAGTCATCCACGATGCTCAAGCCCAGTATGCCAGTCCTGAATTAAATATTGCTTACAAGATGTCGGTGCCGGAGTATGAAGAACTCACACCGTACTCAACTCGTTTGGAAGAAAACTGGGGGCCTCCTCCGGGACATTTAAATAGTGATGGACAAAATCTTTTAGTCTACGGCAAGCAATTTGGTAACGTTTTCATTGGGGTTCAGCCCACATTTGGGTATGAAGGCGACCCAATGCGGTTATTATTCTCCCGTTCTGCGAGTCCCCATCATGGTTTTGCCGCTTACTATACTTATTTAGAAAAAATCTGGAAAGCCGATGCAGTACTTCACTTCGGCACACATGGTTCTTTGGAATTCATGCCAGGTAAGCAGATGGGGATGTCTGGCGAGTGTTATCCCGATAACTTGATTGGTTCAACCCCCAATCTTTACTACTACGCAGCAAATAATCCCAGTGAGGCGACAATTGCCAAGCGCCGTAGCTATGCCGCAACCATTTCCTACCTTACACCTCCGGCTGAAAATGCTGGATTGTATAAGGGGTTAAAGGAACTGAGTGAGTTAATTGGTTCCTACCAAACTCTCAAAGATACTGGGCGCGGTATCCCGATTGTGAATACCATTATGGACAAGTGCCGCTTGGTAAATCTGGATAAGGATATTGCCTTACCGGAGAAAGATGCCAGTGAGATGGCGGCAGAGGAACGGGATACACTAGTTGGCTTGGTGTATAAAAAGCTGATGGAGATTGAAGCGCGATTGCTGCCTTGTGGGTTGCATGTGATTGGGAAACCGCCGACAGCAGAAGAAGCGATCGCAACTTTAGTCAATATAGCCGGACTTGACCGCCCTGAAGAGGAAATCTTGAGTCTACCTCGGATTATCGCCAACAGTATCGGCCGCGATATTGAGGAAATTTACAGCAATAACGACAAAGGCATATTAAATGATGTTCAGTTGTTGCAAGACATTACCCTAGCGACTCGGGAAGCAGTTGCAGCCTTAGTCAAAGCCCAAACCGATGCCGATGGCCGTGTTTCCAAGGTTTCCAAGCTCAATTTCCTGAATATGGGCAAAAAAGAGCCTTGGATTGAAGCGCTACACAGCTTAGAGTACACCAAGGTGGATGCCCAAGCGCTGAAACCTTTATTTGAGTATTTGGAATTTTGCTTGCAGCAAATTGTTGCTGACAATGAACTTGGGGCAATGCTGAAAGCTTTAGAAGGTGAGTACGTCCTCCCTGGCCCTGGTGGCGACCCCATCCGTAACCCCGATGTATTGCCAACAGGTAAGAACATCCACGCCCTCGACCCGCAATCGATTCCGACAACGGCAGCCGTTAAATCAGCAAAAATCGTGGTAGACCGTCTTTTGGAACGGCAAAAAGTTGAAAATGGCGGGAAGTATCCCGAAACCATTGCCTGTGTCCTCTGGGGTACGGATAACATCAAAACCTACGGGGAATCATTGGCACAAATTATGTGGATGGTGGGTGTTAAACCTGTACCCGATGCATTGGGACGAGTCAATAAGCTGCATCTGATTCCGTTGGAAGAATTGGGGCGTCCTCGGATTGACGTGGTAATCAACTGTTCCGGCGTCTTCCGCGACTTGTTCATCAATCAAATGAACCTCCTCGACCAAGCGGTGAAGATGGCAGCAGAGGCGGATGAACCGATGGAAATGAACTTTATCCGCAAACACGCTATGCAACATGCCACTCGTGTCTTCTCCAATGCCTCTGGTTCCTACTCCTCTAACGTCAATTTGGCAGTAGAAAACAGCACTTGGGAAAGCGAGTCTGAGTTACAGGATATGTACCTGGCGCGGAAGTCGTTTGCTTTCACGTCCGACAACCCAGGCACAATGGAACAGAGTCGGAAGATTTTTGAGACAGCCTTGAAAACTGCTGATGCCACGTTCCAAAATCTCGACTCGTCCGAGATTAGCCTCACGGATGTTTCCCACTACTTCGACTCTGACCCCACGAAGGTGGTTGCAACTTTGCGGGACGATGGCAAAATGCCTGCGTCCTACATTGCCGACACCACAACAGCAAACGCCCAAGTCCGAACCCTTTCGGAAACCGTGCGTCTGGATGCCCGGACAAAGCTACTCAATCCCAAGTGGTACGAGGGAATGCTGAGTCATGGCTATGAGGGAGTACGGGAACTCTCGAAGCGGTTGGTAAATACAATGGGTTGGTCGGCAACTGCGGGTGCTGTCGATAACTGGGTTTACGAGGATACTAATGCCACGTTTATCCAGGATGAAGAGATGCGGAAGCGGTTGATGAACCTAAATCCTCATTCTTTCCGCAAGGTTGTATCAACGTTGTTGGAAGTGAATGGACGGGGTTATTGGGAGACAAGTGAGAGTAATTTGCAGATGTTGCGCGAGTTGTATCAGGAGGTTGAGGATCGGATTGAAGGAATAGAATAGCCCTTAACCTAAAAGCTCGGTATAGTAGTAGAGACGTTCCAGCGGAGCGTCTCTATTATTAGATATACTAGATAATCCCCAATTTAGGAGTACTAATCGACCAGGAATAAACCACCAAGAATGAAATCTGTAGCTCAATCTGAACAAATAACATTATTCCCATTATTTAAGCCAACTAATCTAGTATTTTGCCAGACTAAGTTTACATTTTTAGACTTATTTTCAGGAATTGGTGGATTTAGAATTGCTCTAGAAGAGTTAGGAGGAAAGTGTTTAGGCTACTCAGAAATAGATAAAGAAGCCATTAAAGTTTATCAGAAGAATTTTATTAGTTATATCAATTCAGAAGAGCGATATCTAGGAGATATTACAAAGCTGCATAAGCTACCTTTTGAAATAGATGTAGTGGTAGGTGGAGTTCCTTGTCAACCTTGGTCTATTGCAGGTAAATTACAAGGATTGAATGACCCAAGAGGTAAGCTATGGATTGATGTTGTTAGGGTAGTAGAAGCTAACCAGCCCAAAGGATTTATATTTGAAAATGTTAAAGGATTAACAGAGCCTAGAAATAGACCTAGCTTGGAATACATTCTCTCTAGTTTAAGAAAATGTGGTTATGTAGTCAAATTTCAGGTACTAAATTCTTATGATTTTGGTGTTCCTCAAGATCGAGATAGAGTATTTATAGTTGGCGTCAGAAACGATATAGAAAATAGCAAATATTTTACGTTTCCTAAACCTTTAGGCAAACAGATAAAGCTGTACGAAGTGATTCCCGGCATTCAGGCTAGTAATTTTATCAAGAAAAAATTTTCCAAAAAAATTTTATTTGATGGTAAAGTTCCAGCTTCTAGAGGTAGATTTCAAAAAATAGATGAATTAAATGACTTCTTCATTTTCGCCGATATCAGAGACGGGCATACTACTATTCATTCTTGGGACTTAATCAAGACAAATGCTAGAGAGAAGGTAATTTGCAAAACTATCTTGAAAAACAGAAGAAAGAAGATTTATGGATTAAAGGATGGCAATCCTTTAAGTTTTGAAATATTACAACAGCTTATTCCGGAATTAAAATCTGAAGAAATAGAAACTTTGGTTAATAAAAAAATACTGCGTCTTGTTGAAAGCATAGGATATGAATTTGTTAATTCAAAAATTTCTTCAGGGATTAATGGTATTTCTAAAATTTTCTTGCCCCATGCAGATGTAATTGCAACTTTAACTGCAACTGGAACAAGAGATTTTGTAGCAACAAAATCGATAGAATGTCAAGAGCCTGTAGCCTATAAGCAAACATTTATTAAAGAAATTTATAAAAAGAAAAAATTCAAGCCACTAACGGCACAAGATTACGCAAGATTGCAAGGATTCCCAGAGTGGTTCCAGATTGCTGATAATGAGACTACAGCCAAGTATCAATTTGGGAATGCAGTTTCAGTTCCTGTTGTATACCACTTAGCAAGATCTCTGCTAAAGATAATTTCATCATCTTAAGTACTATGGCAGCTATCAGTTCCAAAACTCGTCAAGAAATTAAAGGATATCTAGAGGGTTTTATTCAGGGACTTGTAGATGAATACAAAGGACGTGAAATTACAAAACCCAGCAGCGCAGCAGAGTATCTATCACGGACTTCACCCAATGGGGAATTAAAGCCTTTTCAAGCAGCACTGATTCCACCAGAATTAATACGGATTAACCAATTTGAACGAGGATTGAGTACCCGCTTAGGAAACTCTTTAGAGGAATGCGCTCGTTTGATAGCTCTTGAACATCATCAAACCGTATATCGAGGTTATGATATTAGGACAGAAGTCAGCCTTGCAGCCTTTGCAGAAGCCGAATGCCAGAAAGAAAATTACGAATATGCTGCTAAGAGAGGACAAGTTAAACCCACTTTAGAACAGATGATAACAGCAGTACTGAACGCTCGATGTTCTGATGATTTAGAAACAAAACGTGTGCGTGCTGACCTTTATATTCAAACTGATGATGGAATAGAATACTTATTTGAAATTAAATCTCCCAAACCCAATAAGGGACAATGCTTAGAAGTGATACAGCGTTTGCTGAGATTTCACTTGCTGCGCGGTTCTAATCGTCCTCAAGTCAACGCTTACTATGCTATGCCGTATAATCCTTACGGTGTTACGAAAGAAAAGTATAAGTGGTCACAAGCCTTAAATTATATGCCTTTTGAAGAAGCTGTAGTTATTGGTGATGAGTTTTGGACTATTGTAGGCGGACAAACAACTTATGAAGAATTGTTAGAAATTTATCTAGAAGTTGGACGTGAGAAAGGTAAATATATGCTTGATGCTTTAGCGTTTGGATTTTAAATTTAATCATTGCATCTAGTTCTCACAAGCAACCGCTCATAGCTTATAAGAAATCACACCAGAGGTAAAGACGATGTTTCGCTATGAAATTAGCCTCTACTGGAGCAAAGAAGACCAGGCATTTATCGCCGAAGTACCAGAGTTACCTGGTTGTGCTGCTGATGGTGAAACTTATCAAGAAGCTGTGCAAAATGTAGAAATCATTATGCAAGAGTGGATTGAGACTGCGAAGGATCTAGGCCGTCCGATTCCAGAACCTAAAGGTCGCTTGATGTTCGCCTAGTTGATGAAGACTGAAGTGCGATCACCTTTGAAGTATCGTCTATGCGATCGCGTTTACTTATAAACATCCCCGCGAGGACCAATGCGAGTCACAATATATAGCTGATTATCTCTATCGACTCGAAACAAAATCCGATAGTTTCCTACCCGCAACCGTAACTCAGGACGCCCTTTGAGGGGTTTAATATCAAGTGTTGTGGAATCATTTACCAACGCATCCAAGGCACTTACAATACGCTCTTGGTCATCCGGTGGCATTCGCTCCAAATAGCGTAAAGCTGGTTTCAGGACAATATATTGCCAATCAACCAAGTTTTTCTCCAAACAGTTTTAGTTTTAGTTCTTTTGATGATACTCCTCGGTCGCCACCAGCCAGGTAATCTTGCCAAGCGGCTTCACTTTCAGCTATCTCTGCTGGCGATATGATTTCGTCGTCGCCTTCAACTTCTACAGAGCTATGAACAATTTCTGTCAAGGCTTCTAGCAGCCGAAATCGATCAGCCGGCGTAAGGCGCTGAACTAGACTTAGTACCTCTTCATAAGTAGGCATTCGCTCTCTCCTAGAATTCTGTTGCCCTAAGTTCAATTTCAATATAGATGGGGAGCAGTACACCTACTCCTTTCCCATTTTAAGAATACCTACACTGAGAGAGCAGAGGGAGTAAGAGGAAGGTGATCGCGTTTTGTGTGGCGGAGGCGATTCGCTAACGCGATAGCTTCGCTTCACGCGTCTATCTTTCCCAATGTGCGATCGCGTTTTTGTATAGTAAATGCGACTATAAAAGAACACCAGACAAAAGAGCAGAGCGTGAGCAACCTCTACTGGAGCCAAGCAGAACGTCTCTACTAATTTTAGATAGCCCAAAATCTGAATCGAGCGATGACTGCCATAACCGTCAACTTTAACTCCGTTATTAAACTGACAGACGAGCAATTCTATCAACTATGTCAGGATAATGAAACTCTCAGATTTGAACGTAATTCAAAGGGAGAATTAATTATCATGCCACCCACAGGGGGAGAAACCAGTAACCGCAATGCTGGATTAACTGCTCAAATCTGGGTTTGGAATGAGCAAACTCAACTGGGTAAAGTTTTTGATTCCTCTGGTGCTTTCAAGCTACCATTAGGTGCAGATCGTTCTCCTGATGCCTCTTGGGTAAAATTGGAACGCTGGAATGCTCTAACTCCTGAGCAAAAAACGAAATTTGCTCCCCTTTGCCCTGATTTTGTGCTTGAACTACTTTCTCCCAACGATAGATTGAAGGAGACCCAGGAGAAAATGAAGGAATACCGAGATAATGGCGCTCGTTTGGGTTGGTTAATTAATCGCAAATCTAGGCAAGTAGAAATTTATCGGCAAGAGCAGGATGTTGAGGTATTACAAAATCCACTGACTTTATCGGGTGAAGATGTTTTGCCTGGTTTTATACTATATCTTGCATCAATTTGGTAACAGCGATACGCAAGCGGTTGATAACTCTCAACGTTATTTTTTCCGCAAGGGTGTATCGACTTTATCTGCTTTTGTAGGCAAGTACTAGCAGTTTGCTTCCCTGCAAAAGTTATGATCGCGTCGCTGTTCCCGCATTACGCACTACCAAATATGCAACTTCTGCTAGTACCGTTTGTGGCAAGAAAATCTGCTGATGTTGTCCATATACCCTTTTAACAAGGTCATGCATCCTATTTGAGCGGTTTAACAAAGCTACAACAAAGCCTGTGTCAGCTACGGGAAGGGTTCTTTCCATGTCCAGCCCGATTTTTCAGTAATTCCCTATTGCAGCATATCTTCCGAATTTGTGGCAAGGTCAGTAGTACCTGAAAATAAGCCTACCAATGGGTCAGAGTTAAAGCTAATATCGACACCTATCTCTTGCGTTTCCTGTAGGTTGGGCTGAGACTCAGATGTTACCCGCCGACGAACCAGCGCAGCTAATTCTTCCAATAGCCGCAGTTGCTCATCAGAAGTGAGGCTTTGAACTTGGCTAAGTACTTCGTTATAAGTGGACATGAACTCGCTGTGATAATTTTCTTGCCCTAAGTCCAATATACAGAGAGCGATCGCCTTTGCAGTTTAGAGTCCTCTTGTAGGTTGGGTTGAGGCACGAAACCCAACATTTCCAACGCATTGTGGTTTTTTACCAGTAAATAATTTCATCGGTTGAACGGCGTTGGACAACGCTTAAACCTACTGTTGCTAACTCGATAGGCACGTTCTCACAGCGTTCCTGTTCCTCGTAGGGGTTGCCGCAGCGTCGAGTAACCCAACAAATCCGGAATTTTACGGTGTTGGAGAAACTTAATGGCTGGATAAGCTGGTTGGAGTTGGGTTTCACTATCGCTCAACCCAACCTACGAGGTTAACAACGCCATGCAATATCGTCGGGCAAAAATAAAAGGGGGCACCTACTTTTTCACCCTAGTAACTCATAAACGGCACAAGATTTTGTGTGAACCCGATAATGTTCCCTTGCTTCGAGAGATTGTTCGTTCTGTCAAAGCCAACCATCCATTTACAATCGACGCCTTTGTGTTGCTACCAGACCATTTGCACTGCATTTGGACATTACCCGAAGGTGACTGTGACTTTTCCACCCGTTGGCGATTGATTAAAAGCGAATTTAGCCGTCGCTGTCATCCCAAATACAAACAACAACCATCTGCATCTAGGCAACGAAAAAAGGAACAGGCTGTTTGGCAGCAGCGATTTTGGGAACACCTCATTCGGGATGAGACAGATTTCACCCAGCATGTGGAGTACATTCACTACAACCCAGTGAAACATGGCTTGGTGCGAACTCCCAGAGATTGGGAATTTTCCAGTTTTCATCGTTATATCCGAGATGGTTTGTACGATCGCTGCTGGGGTGAAGGCGAGGAGATTCCCTTTCTTGAAGGGATTGGGAATGAATGAATTGATAATAGGGTTAGTAGATTGACTTGGTGTTGGGTTTCGCTAATGCTCAACCCAACCTACGTTTGTTTGGAGTTAAGTGCGTTAGCTCTCGCTAGGCTTTCAGCCCATCGCGTTTACGTTTTTTGACTGGATACGCTTTTTAGGAAATCCGATATCTCTGCTACTAACCAATCCTGCTCTAGTGAGGTTACTTCAGCAGCAAACGTGTGCTTACGCTCTTTTTCCCAGATAGTCGATCTTTCAATGCGCTGAATGTCTGCTGTCTGTCCTCGTACCTGATTGATAAACCAAAGGCACTTCCATCCGAGGCAAAAGGATAATGAGTCAATCTCTAGGTAGCTGCTCCCCTTGAACCCATATACTATAGTCCAGAGCATATACAAACCTACCAACCAGAACGGAACCAAGCTTAATAAAGGCAGCATCACCATTAGGAATTCCAAGAGCGATTGAACTAACACAATCACCTGGAAGAAGAATAGTAATGGCAAGCTAAACAAAAGCGGCCCCAATACGATGTAAGTTCCAATACAATCCGTCTGCCACCTCAATGGAGGAATTGCCACGACCAAACGCTTCTTTGTTTTTTTCAATACAATGCGACTACCTATAGGCCGCCGACCCACTGACAGAGGTTGATTTTGAGGGGGTTGTTTACTAGGATTGGGCAGTGGTCGTGGAGGTTGTAAAGCTTTGAGCGCTTCAACGGCTGACTTAAATCGATCTTCCGCAGCAGGTTCGAGCATCTTCTCCAACCAATCAGCAAATTCCGGGGAAATTTGCACCCGTGAGCGAAAATCAATCTTCATCCGACATTGGGGTAAATCAGCCGGTGAGCGATGAGTCAGCAAAAATATTAATGTTGCCCCCAAAGCATACAAATCTGAGGCGAAAAAGATTTGTCCGCGAAACTGTTCCGGTGGCATATAGCCCAAAGTCCCTACAAATGTACCTCCTCGGATTAAACTTTGGCGGTAGTCATCTTGCACTGCTCCAAAATCAACTAAATATACCTGTCCATCAGAACGCCGGATAATGTTTTGTGGCTTAATATCTCGGTGAATTACCGATGGATTTAAACTGTGCAAATAATTGAGGATTTCCAGCACTTGAACGGCAATTTTCTTAATTTCAGCTTCATTGCCATGCCAACCTTTCTTAACCAAATCCGCTAAAGATTCCCCAACTACCAGTTCTTGCACTAGGTAAAATTGATAATCTTCGGCCGTATCTTCGTGGAAGTAATCAAGATACTTGGGAATAGCGGGATGGTTGAGGTTTGCTAGGACTCTAGCTTCTCGTTCAAATAAGTCTAAACTCTTCCAATCAGTCAATTGGCTGAGAGACAACGCTTTGATGGCAACTCGTTGATAGTTGGTTAAATCTTCTGCTTCGTAAGTTGTGCCAAACGCGCCTTGACCCAAGGGAGCAACAAGGCGATAACGTTGGGCAATTATATCATTGGGCTGGTTTAGTGTTTCCATAGCTTGTTAAGGTGATCAATTGCAACGATTCTCGCTACTTATATGATCGCTTCCGTAGTTGTAATAAGAAATCCGTTGCCTCATCCGCTAACCACTGCTCTTCCTTGCGGCTGCCTAGATCAAATGTATGCCGATTTACTCCCTCCCAGACAATAAGACAGGATGTGGTTGAATCTTTGGTTTTACTATCTATTTGCTCAATTCGTTCAATATATGCTGTCTTTGCTTGAACGTGACCAAAGGGTATCCCCCACATTATCCACTGTACTCTGAAATTTTGTGGGTCAATTTCTAGGCGAATACGACCTTTAATTTCCCACAAATAACGGCATACAAAGGGCGACCCCATCATTAACCACAATGATGCAATCAAGCCTAACTTGAATACCACATGTGTCTCCGGAAGGAGCATAAATAGTATGCTAATAGCCAGCAATATAAAGATTACACCCAACGCCCCTCCTCCCAGAGGAGACATTTCCACGACCAGATGTCGAGTAGTTTTGCTAACACGAAACCTCTCTGGCTTTTCAGGCTTTGACTGCGTGGGTAGCGGTACAGAAGGGGTAACTTTTTTGTGGTTCTGTAACGCCTCAAGAGCATCCTTCGCTGACTGAAATCGGTCTTCTATGGCGGGTTCGAGCATCTTTTCTAACCAATCGCCGAACTCAGGCAAAACTTGCACGTAACGGCGGAAATCAATTTTCATCCGACGTACAGGAAGTTCATCAGGCGATCGCTTGGTCAGTAAAAATAGTAATGTCGCCCCCAAACTGTACAAATCAGACGCGGGTTGTACGTTTCCACAAAACTGCTCTTGGGGTACATAACCCAAAGTCCCGATAAAGGTTCCACCACGAGTCAGGGTATTGCGATAAACCTCTTGTACTGCGCCAAAATCTACCAAAAATACCTGACCATCAGGACGACGGATGATGTTTTGTGGCTTAATATCGCGGTGAATCACAGGTGGAGTCAGTTGGTGCAGGTAGTTGAGGATATCCAGCACTTGCACCGCTATCTGCTTCACCTCTAACTCATTAGCCTGCCAAGCTTTCTCTACCAAGTCAGCTAACGATTCGCCCCTTACCAGTTCTCGCACCAGATAGAAGCGGCGGTTGTTGGGAAAGTCGATGGGGAAGTAGTCCAGGTATTTCGGAATCGCTGGATGTTCCAGGTTAGCAAGAATCCTAGCTTCCCGTTCAAACAATTCTAAAACCTTCCATTCCTTAATCTGGCGCAGAGACAAAACTTTGATGGCAACCCGTTGATAGTTGGTTAAATCTTCCGCTTCGTAGGTTGTCCCCATGCCACCTTGACCCAATGGTGCGACAATCCGATAGCGATCGCCAATCACATCACCGGTCTGATGTTGTCTATCCATACTTTCCAACTACGATACGCTTGCACTCAAGCGATCGCACCCGTGAAACCCTTTTCTCTATTCTACATTTCAGGAATACTCTTTCCTTCTAATACCAATTCACTAAAAGCCTACTACAGATGCTTTTCTTTTCCCCCCTTTAAAAGGGGGGTTAGGGGGGTCAATCTGTAGCGTAGTAAAAGTGAAATGGTATAAGAAACATTGGTTGGTGTTGGGTTTCGCTAACGCTCAAACCCACCTAAGTTTTCAGTTCGTTTCGTATACAATTTAGCTAAATCTTTACTCATAATAATTTTGCTAAACAATAGGATTATTGAAATCAATAAAGCATCTCAAGCTTATATTAATCATATCTAAACTTATTGTTTTTGATAGATATTTGTATTTTCTAAAAACAACCTATATACCTAGAAATTAAAGCTCGTTAATTCAATTTTATCAACTTGTTCTAAATGGTTAACTCATGCAATTCTCTAATACATCTTGCTAAAGAAACATATTGTGAGGGTATAGGGACAAATCTACCTGTTAAAGGATAATTAAACCTCAAAATTTCAAGAATTCTCCGGATGGTTGCTGTAGATTTTGTAAAGTGAAATGTTTCGCCTTAACAGCTCACTGGACAGTTACAAAATCCAGATGACTGAGATGAGAGCGAGGACAGCCCAACATTGCCAACTCAGTACTTACACTTAAATAGCAATGGATACTTTAAAGCTAGAGTGCCTTGTTTCAGACAATGCAACGGTGGTAGCCGTTAACGAACAAGTCTGTGCTGATTTAGCAGGTGAGTCGGTTATCCTCAACCTAAAATCTGGGGTGTATTACGGATTAAATGAAGTGGGAGCAAAGATTTGGCAGCTCATTCAACAACCCAAAACAGTGAAGCAGATTCGAGAGGCACTGTTGCACGATTATGACGTTGAGCCAGAGGATTGTCAACGTGATTTGTTAACCTTGCTCCAAGAATTAGCGGCGGCCAAACTGATTGAGGTTAAGCATGAAGCTGCTCCATAAAGCCTTACACTTAAAGCCTAGCGATCGCCAATTACTCCTCACTGCATTGGCTTTACTCCTCACCATTCGCCTAGGATTGTGGCTACTTCCGTTCCCGACTTGGCGACGTTTATTCACACAAGTCATGCAAACCAAAACCAATTTACCCCCAATTTCAACCACGACAATTGATCAAATCGTTTGGGCGGTATCGGTAGCCAGTCGCTATTTACCCGGTGAAGTAAAATGTCTGGCTCGCGCCTTAGCTACTCAAATTTTGTTGCATCGGTATGGTTATACGGCAACGTTGTGTCTAGGTGTAGCCAAGGGAGAGAAAGGGCAATTAGAAGCGCATGCGTGGGTAGAAAGTCAGGGAGAAGTCGTCATCGGCGGACTCAGTAACCTTTCTAGCTTCACCTTACTCTCTTCTCTCGGAGGTAGCCAAGTATGAGCGCAATCTTGGGCATTTATTACCTAAACCATCAGCCTGTGGAGCGTACAGATTTAGGGCGCATGGCGGATATCTTAGCGCACCGAGGACTCGATGATTCAGGGATTTGGAGTGAAGGATCGGTTGGTTTTGGACATCGGATGCTATGGACTACACCAGAGTCTTTGCTGGAAAAGCTACCCTGGGTTAATTCTAGAGGAGATTTGGCAATTACGGCAGATGCTCGCCTTGATAATCGAGATGAATTGATTGCAGCGTTGGGTTTTTGCCATCACCCCCAAGAGAAAATTACAGATAGCCAACTGATACTAGCTGCCTATGAAAAATGGGGTGAATCCTGTTTAGAGCATTTTCTGGGGGATTTTGCCTTTGCCATTTGGGATCAGCGTCAGCAAAAATTATTCTGCGCCCGAGACCACATGGGTGTTAAACCGTTCTACTACTATTGTTCTAATAGCGTTTTTGTCTTTGCCACTGAAGTTAAAGCGATTCTGTGTCTACCACAAATACCGCGCCGACTCAACGAAATCCGAGTGGCTGATCATCTCATCGGTAGTTTAGAAGACAAAACTAGTACTTTTTACCAGGATATTTTACGACTCCCGGCAGGCCATAGCCTCACTATTAGCCCAAAAGGTAACAAACTACAATCCTATTGGTCTGTCAACCTAAAACATGAGTTACGCTTCAGCTCATCTGAGGAATATGTTGAAGCCTTCCGCGACATTTTTACAGAGGCTGTGCGCTGTCGCCTTCGCAGTGCGTTTCCAGTAGGAACAATGTTGAGTGGAGGGTTAGACTCATCCTCTATTGCTTGTGTAGCTCGCAACTTACTCCTAGAAGCTGGAAACCAACCGTTATCAACCTTCTCTGCTATCTTTCCCAGTCTGGCAGAAGTCGATCCCAGAATTGACGAACGTCCCTATATGAAAGCGGTTGTAAATATGGGGGGAGTTGAGGCTTACTATGTGCATGCCGATCAAATCAGTCCTTTAGTAGCACGCGATCAAGTTTCTTGGCACTTAGATGGCGCTTGCCTTGCTCCCAATTTGTATATGGATTGGGCAATTTTTCAAGCGGCTCATCAGCAGGGTGTTCGTATTCTGTTTAGTGGGGTTGATGGTGATACAACTGTCTCTTACGGCCATGAGTATTTATCAGTATTAGCTCAGACTGGACGATGGCAGAAATTAATCGCAGAAGCGAGAGGACTTTCGCAAGAATTTTATGGCGGTGCTATTTCACCTCGGAGGTTAATTTGGGAGTATGGATTTAAACCCATTATTCCTCGGCCTATCCTTCAATTATCCGATAAATTGCGTGGACGAGGGCAAACTTTGTGGCCGGATAGTCGATTAATTCATCCTGATTTTGCCAAGAGGATTGGATTAGTTGAACATACTCAAGCTTTAATGGCAAATGGTATAAACTTAGCACGCACCGCAAAGCAAGAACATTGGTATGCGCTCACGAGTGGTTTAATGCAATATTCACTCCAGACATTGGGTGAACTTGCTGGTGCATTTTCTGTAGAACTTCACTATCCTTTTTGCGATCGCCGACTCGTGGAATTTTGCTTAGCATTACCACCTGAGCAAAAATTACATCAAGGATGGACTCGCTCTATCTTACGTCGTGCGATGAATGGCATCTTACCCCCTGAAGTCCAGTGGCGCAAAGGCAAAGGCAACTTGAGTGCTAATTTCAAACAACGGTTAAAAGAGGACGAACAGGAAACCCTCAAAGCAGTTATTCTCAATAATTCCCCATTAATTGAGGACTATGTAAACATTCCAGCTTTACGGACTGCCTATCAGCGCTATGCCTCTCAACCACTACATCGTGAAGCCGATGCCTTCAATATTTTTATGGTCGTGACTCTGGCTCTGTGGCTCAAACAAACTAACCTGGATGTATAAATAATTAAGCCGATTACATCCCGATTAGGTGAGGCTTTTTTTATATGTAATACCCATTATTAATCAAGCAAAACTTAAAGGTTTGACTTGGTTCAATAATTCCTAAATAAGCACTTATTGTAAGTGCATTCTGACTATTTTCTAGAAAGGAGACTCAATGATGAAAAAGACATGGGTTGCGCCCAAACTGACTGTTCACGGCACTATCGAGGAAATCACCAAGGGGGGCACTCAAATTAAAAGTTTGGGGCCTGGCGATGATTTAGCCTCTAATATCCAGACTCGTCCGCCCGGAACGCCTCTTAGCTAGCAATAGCATAGGCTCAATGCCAAAGCTTAAATTGCTTAAGTTGAGGTAATTTCCCAAATTCAGTCTGATTAAGTCTCAACCTAAAAAATTGATGGCTTAATCAGGCTGATAGGGGTTCATAGTTGATGAAAGGAATTCAGGAGTCAGAAGTCAGGAGTCAGAAGATGATGAGTGTACCTAACTCATGCCAGAAGTGCCATATCAAACATCCAGACTATAGCAACTTGACGTTTGAACCACCATTGGTAGGGGCGCACCGACGTGCGCCCTTGCTCTATGTGGAGTTTGCCTAAATTATGAAATTTTATTTGATTAAAGTTTAATTAAAAATTATATGTATTACTACTATGCTTACGGGTTAAATATATGTTCCTCCATCCCACTCCCTGAGTTCTTATCCATAGATTCAGGTTGTGATGCGGCTATCCATATTAGAAGCCAAGAGGGGATGTACAAAAATCATTTCCCCCTCGAATTGGGCGAAGACTCATGGAATTGCCAAATTGATCGGCAAGAAGCAACATTAACGATTAAAGATATCGGCATTTTTCACATTCGTGAGGGGCGAGAAATTGTGATTATGCCTGCACCTGGTGTAGAGGTGAACCTGATTCGACTATGCCTAGTGGGAACAGTGATGGCAATTTTGCTCTATCAGCGAGGCTTACTCGTGTTGCATGCCAACGTGGTAGAGGTTGACGGATGGGCTGTTGGTTTTGTGGGAATGTCGGGTGCTGGAAAATCTTCCACTGGAGCAGCTCTTTATCAGCGTGGGCATCGTATCATTGCAGATGATGTGATGGCCGTCCAACTCGATCGCCATAACGTTTCGGTATTTCCAGGGTTTCCCCAAATTAAACTCAGCCTAGAAGCTGCCAACTCCCTCGGATATGCACAGGAGTCACTGTTTGTACTGCATCCGTTGGAAGAAAAACGGGGTTGTCGAGTGACATCTGAGTTTCCGACGACTCCCTTACCACTACGATGCATTTACCTACTCAGCGAAGGTACAACCCTAGACATTGAACCAATTGCACCCCAACAATCAGTCATTGAACTGTTGCCTCACTCTGTTCCTACTCGATGGTTGATATCAGGAGATGCATCTCATTTTTATCAATGCGCTAACTTGGCTAAGACTATACCCATTTATCGCCTAAAGCGTCCCCGTTCCCTAGAATTACTGCCTGAATTAGCAAGGTTAGTGGAAGAACATCTGAAAACAGGAGTCAGGAGTCAGGAGTTAGAAGTCAGGAGTTAGGAGTCAGGAGTCAGGAGTCAGAAGTCAGGAATTTTGTCTTTTTTCTCCCCCGCACCCCAGCACCCCTGCTCCAAAAGCGAATCTCATAATACGAATTTAATGCACAACAGCTTAACCCGACTCAAGGGCTATGTTACCCAACTATCCTACTTGCCACAAACCGGGCGCTTGGTTTGGGCGGCTGCCCACAACTGGATGCTAGTTTGGATAGGGTTGCTGGTGATGCAGGGATTATTGCCTGTTGCGACGGTTTACCTCACACGGTTATTAGTCGATCGCATCGTTGCTGTTGCAGGTCAAGGCATAAACTGGGAGAGTATCCAATTCATCTTAGTTCCAGCCACGCTGATGGCAGGCGTGTTATTACTTACTGAGTGTTTAGGAACTAGTATTGGATGGGTTCGCACTGCCCAATCAGAGCTCGTTCAAGACTATATCAGTGCATTAGTGCATGAAAAATCAATCACAATTGACCTAGCTTTTTACGAATCTTCAGACTATCACGACCATCTCAACCGAGCCCGTAGTGATGCGAGTGGCCGTTCCCTGGCCTTGCTGGAAAACAGTGGCAGCTTACTGCAAAATAGTATTACCCTACTGGCGATGGCTGCTATCCTTCTTCCTTACGGCATCTGGCTACCTGCACTTTTGCTGTTGAGTACATTACCAGCTTTTTATATTGTGCTGCGCCTCAATCGCCGTCATCATCAGTGGTGGCAAGAGACAACGACAGATCGGCGCTGGGTTCAATATTATGAGTTGTTACTGACGAATGATAGTGTTGCGGCTGAATTGCGACTCTTTAATTTAGGTTCTTACTTTCAGTCGGCTTACCAAGAATTGCGTCAACGGTTACGCACAGAGCATCTTAAGCTAATACAAAACCAAACATGGAGTCGTTTGGGGGCAAATGCGATCGCATTGAGTATTTCTGGTTTAGCTGTCGCTTGGATGGGGCGACAAGTTCTATTAGGAATCATTACTCTCGGTGATTTAGCCCTCTTTTACCAAGCCTTTAATCGCGGCCAAACCCTGATGCGTTCCCTACTCGGGAATTTAGGAGAAATTTATAAAAACAGCTTATTTATCGGGGATTTGTTTGAATTCTTGAGACTAGAACCAAAAGTTATTAGTCCCCCCCAACCGCTACCCCTGCCTTCTACCATCCAAGAGGGGATTCATTTTCAACAAGTTACCTTCCGTTACCCTGGAACTGAGCGAACCGTTTTAACTAACTTTAATCTCACGATTCCTGCCGGAAAAATTGTGGCGATTGTTGGAGATAATGGTGCCGGAAAAAGTACATTACTTAAGATTCTGTGTCGTTTTTATGACCCCGATTCCGGTTCTATTGAACTCGATGGCACCAATCTTCGTGATTTTTCAGTCGAAGAACTTCGCAGCATTATTACAGTATTGTTCCAATTTCCCATTCCCTACTACGTCACGGCTGCCCAAAATATTGCACTGGGTGACTTAGCCGCTACCCCTAACATCTCAGCCATTGAAACGGCGGCCAGAGGTGCGGGTGTGCATGAGGCGATTATGCGCCTACCCCAAGGGTACGACTCATTGCTGGGAAAATGGTTTCCCGGAGGTGCTGAACTCAGTGGCGGAGAATGGCAGCGTCTAGCTTTGGCTCGAGCCTTTCTGCGACGAGCACAACTAATTATTTTAGATGAACCGACCAGTGCAATGGACCCTTGGGCGGAGTTTGATTGGTTAGAGCGATTTCGCACACTAGCCAATGGCCGTACTGCATTGGTAATCACACACCGTTTCACCTTAGCCATGCGAGCTGACATTATTCATGTTATGCGTCACGGCCAAATTGTTGAGTCCGGAAATCATGATGAATTGTTGGCGCAGGGTGGACTCTATGCCCAATCATGGACTACACAAATGCAAGCTGACTCTAACCCCAGCCATTCCAATCAAACACAATCTGTAGACGCAACCGCTTAACTTGATTCTGCGGCAAGAACCGCCATAACAATGTATTCAACACTTTCTCCGGCCACTTCAGTTAGTCTCCAACCTCAATTTGAACTACTGCTTTGCTGCACTCGAACTCGCCTAGACTCCCACACTATCAAGCGGCTAAAAACTCTGATTCAAGAACCAATAGATTGGGCTTGCTTAACCCAAATGGCACTACGCCAAGGGGTTATGCCTCTGTTGTATTTTCACTTAAATACCCTTTGCCCTGATGCCGTTCCTCCAGCCATTTTGGAAGAATGGAAAAGCTATTTCCAAGCCAATACTCTGAATAATCTTCTTTTAACCAGTGAATTGGTTAAACTGTTACGCCTATTTCAAGAACAGGAAATTGGCGCTATCCCTTTTAAAGGCCCAGTTCTAACAGCTTCAGTTTACGGGAATCTGACTTTACGGCAATTTTGTGACTTAGATATTTTAGTGTCCGAGCAGGACTTTTTTAAAGCTAGAGATTTGTTGCTCTCACAGGGATATTACTCATGGCACGAGTTGGGGTGGCAGCAAAGTTTTATTGATAAGGGGCATAGAGTGCATATCGATCTTCATCAGGGAATTACACCGTGGTATTTTCCTTGCCCCTTAAATTTTGCAGAACTATGGCAACGTCTAGAATCAGTTTCTCTTGCAGGTACAACGGTTGTAAATTTATCGTCTGAAGATTTGTTGATTATTCTCTGTGTACAGTTAGCCCGAGATTTTTGGGTGAAGCGAGAACAATTAATTAAAATCTGCGATATTGCTGAATTAATCCAAGCTCGTCCTACGTTAAATTGGGAATATCTTATAGAACAAGTGAATCAACTCGGCTGTAGGCGAATGCTTTTTCTGGGACTTTCCTTAGCGAGACAGTTATGGAATGTTACTCTCCCTCAGGATATTTTGCTTCAGATAGAAGCTGATTTAGGAGTAAGAGTGCTTGCTAGTCAATCCTGCGATCGCCTTTTTCAATCAGCTCATATCCCACCGGAAGTTTTAGAGAATTCTTTGACCGTATTAGGGAAAAATGTCATCTTTAATTTCCAAATTAGAGAACAATTTTTAGATAAGTTTCTATATATTTTGTATCTTTTTAAGCTAGCCATCACTCCCAATGAGCGAGATAGAGAATTTATGCAATTACCTTCACAAGTTTCTTTTTTGTACTATCTTGTTAAACCTTTTCGATTGGCTTACAAATATGGGGTAAGGCTATTACAGAAAGTCCTTAAAATCTTTATGTAATCACTGTATATGACTGTAGATTTAAACTGAATTATTCTCTCTTAATCAAATTATTTTTAAATTTAATTATCGATTCTCTAAGAGTACCCAGCTCCTATGTACCCGTACTCACCTACACCAATGGACTCACAAGAATTCAACCCATAGAAGGGGGTAAAGGCTGTTTTTTTTTTGTATATTTTAGGAGAAGGTGATTATGCTCTAAGAATGTAATAACAAAAATAGAGCTTTATCTTCTTTGGCGCTTTATATCTTAAAAAAAAACTATGCCTACTATCACCACAAAATCAATCTTAAAACGCTCACTCTTAATCCCTCTAGTTGGGCTGTTAGCTCTTTCCTCGGGCTGTCGTATTGAGCAAGAAAGAACTGGCGAATTACCAGATGTTGACGTTGAGGTAGAACCTGGACAATTGCCGGAATATGATGTCAAAGGCCCTGATGTTAATGTCGGGACAGTTGAGCGAACTGTTACAGTGCCTCGAGTTGAAGTCGTACAGGAAGAAAGAACGGTTAAAGTCCCCTATGTTGATGTTAATCTCCCCGGAGTAGACCGGAAGGAGCAGACTTTAGCGGCTAAAGTTACGGTTCCGTCGGCAGGCTATGACCTTGAGATTCAAGATGTCTATATGGTTAATAACCAACTGTGGGTCATTGCTCGGCTTGATGAGGAAATTCAAAATGCACCAAGAGCTACAACAACAGTATCAGATCGCATTGTGATCAATGCTCCAGAAATGCCTGTACGATACTACATCGTTGGAGAACAACCCAGTGGCAATGTAGGAGAACAATATACCTTTATTGACACTCGCCAAGCGATTCAGAAGCAACTAACCTCAGGGAAGCAGTTGTATAGCCGCCAAGTGGTATAGGAAGCTACCCTGTGAAATATCCAAGTCTCGAATATCGATTAGCATTAACGCTCTTAAAACTGAACCAAAGCCTCAAGACCAATTTGAGGTTTTAGGGAGTTTATGCTGAAAAAATGGCAACGTCGTAATTGCGGTTTTCCCATTGATTAGATGCAGTCCAAAAAAAGGTAAAGCGAATGGGAAACTTTTGATCGGCAGCAATTACAATATCCACAAAATCGATATTCAGCCCCGTTGCCGTAGACTCAGTATTATTAACCGTCTGCCAGTTATCCATACTCCAGCACAAACAAAAAGGTGCTAACGCCTGAATTCGCAGCGTATAACCGGGTTTCACAGCCCGGACTTGGCGGTTAAATTTCCAAATCTCCAGAAACCGAGTGGGTTTGCCACCTTGAATATAACGTTCTGCAACCTCTGGAATCCGGTCAAACACCTGCCCATCCTGCACTGACCGCAACAGCTTGATATACTCCCCATGCGCCCAGGCTAAAGGCATGGCTGCACCGGTCGGTTTTCCTAAGTATAAAGAGGCATCAGGAAAATCGGGTTCATCCCAAACTTGTTCGGTTAAAAGTCCTGTGTCGGACGCAAAGGCTTCCATTGCTTGGATAAATGGACTCACATCATGTCCTGCGGCTAATTCGTAGTGTCCCCGTTCCCCTGTAAGTAAAGGCCATGCCCGCCCCTTACCCCAAGAAAGAAAAGGGCCGCCATCTTCCCGTTGTCCATAGCCATCATGGTTATAGCGATGCCACACCGAACCCATAGGAGTTTCTACTTTCAATGCAGCATCGATAACTTTGAGCGAATCAACAATCAAAGGGTCATCCGGTTTGCGAATACCATAGCGTACCAATTCCAGAAACCCAGCATCGACAATTTGTTTAGCAGGAAACTGCGACTGGCTACCAGGGGGACGGTTAGGGATTGTCAACATGCCTTGATTGGGATTTTCATTCGGCTGCGGGTCGTCAATACTTACCGGATGAATGCGGATGTAGTGCCGTTTGATTTCAGGTACTAATGTCCCCTCCGTTGTCACCGTCCAACTTTCGATGTGGCTTTCTAGGAAATCAGCGTATTCTTCGATAAATTGGGCAGTACTCTCATCTTTTCGATTGCGTGCGAAGCTGGCAGCGCAGATGAGTGCGGCAATCGTTGCAGCAAGGGTAGAGGGAGAATAACCACTAACTTCCTCCCACCGTTCTTGTTCAGTAGCCGGGCCATGACGAATCAGGTAACTCGCTGATCGCATTACCATGGGGTAGGGGTCAAATTGGCGGAGAGCATTTTCTCGGTAAAGTCGCCATGCTAGCAGCACTGGGAATGCCACTTGATCGAGTTGAATTCCAGTCCAGTGAGGTTGGCCATTAATCCAGAAGTTTTGGGCAAAACCCCCATCTTCCTTTTGACTAGCCGCTAAATAAACTAATGCTTCTAGGGCGGTGGTATGGTGGCCTGCTGCCATTAAGGCGCTAACACTATTGGTGAGGTCACGAGGCCACACTAAGTGATAGCCTCCCTTTTGGCTATCTCCATGCGCTTGTCCCCAAGGAATTGACAAAGAGGCAATCAGTGCACCGGGATACATCTTATCCTCGTGTGCCATTAGTACACAGAAGCTACTGTCGTATAAGTTGCCTTTGTCGTGGGAAATTTCTTCTAAGGGGAGACGGTCAGCACAGGCATCTTCCCACTGCTTGATATACTGCGATCGCTGTTTCTCATAGGGAATATCCAGCGACAACAGCAGCGTAGTGACGGCATCATGCAGACAATTGCCAAAGGCTAACCCCAAGGTAAACTCCTGACTGGTTTGCAAGTCAATTTTCCCGGTGAGGGCAATATTACCCGATAAAGCCCGATCAAACTCCCAGTCCATCTGGAAATTATCGGCTAAATCAGTCCAGCCGTCGCTTTTCCCCACGTAACCGCAGGAGAGGCGAGTAAAAGGCACGGTTGCTGCCATTGCCAGCCATTGATTACCTTCACAAGCCGTTAAAATTTTCCGACCTGCTACTTCCACTACAGAGGCGCTGTCATCCCAGCCATCAATACCTAAGTGAGGTTCACACAAAACATAGAGCTGTAATTTAGATGAAATGGCTTCGCCTGTCAGTTTTGTGTGTTGCAAAATACAGGGAAAGTGCGGGTCGGTAATAATTTCTTTGGTGATGGTGTAGCGTTGTTGGGGGTCACAATTGGTAATGCGATACCCTAAAACCGATGGGGCGATACGTTCCGTTTTTGAGTCGAGATGTCGTTTTTCTTCATGAAACCAGCTTTCGCCATCAGTGATGAGATATTGCAAATCACGGATTTGGGGGCGATCGACTGTAGGATAATAGACTTCGTTGAGAATGCCCTGCGAAAGGGTAAACCAAACCCGATTAGAAAGAGAGTCGGCAGTCCCTACTCCGTCTTTATTCCCTTGTTGCCACCGGGGTTCTAAACCAGGTTGTCCAAAAGCCTGGGTATAATTGTGTAACTGTGCCATGTTTGTTCTCGGTAAATCTGCATTTAGCTGGTGAATCGGCTCATTCACGAAATTATTTATTTGTCAATCCCTACCTGAGTAACCGACTTCAGCTAGAGCCACTGCCTCCTCCCAACACACCAAGCAATTGGAGGAGATAAATAACAGCAAATACAGCGAAAAATAGACCTGCGATTCCAGTGGCTCCCAAGCTGAGTTTTGAAGGCCGCAATTCCTTGGGCAGCATTCGATGATTTAGGTAAAGCGTTAGCCCAGTAACAATCGGAATGTGAGCCGCTTCAATGCCTCCAGCTAACTGAAGTAAACCGACAGGTTGACCAAAAATCAGGTAAATCCCAATCGGTAGAGCAGCTAGTAAAACAATGATGTAAGCTTTCTGTAAAAACTTTTCATTCGTCCAACGACCTTGCACGCCAAATCCTTGGAAAAGAATATTGGTTCCATCGGCAAACATCCGCCCAAAACCATCTTGAACTGACAGTGTGGTGCTGCAAAAGGTAATAAAAACGATCGCAATCATAAACCAGAAACCAAAGGGACCCCAAAGATTACCCAGTAAACTCCCTAACGTTTCAGCCACCTGATTTTCTTTGGGTACTAGTCCTTCCGGACGCAGCAATTCTCCACCGAGAATGAGGAACGCTAATGCAGCCAAGAGCGCACCGACTACAGCTAACGTGTTGGAGAAAGTCATCAGGGTAATCCAACCCCGTAGGTGCTTACGTTCTTCCTGACTAATTTGATTGAAATCGAGTGGTTCTTCTTGCTTAAGTGCCGCCGCACCATATCCTCTCGCTTCCACCCAATAGGAATACCACATCAGCCCTGCTGCCCCTGCTAGCATAAACCCTAGCCAAGGTAAAATCTCCTGATACTGCACATCGGCAGGTATTTGCGGCAATAACCCTGCTCCCAGGTTCTTGAGGTTAGGAAAAACAAGAATAGCAGCAACAACTACGGCAATCGTGCGGGCAATGCCAATATATGAGGAAATCTTTTCCACATAGTTGTATTGCCCCAAGAAAACAATCGCTGCCGTCACAGCGATGATAATCACCGTCCAAACCTGAACCGTTCCCCCTGTCATTAGAATCAGTGCAGTGGCGGCAGCACCGGAGAGTCCAGCAACCGTGGCGATCGCCACAACCACTTGGGGCAGCAAAATCAGCCAAACTGCCCAATTTTTCGGGCCAGGAAGTCGCCTAAAACCTTCGAGTATCTTGGCTCCCGTGCAGACGGAAAAGCGGCCAACCTCGCGGTTGATAAACCATTTCAAGACAACCGCCGCAAGCAGCGCCCAAAGGAGAGAATAGCCGTAGAGGGCAGCAATTCTAGGTGTAAACAGTAACTCACCAGAACCCGCAGCAGAGAGCATCCACAAAAAGCTCGGCCCCAACCACTTTAAGCGACTCCAACCACTTGGAGATTTGGGAACAGATTGCTCTGGGTTTTCTTCCTGGTTGTTCGTTATCTCATCGGTAGATGAATTGCTTCGGTTAGTATTACTCATTTTTTGGTTTTATCTACTGCTTACTCTTCTCGACTTCTTCACCCAAAACAATCGCAATCCCTCGCGTTGATTCAAACTCCTGGCAAAGGAGAATAATGGCTACCGTCATCGGGACACCCAAAATAGCACCGGGTATACCCCATACCCAACCCCAAAAGACGATAGAAATTAAAGCTACAAACGGCGATAGCTGCAATGTTTTTCCTTGCAGGCGAGGATCGACAAAATTACCCATCGCTACCTGAAGTGCTGCTAAACCGATTAATGTGGCAATCCCTCGACCTACGCCATTAAAAACAAGAGCCACCAGCGTAGGTGGAATCACTGCAATAATTGAACCTAATGTCGGGATATAGTTGAGAACAAACCCGACTAATCCCCACACAAATGCCAAATCAATTCCTAAAACAAAACACCAGATGCTGGTCAATAGTCCGGTTAAAAAACTGGTAAACGTCATCACAAATAGATAACGACGCAGCTTGTCGCTCATATTACCAACGGCATTAATTAGGCGATCACTCGTTCGAGAAGGAAATGCTCGCTGCACCTTCTGTTTGTATTGATTGACTTCCAAGAGCAACAAAACCAGTAACGATACTACTAACACAAACAAACTGAGGGCAGACAGTAGTGATTTAATTCCAACAATTGCCTCCTGAGTGAGTTGATTTGAGTTTTGCCCAGAAAAAAACGGTGAAACTGGGAAACCTCGTGATTGTGCCCAGGATTGCACCGATTCTGCCATTTGTTGCAGGCGATTGAGATATTCGGGTGCCTTCGGTTCAATAATTTCAGCACTTAATGTCAAGGCTCCCACCCCTAAACCCAACACACCTGCCAAAAGCAGTAGAACCAGAACCAAACTTAACCAATGAGGCATATAGTGATTGAACCAGCGTTGCAGGGGGTAGACCAAAACGGCAATAAAAAATGCAAACGCTAAAGGCATGGAAATGGGTTGAGTTGCTCTCAAGGCAGATACAACTAAGATTGTTGCAATGACTGCCATTAAAGTTTGGGTAGTTCGGCCAGATAGTTGCATGAGCAAGGGTTAAAGAGAAACGTTTTTTATATCAAATCCGTTTGAATTAACCAGATAATCGTAGGGGCGGGTTGAACAATCAGCTTTGGGCAGTACCGAGAACTTCACATCAAAACCCACCCTTACAGGTTTTATGGTCATTTACCAGATTTGATATTACCAGTTGTTGAAAGTTAATTTTTACGACTGGCATTTTAATACCAATGAGGCAATCAGGGAGGTGGCATAGTGCTCCTCCAACCCTCACATTTAGGGAATTATCCGCCCTCTATCTAAAAGGGCAACTGCTAACTTTTTTAATGGGTTAAAGAAGGGGAATCATCCCTCAAAAGGGGGGTTTTTGTGACAGGATATCTGACCAGTTCTTGTTGACAAATTTATTAAAATCTAAAACCCTAGTTTCTTGACTAGCAAGGATGAAAGCGATAGCACGGCTTTAGTTCCTTTGGGGATTAAGAAATATTTCGGTAGAGTCATGCATTAAATCAAACAAGCTGCCAAAATTTCCTTGAATAAATTTCAGGAGAATGGCCTCATGACTCAGGGAGTAGTGATTTCTCTCGGCAGTATCAATGCTGACTTTCAAATGCGGGTCGATCGCCAACCTGACCTGAGTGAGGGGGTACTCATAGCACATGATTTTGTCCGATTAGGGGGTGGAAAAGCGGCCAATGTTGCCTATCTAGCTAGTCGCTTGGGGATTCCTACACGGTTAATCGGTCATGTGGGAGACGATGACCTGAAAGAACAGGCATTGCGATCGCTGCGAGAAATCGATATCGATCTGCAATATGTGCAGGCTGTGGCCGGTCAAACTACTGCCGTTTCTATGATTGCGGTGCCACCAGATGGCAAAAAAGGTGTTCTTTTAGCTGGCAATGCCAATTATCAATGGTCAGAGGAAGATAGGGCAATGGTGAGTGAAGCCATTGAAAGCGCCCCCTCTGGGTCAGTTTTAGTTGTTGATTATGAAATTACTCCTTTTATTGCCAATCACAGCATTGTGGCTGCCCATAAATGTGGTATTCCTGTTATCCTCGATCCCTCGCCGGTGAAGTACGTGGATCAGTCGTTGTTTTCCAAAATCAGCTATATTGTCCCCGATGCCCAGGAAGCCAAGCAGTTAACCGACATTACCATCGATTCTGTTGACCATGCGGTTGAGGCGGGTCGCCATTTGGTAAAACAGGGAGTAGAGAATGCCTTTGTGAAGCTAGAAGATGGTGGTTGCGTTCTAGTGAATTCTCAAAAGGTCATGCATATTCCCCCTACTCCTGTGGATGTGGTTGATGCAACCGGGGCAGGTGATGCATTTGCAGGCGGTCTAGCCGTTGCTGTTGTTGAAGGACAATCGCTTTTGGATACGGCTTGTTTGGCGACAGCCGCTTCCCATGCGGCTGTTACCCAGTATGGCTCTCAACCTGCCTACCCGACGCGATCGCAACTTAATGCACTATTTGAGCAAATTGTCAATCATGCCGATGTTCTCTGATTACGACAACTCAAACTCAGAACATACCTGGGTCATGGCATTTGATGGCTACGATCCCCAGGATGAAGGACACCGGGAAGCGTTGTTTGCCCTCGGAAATGGCTATTTTGTCACTCGTGCGGCAGCAATTGAGGCAACGGCGGATGATATTCACTATCCTGGCACTTACCGAGCCGGTCTTTACAATCGTTTGGTCAGCCAGATCCAGGGTGAGACGGTGGAGAATGAATCCCTGGTTAATTTGCCCAACTGGTTAGCGTTAACGTTTCGCATTGATGATGGAGACTGGTTTTCTATCGATCAAGTCGAAATCCTTTCTTATCGACAAAGTTTGCACCTGCGCTACGGGGTGTTGCGGCGGGAGATTCAGTTTCGCGATCGCGAGGGACGGCAAACCAGACTACACGAACAGCGATTTGTTAGTATGGCTCAACCGCACCTTGGGGGATTGCATCTGGAATTAATGGCTGAAAATTGGTCAGGGAATCTAGAAATTCGTTCGGCAATTGATGGACAGGTCATTAATAATAATGTCAAGCGCTACGAACCCTACAGCAAGCAGCACTTAGAGCCAATAGCGATAGGAACCGTAGAGCCAGGAGGAATTTGGCTCACTACGCGCACCTCTCAGTCTCGTGTTGAAGTGGCATTAGCGGCACGTACCCAGGTATTTGTGGATGGTTGTGCGGTCAACTCAACACGAACCATTGATCGGGATATAGCCCAAATCGGGGAGCGTGTTCAAGTTCAGGTGACAAGCGGTGCGGTGATTGCAATTGAAAAAATTGCTACTTTGTATACCTCGCGTGATCCAGCGATCGCTTGTTGTATTGAAGCATCCCAGCAAGTCGCCCTAACTGCCCCTAGTTTTACAGATTTATTAAATGCTTCCAAACATTCTTGGGAACGGCTGTGGATGCGCTGCGATTTGGAATTTGAATCCCTAGAATATTTACGAATTGCACGGCTGCATATTTTTCACATTCTCCAAACCTTTTCACCCCATACAGCCGATTTGGACGCAGGCTTACCAGCCCGAGGCTGGCATGGCGAAGGCTACCGGGGACATATTTTTTGGGATGAGGTTTTTGTACTGCCCTTTCTCATCTATCGCTTTCCTACCATCGCCAAAGCCATCTTGTTGTATCGCTATCGTCGCCTCAATGCTGCACGCAATCTGGCTGAACAATCTGGCTATCGGGGTGCCATGTTTCCCTGGCGCAGTGCCAGTACTGGAGGTGAAGAAACCCCTCATTTTCAGATGAATTTACTATCGGGACATTGGCTACCCGATCACACTGAGTTACAGCGCCATATCAGCGCCATCATTGCTCATACCGTCTGGCAATACTACATCATCACCAATGATCTGACGTTCCTTTGTGACTATGGGGCTGAGTTAGTACTTGAAGTCGCTCGATTTTGGATCAGTTTCGCCACCTACAATCCTGAATATGATCGCTACGAAATTCTGGGAGTTATAGGGCCAGATGAGTACCACACTGCCTACCCCAACGCAACGGCACCAGGCATTAACAACAACTCTTACACCAATTTGATGGCGGTTTGGACACTTTGCCGTGCTCAGGAAGTCTTAGATTTACTCCCCGCCTCCCGAAGAAAAGAACTTTGCCATTGGCTAAACCTGAGTCAAGAGGAAATCAACCACTGGGATACAGTCAGCCGAAAAATGCGTGTGGTTTTTTATGAAAATGGTAGCTTGAGCCAATATGAGGGGTTCGATTGCCTGCAAGAGTTGGATTGGCAGCAGTTCGACCATGAGCGGATTAACTGGGTACTGGAGGCGAAAGGGGATGATATCAATCGCTATCAAGTTGCAAAGCAGGCAGATTTGGCAATGCTATTCTTTATATTCTCAGAGGCAGAAATAGAAGCACTTTTGCAACGACTAGGATATAAAGTTGACCAGAACCAGATGCAGCAAACGCTCGCGTATCATCTTCAGCGCACCTCCCATGAATCGAGCTTATCCCGTTTTGTCTATGCCGGAGCGTTGTCTCAACTGGATTGCGAGAAATCGTGGCAGCTATTTACCCAGTCACTGATTACCGATGTCTCCGGTGCTAGTAGTGATGAAGTAAAAACTGGGATTCATCTAGGAGCAATGGCAGGGACGCTATATGTTCTGCAGCATCACTATCTCGGTTTGCTTTTTTGTAAAGGTCGCATTCACCTCAATCCGTCTTTTCCCAGTGCGATCCATCGTTTGCGTGTCAGCTTTCAACTTCAGTTTAACGATTTCCAAATTGAGAAGATAGGCGATCGCTTGAACGTTTCCGCCGCAAGTACAAATCAATCCTCTATCTCCATTGTTTATCAGGGAGAAGCCGTGGCTTTACAGCCAGGAATGTCCCAATCCTTTGCTTTAAAGTAACGTTCCTTGAACAATAGGAGTAACATGATATTATTTGAATTGCGTTTCCTTCTGCTGGGTACGACCTTGAGATTGAAGATGTTGATCTTCATCAACTAGCCAAAGTAGACAGAAAGTAGAGCGAAAAGCGCAAAGCCACCTACAAAAACGAGGGTTTCTAGATAAGTCTCTTTTTCCTTTTGGGCCGCTTCAGGAACCATATTCTCCACAACCACTGTGGTGAGTATCCCAGCAGTAAAGGCAAGCAGCCCAAACTTAAGAATTTGAGGTTGACCGCTTACTGCCCAGTAGCCGAGTGTTGCACCCAAAAAAGAGGGCAGAATGAAGAACGTGGATATCAATCGGCGTTTACGGCGCGGAACCTTCTGTTCTCTAAAGCTGGCAAGGGTAACCCACATTCCGCAGATATTTAAGCAAATTTAATTAAAGTTAGTCAAGCCGTAACCTAGACGCATAATTAGCTTGATTTTATTGTTAATTCCTTCCATGACTCCACTGGTTGTGCCACTTATAAAATAGTTGCATATACCTGATAAGTGTTCTCGGATAGTCTGGGCAGTTTTTCCAAAAAAGACTTGAGCCTGAACTAACCATTTCTGCATCCGTTTCATTCCCGACTGCACAGTTTTAGACGGAAGTTCCCCCGTTAAGGGGACTTCCGATGAGCTGTTGTGCATCTAAGAAAGCATCATGAGGTTTGCTCACGGAGCAGGGGGGGCAGGGGAGCAGGGGAGAATGGATTATGCAATGTTTTATGCCGATTAGCTTAACTGTACTTCCTGAAGTTGAAAACTACTGTAAATAGAATAAAAGGGTCGGATTGACGAGTAAATTTTTCTATAAGTTCCCCAATTTGGGAGAAACAAACTATATTTTGTCAATAGGAAATAGAATTTGTTAGGGTAGCAAAGGTACGTATTAAGAGGGTTGCAGCGAGTGCAACAGTAAACTTCCGTATATTTTCGGAGGTGATTTGTTTCGACTTGTCGTAACAATAACGGCAGGTTAGGTTTTGAGCGCTGCTGTCGCGCCTACGGTGTCGTGTCCAACTTGGTGAGGTTAGGTTAATGGAAACAAAAAAGCTAAAGTTTTTACTGAAATTATTGGGTTTTCCCGATTATCGGGCACCTGTATCATCATCATCGCCCGTTAAACCTACTAGTAAAACACGACTTTCCGAGCTAGAACGGATTTGTCGGGAATTGCGCGATCGCGATTTGGTAGGCTGTACTGAGGAAATTACCAAAATTAAGATTGCTCCTCCAGGTAAATCGCTACTTCAATTAGATCCTACTGGGTTGCCAATAACGCCACAAGAGCTAAAAATTCTCAAAGCTTGCGAGAAGGGTACGATTACTCCGAGTCAGATAAAACTCACCCCAGCTAAAACACGGGATTCATTAATCGACAGTTTAGCAACTAGGGGTTTTATTGAAGCGGCACAGACAAAAATTACCGATGTTTGGCTGACAGAATTAGGGAAAGAGTATCTGCGAGAAGAGTATAGCCCCAGTGGGTATCAGCCGATTGTCAGCCTGGATATGTTAAACAACTACCTCTGCTTTATGAGGAAGTTCATGTCTAGAGAGTTACAGGCATCTACGGTACAGAATGTTGGTGCCTCTACTCTAACAACATCACCAGCACCAGTAACCAGACAACTGACAAGCCCACCTTCTGACGAAGAGATTGTACAAATCATTAGAAATTTAGACCGGAAAATGGGTACGAATAACTATTTGCCTATTTTTCATCTGCGAGAAGAGTTACAACCTCCCTTCTCTAAGGAAGAACTCGATCAAGCACTTTATCGTCTAGAACAGCAAGACAAAATTGAGCTGAGTTCTTTGCAAGAAGTCAGAGGGTATACCTCAGAACAAATTAATACAGGGATTATCCAAGATATTGGTGGGCCATTGTTCTTCATTATCGTGACTTAAAATCCTAGCTTTTAATTCCTGGCATTTTCTCGTCAATTTCTTAGCACACTAAATTTCAGTATGGCACCCATTGATCAAATTATTCGACAAGAGGTTAACCCCTTTGATCCGGCAACTTTTTATACGGGTAACTTTTGGCAAGAACCTCAAGACCAAGCGATCGCAGTTGATTCGATTCATCAAAATGTCATCACTGATATAGAACAGATTCTCAATCAGGTGACAAAAGACCATCGCCCACGAACGCTACTACTTGTTGGTGACTCAGGTTCTGGTAAGAGTTATCTTTTGGGTCGGCTCAAACGCACTCTTAACCCTAAAGCCTTTTTTGCTTACATTGCTCCTTGGCCTGACAGTGATTACATCTGGCGTCATATTCTGCGGCAAACTGTTGATAGTTTGTTGCACACTCCTGAAGGTCAACAAGAATCTCAATTACTGCTCTGGCTCAAGGGCTTATCCGTTTTTAGAGATAGTGGTTTGATGAAAAAGCTACTAGGTGAGCGGAAATTATTTATCAGTGACCTTAAGGCAAGCTACCCCTCTGGTATCTATAATCCCAACGAGTTTTTTGGAGTTCTCTATCACCTGACTAATTCAGATCCACAATTGCGCTTTCTGGCCTGTGAATGGTTGCGCGGAGATGATTTAGAGCAAGAGAACCTTAAACAATTGGGTGTCAAACGCCCAATTGATACAGAAGATGCTGCACAGAAAGTCATGACTAACTTTGGTAGAATTTCTGCCAGTAGTCAGCCAATCGTGCTGTGTTTTGACCAACTTGATAGCATTCCTCACTTACCAGACGGCGGTCTTGATTTACAAGCTTTGTTTAATGTAAATTCCAGCATCCATACTCATTATCCACAAAACTTTCTAGTTATCATTAGCATCATTACCAGTACCTGGAAACAAAATGTTGATCGTGTTCAGTCGGCTGATAAAGTTAGGATAAATGCGGGAATAATTTCCCTCAAACCCATTACGCTAGATAAAGCAGAAGCACTTTGGGCAAACCGACTCTACCCACTCCATCAGCGGGCAATTCCTCAACCAAACTCTCCCATTTATCCTTTAACACGGCAAGCACTTGAGGAAAAATTTCCGCGTGGCAAAACTTATCCTCGTTACGCGCTTAGTTTGGGACATCAATTATTCCGTGAATACAAAGCCAATTTAGTTAAGGATGAGGTTCCTGTCATTATCAAAACTGACCCTAAGGTTCCCCCAAATCCTCCCCATGACCCTCTGGCAGCTTTTGAATTAGTCTGGCGCAAAGAATTCCAGAAAACTCAACAAAAAATAGGTAGAATTCGTAAACTGGCATCGCCGGAACTGATTCAAATGTTGCAAGAAGCTCTGGCTGCATTGCAAATTGAAGGAATTGAATCTCGACTTTTGGCTAGAAGGTATTCTATTTATTCCTTCAGTTATCAACTATCGGGTCACACTGAAAGGATAGGAGTAGTTTGGAGTGAAGAATCTAACCTCAGAAGCTTTTGCTATATGATGCAAGCTTGCAACAATGCAATTCAACACAATTTCTGTAATACCTTAGTCCTAATTCGGGCTGAACAATTAGGTCAATCGAACAACAAGGGTTACAAACTCTTTAAGCAAATTTTTACAGGTTCGCCTCATCGTCATATTACACCCCATCTGAACTCCGTACACTTCCTTGCAACTTACCACAGTTTAGTTAACGCTGCTCGTGCTGGGGATTTAGTTGTAGGAGATTCGACTCCTAACTTAGAAGAGTTAGAAGAATTTATCCGCAAGTCCCAGATTTTGCACAAGTGTAGTTTATTACAGGAATTGGGAATTGTTCCTGCTGAGAAAAAAACAGTGACTGAACTGGAAAAGTTATTACGGGAAGCTAAGGAGTTTATATTGAATCTAGTCAAAACTGATGGCATGATGCTGGGGCGGCAGACTTTAATTAAAAACACCAAGAATACCAATAGCGAATACTCTCAGCTCAATGAATCTCAGTTAAATCAAATCATTAATGAACTGTGTCAAGAAAACAAGCTTCGTATTCCTAATGCCAACGACAAGCTAGAGAAACAAGTGGTTTGTCTGGTGGTGTAATCTCAAATCAGCGAATTTTTAAAATGAGTAATTCCTTAAGTGTTACGGATGTCCGAGTGGCGGTTGAATGCCCCCGCTTATTTTATTTAGCAAAGAATTTTGGCAGCAAAGCCTTGTTCTTGCCACCTGATAGTTCTTTAGGACTTGGCAGTACTTTTCACCACTTGGCAAATCAGTTTGTTAATTTAGCGTGTGAAAACCATCAATTCCAGCAACTGTTTGAGCCAGAGGCAGATCGACTTGAAAAAGAAGTGATCGCAACTCAGATGGAACAGTTGTTTTATCAATTAGCTTTTTACCCGTACTTTCAAGAAATCACCCAAAAAGAACCCAGTAAAGTACAACCTTTATTTCAAATTTGGCAGGGATTGAGAGGACTCATTCGGCGTTGGTCAGAACTACTGGTTAAAAGTCGGTACTATTGCAGTGCAGCAGAGGTAATTAGCAACACTTTTGTCAATCAAGAACTAAAAATTCAGCACCAATTTACTCTACCCGATGGTACAAAGCAACAGGTTAAGGGACAATTTGATAGTCTAATCTTAGACGTTGAGAAATGCCGCCTCTGTGTTGTTGAATACAAAACTTATGAGCCTGTCGATCCAACTGCTCAGTTAGTTCAAGTTGCTCTCTATAGTTATTTGTTATGGCAGCAGAAACAGTTGCCTGTTGACGCTGCTGTTTACTGTGTTTTACCTGAATTCAAAGAATATCACTATTCCTGGGAACAGTTAGAAAATACCGTTCATCAGTTGATTCCTCATAAATTACAACAGATGCGGCAATGGCTGAATTGGAAATCACCCCAACCGAATCCACCACCCCTTACACCTCAGCCTTACCTGTGCAAAATTTGCCCCCAAAAAGAAAAGTGTCAAACCTTTTTTAAGTCCGAATCTAAACCGCTTGCATCATACCTGACAGAAGCTGCTGATATACGATCGCTCATTACCCAATTAGCCTCAACTCCAATCCTCTGGCTAGATACAGAAGTTGCTGACTGGCGTACTCCCAACCCAAGACTATCTCTGATTCAGGTATTGGCTGACCCTAACGATTTAACAGGCGATGCTGCTTACATTCTGGATGTGTTGGATAAACCTGACTTGGCAGCCTATTTTGTGAACCAAATCATGGCTAATCCAGAAATTGAAAAAGTCTTTCATAACGCTAACTTCGATCTAAAGTTTCTAGGTAAAGAGCAAGCTCAAAACGTCACCTGCACCTTTAAAATGGTCAACAAATTGACCAGAAAGCACCGCTCTGATCGCCTAAAAGTATCTAACAAGCAACTTAAAACATTAGCCGTAGAACTTTGCAACTTCTCCAATATTGATAAAGAAGAACAGACAAGCGATTGGGGACAGCGCCCTCTTACAGAAAAGCAGCTACGGTATGCAAAAATGGACACGGTTTATCTAGCTCACGTCCATCGATACTTATTAGATTTAACGAAACAGTCGCCTACTTCCAAAACGGAAAACACCTCCTTGGGTGTTACCTCTGAGGATGTGGAACTTCTCCCTGTTAAACCTCCAAGAGTTACTACTCACAAGCCAGACAAAAAAGCCAGTGTTGAAGCAGACGCAATCGCACAACAATTAGTAGCCACTCTCCAATCCTTCAAAATTGATGTTGATTGTCTCGGTGCAGCAGTTGGCCCTGCATTTATTAGGGTGAAACTTAAACCGAATCTTGGGGTAAAAGTTAATTCTCTACTGAAATTGTCTGCTGATTTACAGGTACAACTAGGGATAGCCAATCCCCCTCTGATTGCACCTCAAGCGGGATATGTCAGTGTTGATTTACCTCGTCTAGATCGGCAAGTTGCTAGGTTTGAAGATTACATTCAACCTCATAAAATATCGGCTGATTCTCCAGTCAAAATTGCTATTGGGGTAGATTTAGATGGGAAATTAGTAGAGGCGGATTTATCAGATCCAAATACCTGTCACTTCTTGGTAGGAGGTACTACGGGTAGTGGGAAGAGTGAATTTTTGCGATCGCTCCTTCTCTCTCTTTTATACCGCCATTCCCCCGAACAGCTCAAAATTGCCCTCGTCGATCCCAAACGAGTTACCTTCCCTGAATTTGAACAAATGCCCTGGTTACTGTCGCCAGTTGTCAAAGATAGCGAAGATGCGATCGCACTTATGGAACAATTAGTCTCAGATATGGAGCAGCGTTATCGCTGGTTTGAGGCTGCCAAGTGTTCTCACCTAGATGCCTACAATCAGCAATTGATTCAACAACAAAAGCCACCCATTCCGCGCATTGTTTGTATCTTTGATGAGTATGCCGACTTCATGGCAGAAAAAGACATTCGCAACGCTTTAGAATTAAGCATCAAACGCTTGGGAGCAATGGCCAGAGCGGCTGGTATTCATTTAATCATTGCCACCCAACGCCCAGAAGCGGGTGTTGTTACCCCCATTATCCGCTCTAATTTACCAGGACGAGTAGCCCTTCGCACTGCCAGCGAAGCCGACTCAAAAATTGTTTTAGGCGGCACACAAGTAGAAGCCGCCTACTTATTAGGAAAAGGCGATTTACTCTATCAAGTTGGTGTTCAACTAAGCCGTTTACAAAGTTTATTTGCACCAACAATTCAGCTACCTGAATCAGAAATACCTTAAGCAGAAGTAGGATTGAGGTCAATCATCTTGCGGGTAGTATAAGTACCAATCGGAGTCCAAACTACATAGGGAAGTAGCAACAGAGCAGCCGTTCTCGAAATAGGCAAAACAGTTAACAACAGCAGCACTCCTAAGATGGCTCCAATCCCTCCTAACACCGTACCAACAATGAGGCTTCGACTCCTTAAAGTAGCGGGAATATAAGCAACCGTCACAATTTCTACGATCAGGTAACTAACCATTAGTAACCAAGTTTTAACACTGCCTGGGTCTTCTTCCCAGACTAAAGTGGCAGAAATTGCTCCGCTAATAAAAATAACAGTCCAGATAAAAGGAATTGCCGGTTCAAAGAATAGCCACTTAGGCCGGTCTAAATTTTTGACCCAGCCAATATCACGGGGACGAAATAAGCTACTACCCAAGCCGACCAATAAAGTCACACTACCAATTATCATCCAACTTTCGATCATCTTTTCCCCCAATGCTTGCGCTGTACAAATACTCTTGATCATGTGAAGAAGCCAACCTATTTAGATCCTGTCAAGTTCACCCGCCGCTTTAATCACTCAGAAGGATGAGAAAAGATTACGAACAGATTTCTCTAATTGCATACATAACCTTATATCTGCCTATACCTCAAAAAACTATAGGAACGATTGCAGTACTGCTTTGCTTGAGCAACGCTGATTTTTAGGTTAATTGTTTCCTCTACCTAACCAGTCCGATTAAGATAAAAGCATCTTCTTCGGGTGGCAGAATGGCGCATATCATAGCAATTATCAATATGAAAGGCGGTGTTGGTAAAACCACGACTACCGTCAATCTAGCGGCAAGTCTGGCAAAAGAGCATCAAAAACGAGTATTAGTGGTTGATTTAGATACACAGATTAATGCCACTTTGAGTCTCATGCCGCCTCTTCACTTTGCCAAACTCAAGAAAGAAGGACGAACGTTAAAACAATTAATCCATCAATTTGCCCAGTTAAATTCTCAAGTTTATCTTTCCTCTCCAGATATCATTCAACATAATATTTGTGAGGTTAATGGACTGGATTTATTACCGGGTGATATTGAACTATACAATGATTTTGTATTAGCAACACAGCTTTATTCTCAATCCAGCGCTAATCAACAGAATTTTGAGCAAACTTGGAATAATTTTGAAAATAAATTAATGCCGAGTATTCTTAAACCAATTGCTCAACAGTATGATTTTATTTTATTAGACTTCCCTCCCGGTGATTATCTACTAACCCGGAGTGGGATTATCGCCAGTGATTTTTATTTAATCCCTGCCAAACCCGAACCTTTATCAGTTGTAGGTATTGGGATTTTAGAAGGGCATATCAAAAAACTTAAACAAAGCGATCGCTCCCATATCAACCTGCTCGGTATCCTCTTTTCTTCATTAGGCCATGCTACCAATATGGCTCAAAAAGTAAAAAATCGACTCACCGATGAGTTTGGGGAAAACAAAATTTTTACTACAGAAATCCCCAGAAATGTTGCTGTTGCCAAAGCGGTTGATGAATTTAAACCCGTCGTGCTCACAGAACCGAATGCAACTGGGGCAAAAGCTTTTATGGAGTTAACTCAAGAATTTCTAGAGAAGCTTTCAATGATTGCTGCGTTCTGATGCGATCGCCTTGGCAATCCGCTCTGGCAACTCAGCTAAATCAGTCGTTCCATTTTCTACCATAATGGGTGAAGTAAAGCTGTAGTTTGGGTCACAATATCCCGTATCGTAGACCTGAAATACCCACTTATCAGGTAGTCCTTCTAGACCAATTTCTACGACATACCACATATCTGTAACCAGACGAGCGCCCAGGATTGTGAACCATTCTTGGTCTTCTTCAGGGATATCCCACTCTACCATTAAGAAACTGAATGCTATTTGTTCAGCTTCTGTGGGGTCAATCATGCTCATTCATACCTCCTAATTGTGAAAAAGATATGGAAGATTTTAGACTAATTTGTTAAAGTTCTGGCCAAAACTCAGAGCTGAGGACAGTGCTTAAAGGCTACATGAAAAAACTCATCAACAACCCCGACAACATAGTACGCGAAAGCCTAGAAGGTATGGCATTAGCCCATCCTGACCTAATCAAAATCCACCTTGACCCTCACTTTATCTATCGTGCCGACGCACCCATTCACAACAAAGTTGCCCTTATCTCCGGTGGGGGTAGCGGACACGAACCGATGCATGGTGGTTTTGTCGGTGTTGGGATGTTAGATGCCGCTTGCCCCGGTGAAGTCTTCACCTCTCCCACTCCAGACCAAATGCTAGAAGCTGCCAAAACAGTCAACGGTGGTGCTGGTGTTCTCAATATCGTCAAAAATTACAGTGGCGACGTGATGAATTTTGAGATGGCAGCCGAACTCACCCATTCCGAAGGCATTCCAATTCTCAACATCTTGATTGATGATGATGTCGCCGTTCAAGATTCACTCTACACACAAGGGCGTCGGGGTGTCGGTACAACAGTTCTCGCTGAAAAAATTTGCGGTGCTGCTGCCGAAGCGGGATATGACTTGAAGCAGCTTGCCAATCTCTGCCGCCAGGTTAATCTCAATGGCCGCAGTATGGGAATGGCACTTACCTCTTGTACTGTTCCTGCCAAGGGTAGCCCGACCTTTAACTTGGGGGATGATGAAATGGAAGTGGGTATTGGTATTCATGGAGAACCAGGACGCCAACGAATGCCCCTTAAATCTGTTGATGAAATCACTGAAATGTTGGCAATTTCTATAATTGAAGATTCTGCCTATAGCCGCACACTACGTGAGTGGAATGCAGATACAGAAGAATGGATAGAAATAGAACTCATTAACCCTCCCTTCCAAGCAGGAGATTCTGTCATTGCATTGGTTAATAGTATGGGAGGTACTCCTCTTTCTGAATTGTATATTGTCTATCGCAAGCTAATAGAAGTCTGCCAGAAGAAAGGATTAACAATTGTTCGCAATTTAATCGGTGCTTATATCACATCTTTAGAAATGCAAGGGTGTTCGATTACCCTGCTTAAAGTTGATGATGAGATGATTAAATTTTGGGATGCACCTGTCAAAACTCCAAGCTTATCTTGGGGAATATAGCTCTCTAAATCCTTTCAAGAAAGGATAAGAAAAGGTTGTCCCCTACCGCTTAAATCGTTGGCGTTAGCAGTACGTCACGATATAAGACATCTCCGGAAATTAGGCTCTGCTATTTATTTAACTGTGCCAGTTTACTACAACAACCGTAACGCTTACGTTTAGAGCCATCACCACACTCCATCCTCCAATCAGAAACGGTTAATCTGGAGGTAAATAATATGTAAGCGTTCGTATGCCCAATTCCTCTCCTCCCAATCCATCTCCTTTGAAACTTGATGATTATCTGGGATTGTTTATAGCATTTACAGCTATCCATAGTGTCTTACATTATGGGACGCTCAATTCACAAAATGAGCCAAAAAGCTACAACAAATCCGGTGATTCACCCCCAAAGCCTCGATCCCAGGCTCAATCACTGCCCTTGCCAAAACTTTTACCCACCCCTAATCCACCTGAATCATTATCTTTGCCCTGGATAACTTCTCTCCGCACGGCCGATCAAGAATCATTATCACTTTTAGTCGATAAACAGAAACAGGCAAGGCAACCTAAATCCAAAGAACTCGATGAAAAGACTGCCTTAGCTTCTGCACTCAATAGCCCTGTTTCCTTACCCAAACCTACAGCCCCCACCTCAACTCCAAAAATTGAATTTTCTGATGTCAATTCTGACGACTGGGCAAGTCGTTTTATTCAGCTCCTCCAGCAGCGGAATTTAGTAGTAGGTTTTCCGGATGGCAGTTTTCAACCGGATCAATTTGCGACACGAGGGGAATTTGCTGCCATGTTAGAAAAAATATTAGGCAAAGAAAATACTCAGAATGGGATAGATTTTAAGGATGTATCGGCTGATTATTGGGCATTTTCTGCGATTAAACAAGTCTGCCAAAGCGGAATTTTAAAAGGGTATCCAGCCCAAGATTTCCGCCCCGACCAACCCATTACGAGGGCAGAGGTTTTGGTTGCTCTTGCCACAGCGTTGAAGCTCAAAACACCATCAGCCCCAGACACAACTTTACAGGTTTATCTCGATAGTGACCAAGTACTTGATTATGCACTCCCTAAAGTAGCCGCCGCACAAGCAGCAGGACTGGTGGCTGGCTACCCTAAAGAAAAAATACTTGTACCAAATAAACCCGCAACTCGTGCTGAACTTGCCGCCTTGATATCTCAAGCATTAGCTATCTCAGAGCAAAAGGGAAATATCACAAAGCTGGCTTCAAAGTAATTGAGTGCGATCGCGTCAAAGGGCGCAGCATTGACATATAAACATCTAGGTCATACCGCCAAAATGGAACCAATCCTCCCCTGACCCCTGACGCCTAACTCCCTACATTCAAGTTAGATCTGAGATTGGTTATTTGTATTTTTATCCGGAACTCGCTCTAGCCAGAGTGGATCAAGAATCAGTAGATGCACCCTGATTACTCCCCCCAGCGCTTTTACCAGCTCTGGGGTTTTTTATTCGTGATAAACATCCAGTTATTGCGGGGTGGGGAACACCCCCCATGTCCCCTCGAGTTTCCAGAATCTAGTGGAAATACGGTAGCAAAATCTAGGAAAAGTTTCGCAAAATATGAGGGACTAAGCAAAAAAAGTAGGGTAAGTAATACGCTCTTGTCGATCTGTCTTACCCTCAGCTCTAGAGCGTTGATCTGTGCACTCCTTGAGAGGGTTAGCCTAGCATTAGTGAGCTAGCGTTTGTGTTAGTCCGTGTAGGATGCCGTCGTATCTGGAGAACTCACACCCATGTCAGCATGAGTCTGCCACATCCAGGTTTGAGCTAATGCATCGAAGTACACAGGCTGTGTCCGTACCGATGTATTTTGAACCTTGCAGACACGCTTTAGTCGTAGTGATGTAGATAAGACTCCAAGGTAAGGGGTTAGGTTATGCCAACAGACAAGAGATGCCGTCGTTTCTCAAATAGGAGTGATGGGTTAGGCAAAAAAACTATTGAAGCGATCTGCCGTAGGCGGCAGCGCTGGACTACGTCTCGCTTTGCTGCTTCGCACCATGCTAGCCTGCGGCAACGCCTAAGGCGAACGCTAACGCTAACGCTATCGCTCCAAGGAGTGCCTTGAAGGGTGCAATCATACTGGGTACACTCTCACAAAAGAGCACTACGGATTGTAGGGAAAATCGTTCAATCGTTCCAGCTAGCGACGGATATGACTAAACATCAACAAGTTGAACAGCAGCTACGATTGCTAAAATCAACCGTTTGTAACATTAACGAAGGGGTTGTGATTACTGAGTCCAATGCAATCAACCCTTTAGAGCCTCAAATTGTCTATGTTAATGAAGCGTTTATCCGGATGACGGGCTATACCTATGAAGACGTACTGGGAAAAACCCCCCGTATTTTACAAGGCCCCAAAACGAATCGTACCGAACTTGATAAAATTCGCTGTGCCCTGGAAATGGGGCAACCTGTTGCGGCTGAACTAATTAATTATCGCAAAGATGGCTCTGAGTTTGAGGTTGCACTCAGTCTCGTACCCGTTGCTAACGAAAAAGGCTATCACACTCACTGGATTGCACTCCAACGTGACATTACAGAACGCAAGCGATCGGAACAGCGTCTACAGGCACAATACACAACAGCCCGTACTTTAGCTGAATCGGCCACTCTAGAGGAGGCAACCCCAAAAATTCTACAAGCGATTTGTGACAGTTTAGGATGGGATGTTGGCGAACTCTGGAGCATTAATCCCCAAACCAACGCGCTTGATTGCGTCAAAATCTGGTGTCAGCCTTCAGTGAAAATACCCGAATTTGAAGCGGCTACCCGCAAAATTACCTTTTCACGAGGTATCGGATTGCCCGGACGGGTTTGGGAAAGCGGACAACCACTCTGGATTGCTGATGTTGTTCAAGATAGCAATTTTTTAAGAGCGACTGTTGCAGAACGAGAAGGGTTACATGGAGCATTTGGTTTCCCTATTCTCAATAGTAAGGGAGTACTCGGTGTCCTTACCTTTCTCAGCCGTGACAACCGACCACTAGATACCCCGTTGCTAGAAATGGTGATCGCGATTGGTCAGCAAATTGGTCAATTTATAGAACGTAAGCAAGCAGAGGCGGCATTAGAACAACAGCGCCAATGGTTAGAAGTGACACTTTCTAGTATTGGTGATGCAGTGATTACAACGGACACCAATGCTGTGATTACGTTTATGAATCCAGTGGCTGAAGCGTTAACCGGTTGGTCACAAGCCCAAGCATTAGGGCAAACGATTGATACCGTTTTTCAGATTATTGATCAGTACTCACGCACTCCAGCCGAAATTCCGGTGAGACGGGTATTAAAAGAAAAGATAACGGTTGAATTGATAGACAATACCCTATTAATTACTCGTAATGGCAGAGAACTGCCTATTGATGATAGTTGTGCTCCGATTCGTGATCAAGATGGAAAGTTGCAGGGTGTTGTATTAATTTTTCGTGATATTACTAAACGTAATCAGGCAGCAGCAGCCCTACAAAAGAGTGAAAAACAACATCGCTCAGTTATTAATAATGTCAAAGACGTAATCTTCCAAACCGATGCCGCAGGTTTATGGACTTTTCTCAATCCGGCTTGGACTGAAATTACAGGTTTTTCTGTAGAAGGCAGCTTAGGGACAAACATATTAAATTACATTCATCCTGATGACCACTCTGTGAATATTGAGCAATTTCAACCCTTGCTCAAGAGTGAAAAAGAATCCTGTCAACACGAAATTCGTTACCTCACCCAAGAGGGAAGCATTCGTTGGTTGGAAGTGTTTGCCCGCTTAACCCTAGATGATCACGGTAGGCTAATCGGTACGTCTGGCACCCTTCATGATATTACTGAACGTAAACAAGCAGAAGCAGAAATTCGGAAAGCGCTGGAAAAAGAGCGGGAATTAGGTGAACTGAAATCTCGCTTTGTGTCGATGACTTCCCACGAGTTCCGCACTCCACTCACAACAATTTTGAGCTCGGCGGAATTAATCGAACATTACAGCAATCAGTGGACTCCAGAAAAAAAACTCAGTCACCTCCAACGGATTCAAATCAATGTCAAACATCTTACTCGTTTGCTAGATGATATTCTGCTCATTGGTAAAGCGGATGCTGGACGAATTGAGTTTAATCCTGCCCCCTTAAATTTAATTCAATTTTGTTGCAATTTAGCCGAAGAATTTCAATGGACTCACTCAAATCAAACTAAAATCATCTTTGTGAGTCCAGAGGAATATATTAATGCTTTTATGGATGAAAAGCTGTTGCGGCATATTTTAGGAAACTTGCTGTCCAATGCCATCAAATATTCACCTCAAGGAAGCCCCGTTTATTTGGAACTCAATTGTATTAACCAAGAGGCAATTTTCCGGATTCAAGACCAAGGCATTGGTATTCCTGATGAAGACCAAGAACGACTTTTTGAGTTATTTCATCGAGCGACTAATGTTGGTAAAATTCCCGGCACGGGTTTAGGATTAGCGATTGTTAAAAAATCAGTCGATTTACATGGAGGCGAGATTACCGTCAGTAGTCAAGTGGGTGTAGGCACAACATTTGCTGTCAGTTTGCCTTGTTGGGGAGGGATGAGGGGTTAAGGTCTGTTTTCAAACAAGGCAAGACAGACCATAAAAAGCACAGCATCCTATCCCCTGACTCTTGACTCCTGACCTCTATTTTCCAGCCAATACCCAATCAGTCTCTATAGCAGGGATTGATCAAATTGCTAATGACAACTTTATAGTTCTGGTTGTTTAAACGTAGTATCTAACCCAACCGAACTGAGGAGTTGATTCCAAGAACGGGCTAAGTTGTTGTCATCGGGGCGATTACGCCTTAGATCAACTAGAGTGGCTACCGTCTCGTACCACAGTCCCTCTCGGGCATAGAGTGCAATTCGTTCTTGTTCAGTTGCCTGTTCTACTAATTGAAGCATAGTAGGGCTAAGCTGAACTCGCTGAATCCCCCCTTCTGCCAGGATATCGTTGGAGCGATCAATCGGGTCACAAATCAAGGCTACTGTCCAGTAATAGTCTTGACCGATCTCCAAGGGAGAAAGATTCGCAGAAGCAGGCAATGATAAGCTCATGATGCCAGGGGAATCCTTAACAATACCCTGATCCGATTTCGCTAATGCATATTTAGCAGAATAAATATCGTGATCATCAGCATCCCGCAGCACCAACTCCACTTCTGAGGCTGATGATTCAGGCATATACCATGAAATGGTCGGATATGCACTAGCCGTTGTACCCACCCCAGAAGGCGGTACTAAGGCTGTCAGTGCAGCATTACTTTGGAGGCATTCATCACCCCGAGTTGCTCCACCCTGTCGGTTGACTGGAGTTCCTCGACCACGGGGTGGCGTGAAATTCCATTGGGTAGGTAACTGACTAATGAGTGCGGTAGATTTTACTGAGAGTGGCACCTGGGCAGAGAGATTGGCTGCAAGCCCTAGCGTGAATGCCACTACCAGTATTGTTGCTAGGAGTTTGAGCCGTGTTGAACGTTTAAACCAAGCCATGATCAAAGAATTTCAAAAAAGAGCAAGGTCTTGTTTACAAAGATGGCAGAACATAAGACTAATGACACAGTTTTGATGCCATTTTGTTTCCGCTTTGCCAAAAAAAACTATAACAATCCCGAAAAACTATACTGTAGCGGGAGATTAGAGGTTTTGTGACAACACCTCAATGGATCGGGATGAGTTTTGACTGGATAGGAGTAAATACTTATTATTATACGAAAATTTTAGTCTACTCCAGTGAGTTAGAGCAATATTTGACTCTCAAGTTTTTTTAAGCAATGGAATATCCAAGCCGGCTTCATCAGCCAATGTACTGGGTCAAATTAACTTTTGTGTCCTCTTGCTGAGATCATTAAGCCATCGCTAGTTTTATTTTTTTGTGGCCAACGGTAAATCAATCACCCTATATGTCCTACTCTAGGTAGATTAGGAGATTTTTCTGAGCCGATATCCTCTGGGACAAGCAGTTTAGACTCTTGGCTCATGCAAGACTTTTTTTATGTATCAACCTCTCCCCATTCTGAATGTTGTGACGGCTACATTACTAGGCTCCATGATGGTGCTGCTGCCATCTCGGGTTAGCGCAACTCCCTCCGAAATGTCCTGGACGTTACCAGCGCCGACAGAAGGGCTAAGTTTAGATAACACGAACCCATTAAAGTTAACTCAGTCTTCTCAGTCTCCCCACAATTTCCAACCAATTTTAGAAATAAAAGATGAGCAAAAGTTAAATGTTTCTTATACAAAAAAGGCTGATGTTTCCTTGGAAAATATTCAAATTTTTAGGAATTTATTAAATAATATTGAATTTCAAGATTCTAATGAAACAATTAAAATTTACCAAGAAATTTTGCCAATTGCTCGCAAACGAGGAGAGCGCGAAACCGAATTAAATTTGTTGATTGCTTTAGGGCAAGCTTACAATGCAGTCGGGAAATACAAACAAGCTGTTCAGTCTGCTCAAGATAGCTTAGTTCTAGCTCAAGAACTCCACAATTCTCAAGCTGAGGCCGCGGCTTTTTTAACGTTAGCTAGCGCTTACCAGTCTTTGGCATCGACTCCTAGCGACTATCGCCGAGCCACAATGGCTGCCATATCAAGCTTGACGACATCATGGAGAATCAAAGACCCAGCTACAGAAGCAAAGGCGCTAACGATGCTTGGCAGTTTATACAATTCTCGTCAAGAAAAGCAAAATGCCATTGTATTTGCTGAACAAGGTTTAAAGGTTGCCCGAGAGAATAATATTCCTACTGTAGCGGCCTCTTCACTCTTGACATTATCTGGCGTTCATTTAGGGAAAGAAACCTATTCCCCAGCCATTGAGTCAGCAAAAGAAGGCACAAATATCTTACAACAGCTTCAAATTCAAAAACCTGAAGATGAAGCCGCAGCATTGGTTATGGAAAGTTTGGGTTATTTAGGGCGAGGAAATATTCAAAAATCCATAGAATTTACTGAAAAAAGTTTAGATATTTCTAGAAAAATTAAAAGTTTACGAATTGAAGCTTTATCACTGATTGTCTTGAGTTTAGCGCAATCTCATAACGGAGATTTTTCTGATGCATTAGAGACGATTAACCAAAGTCGAATGATTGCTACTGAGTTAAAAAACTCTGACTTAGAAGCATTAATTCTAGAAATTATAGGTGAAATTTATAGAAATGCTGGACAAAAAGAACAAGCCATCGCTTATTATCATGAATCCCTTTCGATCCGTAATAGCTTCAGTACTCTAGCTGGTTTATCCCGCCTCTATCAAGAATCGGATTTAATCATAACCGCGATCGCCTACTATAAACAAGCAGTTAACAAAAATGAAGAACAAATTCCTAGAATAATTTCTGGCTTGCCTATTTGGTTACAAGAATCCTTTCCTCAAGCCATTCAAAATGTGAATGGGCTAGGAGCTACTAACGTCTATCGTTCTTTTACGAATTTACTGCTAGACCAAAAACGCCCCTTAGAAGCGCAACAAGTCATCGAACTCCTCAAAGGTCAAGAGTTACGTGAGTATACCGGAAATCCAAGAGTATACTTGACCGAAACAGGTCAACCGGCAGCATTAACCATAACTCCAATTGAACAACAGTTACTTAAACAGTATGGAAGCTTAACTAATTTTGGATATAGGCTATATGAGTGTCAAAAGAATCGTTGTTCAGAGTTAAGAGAGCTATTGCAACAGCGAGAAAATCTTGTCAATAAATATTACCAAAATTTAGCCCATATAGAATCTGAAATCAAAAACAAAAAAGCTATTGATGAAGCTTTTGTTGACCCTAATTTATTTGTACAAAAAGCCCAACATCTTGTAGACTCTCAACCGGGTACTCTCCTTATTTACCCATTAGTACTCGATGATAAAATTTGGCTGATGTGGGCATCAAAAGGAGGAATTTTTACCAGTGTAGAAGTCAAAGGGGTCAATCAAACTCAATTGGCAGAAACAGTAGCTAAATTTCGCTATCTCTTACAAAATCGTCTTTCTAATATTAATGAACTGAAAGCAACAAGTAAGCAATTGTATGATTGGTTACTCAAACCCTTAGAGAGAGAACTGCAAACCGATAAAATTCAAAATTTAGTCTTTGCCCTCGACCGTTCAACGCGCTATATTCCTATGGGCGCTCTCTATGATGGTGAAAAGTATTTGATTGAAAACTATACAGTTTCCACAATCCTATCGGCAAACTTGACAGAAACAGATTCGATAACCAATCAAAGCGGAGTTGCGACCTCTTCCAATTCTGGACAGATAATGGCGAACTCAACCCCCCTCAATTTGACAACGATTGGCAACACTAATCCCAAAATTTTCAGCCAAAATTCTCAAGTGAATAATACTACCATTTTGGCTTTAGGTGTTTCAGAATCTTTAAGGGGTTTCCCTCCCTTACCGAATGTTCCGGATGAGTTAAACGCAATTGTACGGCTAGATGATGTTGAAACTCCGGGCATTTATCCAGGCCAAGAGTTTCTCAATCAAGATTTTGACTTTTTCACCTTACGCGATAACTTATCCAATCATCAAATCTTGCATATCGCTACCCACAGTCGATTTGTACCAGGACGAGCCAATAATTCCTTTCTATTGTTGGGGACAGGTGAAAAGTTAGCCATTCCTGATATTGAAACTCGGTTAAATTTAAAGCAAACAAATTTAGTGGTACTATCCGCTTGCGAAACAGCTTTAGGAGGGCCAGGATTAGATGGTAGAGAAATTGCTGGTGTTGGCTATTATTTCCTCAAAAATGGAGCCAAGACAGTGATTGCCACATTGTGGAAAGTAGATGACTACAGTACCCGTCTATTAATGGAGCAGTTTTACCACAACTTATCCAAGGGAACATTAATTGCACCAGTTAGAAAAGCGGAGGCTTTGCGTCAAGCTCAACTATCCTTATTGAGAGGGCAGAGTACAGAGATAGAGTCCCAACAGTCAGAATCAGAGGCAACATCTCTTAATGATTCTCAAGCATCCGATGACCCCAGCATTAACTTTAGTCATCCCTATTACTGGGCTCCCTTTATTTTGATGGGTAGTGGGTCTTGAAAATTCCTATTTGAATAGACTTAAACTGAAAATAGGAGTCAGGAATCAGAAGTCAGGAGTCAGGGGAGCAAGATTTCCATTCCTTCCTTGATTCAGAAGTTCCTATCAATCAGTTCATCTGAATTACACTTCATCCTGATTCCTCACAGCGTTACCTATCTTTCATTTATGCAAACAAACGTGTAATCTAACAATCTTGTGCAAGATTCACGGTGTTAAATGCTAAAGAATGCCTCTTTCCTCAATAAACAGCTCACTCCCTACCTATTTTTATTGCCTGCGCTGCTTCTTTTGGGATTGACTGTCTTTTGGCCAGCACTACAAGCGTTTTACCTCAGCTTTACCCAATACGAATACGACTTAACCCAAGCTCCGCAATGGATTGGTTTAGCCAACTTCCAACGCCTCTGGACAGATTCTGTGTTTTGGCAAACGATGGGAAACACGTTGCTGTATCTAGTTGTCGTTGTACCGATTTTAGTGACAACGCCTTTAGGACTAGCGATTTTGGTGAACCAGAAGCTGCGTTGGATTAACGGATTTCGAGCCTCTTTTTATACACCAGTTGTCATATCTATGGTTGTTGCTGGTATTGCTTGGAGGTGGCTTTATGCAGAAAACGGCTTTTTTAATCAACTCCTTGCTCAACTGGGCTTTAAGGAGGGAATTGAATGGTTGACGAGTCCCGATTGGGCACTTTTTAGCGTTATGGCTGTAACCGTATGGAAAGGATTGGGCTATTACATGGTGATTTACCTAGCCGGTTTACAATCTATTCCTGCTGAGCTTTACGAAGCCGCCGCTCTGGATGGTTCAGATGGCTATTTGAAACATTGGGATATTACCGTACCCTTGATGCGACCTTATCTTGTTTTAGTTGCCGTAATTTCTGCTATTTCAGCAGCGAAGGTGTTTGAAGAAGTTTACATTATGACACCGGGCGGAGGGCCGCTCAATAGCTCTAAAACTATTGTTTATTATTTGTATGAACAAGCCTTTTCTGAACTAGAAATTAGCTATGCTTGCACGATTGGTTTAGTATTGTTTTTGATAATTTTGGGCTTGTCGCTTCTGAACTTGAAACTCTCCCAAGGTCAAATTAACAATGCAAGTGCCAGACGGTAATAATCGGCTAACTGAGTGCAGCAAATTGATACTAACTTATCAGGGAGCAAAACCAAATAGTTTGTTTCATTTTGACTATTCTAGAAAACATTCATCACTTAGAGGATTTTTTAGTTATTTTTTTTGTGTAATTTTTAGCTGGGTATTTAGAACGATAGTCTTCTATTCTGTAAAGAAGCGTAATTTTTTCGTCTCTCTCAGAAAAATTAAGTTTAAAATAACAGTATCGATTTTAATCGATAAATAGGAGGCAATAAATCTTTAGCTTTTATTCACGATTACCCTTGGATTGGGAGGGAGATTTATGTCGATTTTCAAAACTTTACAAGAAACATTTCAATACATCTGGGAAGGAGCAGTAAGGATTTTTGCTCCCAGAGATGATGAATATCCAGAAATCGGTGTTCAGCCTTTTTCAGGAGATGCTTACGAAGAACCTGAACGATAACGGCACAACCCAACACAGGAGACGATAGGCTTGATTGTTCATGGTATCCCACGTTTAGTAACGTGGGATTTTCGTAGATAAACGAATCCTATCTAATTGGGTTCAATGAGTATAAAACCATGTCATACTCACAGAGCTGTTTTGTTTTTATTCAGGTTAAACAGCCGGACATGATATAAAACCTGTAAAGGCGGGTTTTGATGTTAAGTTGTCGGTACTGTTCAAAGTTGGCTGCTAAACCTGCCCCTACTAATGGTGATGCCAAGATCAATTTGCCTATTACCAATTGGGTTTAACAGTGACACATTTGGAACCCTCCAACCCCCACCCCCCTAATCCCCCCTTGTTAAGGGGGGACGTTAGAAAAAGGGGGGAGCAAGACAGAATATCTGCCAAATTCAAACCCATTTGGTATAAATCCTCATCGGGTCATTCAAACGGTTGACGCACTTGAGCTTACGAGGTGATATTTTTGGGAAATTGTACGGTAAATATGGTTTGACCCGCACAACTCTCCACTTGTATTGAGGCACCTAAACGCCTCACGAGTTTTTGTACCAGTGCCAGTCCCATACCCATGCCTCCGTACTGCCAAGGGTCATGATTGGGAATGCGATAAAATGCCTCGAAAATACGAGATAGTTCTTCTGTAGCAATTTCAATCCCGGAATTGCTGACACTGATTTGTATCATACTCACGGTTGCCTGCGCTGAAACGGTAATGATTTCACCGGGAGGTGTATATTTACAGGCATTGGTTAATAATTCCTGCAAAATCCGTTCTAGATCAGCTCGATTGGTCAGCAGTGGCGGCAGATTAGGAGGGATAATGAGATTTAATTGCTGTTGCTGGCCGCCAGCACGTTCTTCAAATGACTGAACTAGGGGAGGAATCCAAGTCTTGAGATCGACAACCACTAATGTGAGGGGTTCGGTTTCTGCTTCTAGATAAGAAAGCGCAAGTAGGTCATTAATCAGTTTGCTTTCGCGTTGACATTCACGATGCAGAATCTCAAACAAGTGAGTGACTTTCGGCAACTGTTGCTCTAGAATCCCTTCCCGTTCTAGAATCGCTTCCAACGTTTGGACGGCTAGGTTAATGCTAGCCAGTGGAGTGCGTAATTCGTGGGATAGGGTTTTGAGAAATTCATTTTTTAAACGTGAGAGTTTTTCTAATTCCCTCACCTGAGATTGAGCCGCTTGATAGAGTCGAGCTTGACGAATAGCGATCGCACATTCATTCGCAACCTGCTGCACTAACCGAATTTCAAACTCATCAAATATGGCTTCTTTGGGTCTAATCAGCCAGAGATTGCCGAAAATTCCCTGGTCGTCAAAAATTGGGCAAGCCAATCGCGTAACCCCAATCAAATTTGGATTCCAATCCGGTACAATTTCCACAAATTGCAACGGTTGTTTGTCTAATAATTGTTGATAGAGTTCTGGAAAGTCTGTAATTTTTCTGGTTTTTTCTTGACACAAAGGAAGAGATGTGCTGTATTCATAGGCGACGGTTGCGGTCGTGTGTTGGCTGTCGTAAAGGTCGATTTTGCAGCGATCGAGCTTCAGGAGTTGGGCTAATTCTTGAGTGGCGGTTTGTAGAATATAACTTTCATCCAAACTATCCCGAACTTTTTCAGTAATTCGTCGTACTAGAGCTTCAAAATTCAGCGCTTGTTGCAGTTGAGCGGTACGCTCTTGCATCTGAGACTCTAGGTGAGTATTCAGACACTGCACTTGATCATGTAATTCGGCTTGTTGTACTGCCATTTCAAGCTGTACCCCCAGTTGCTTGAGCCAGTTGATTTCCGTCTGTTGCCAACAATGTGAACTTTGGCAATGTTGAGCGATCAGCAGTCCCCATAATTTTTGCTCAGAGACAATCGGAACCCCTAAATACGCTCTCACTTGAAATGAAGCTAAGAAGTTTATATAGCAAGGATGTAAAGCGGTGGACTGAATATCTTTAATAGCTTCAATCTGTCCTTGTCGATACTGTTCAATCTGCTGGCTTGTAAAACAGGTAACTTGGATCTGATAACCCAATACAGAACGCCAAGGCGTGGCCACCGATTCTACTACCATGACTGCATTACCATCTTCACAAAAACGACAAATCAGCACCCGATCAGTCTGGAGAAACTGCCGTGCCTCCGTTACGGTTCGGGTGAGAATCGAGTCTAGGTTTAGTGGTTGACGAATTCGCAGGGCGATCGCTCCTCAGAGTTGTGTTCGCTCTGTCTCAAGTCGCAGAGCTTCCTCTGCAATCTTACGCTCATTAATCTTCGTACCCGTGCTAATTAGCAGATAAATTTTGGAATTGGGATGTGGCTGTCGAGTTATGCAATAATTTGTATACTTTTTTGAATCTAGGGAGATGGTATTGTCTCTTAGTGTCAACTGAAGGGCTGGCGAATGGAAGAGAGCGCCTATAAAAACAAAGTTCGCCTGCGCGGACTAACTGAAAATCAAGGTTTCTGGAACCCGCCCTTCACTTCGTTCGAGGGTAAACTCCGGCGGGTTTGGTTTGTGTAGCTGCGGTTTCAACCGCCAAGCTAACGTTAAGTTGACTATTGCTGTGCTTGGTTCGCTTTTAAAGTGCCAAAGCCACAGCCGTTAATCGTGTTTCAATCCCTGATAGGGATTATGTGGAATTCAGACTTTTTTTAATTAAAAAAGGTAAGCTTGCTGAAACGTTTCAATCCCTGATAGGGATTATGTGGAATTCAGACTTTGAGCGATTTTCACCTGGTGACTAACTGCTCTCAACAAAATCGCTTTCGACCCCTAATCAGGGGTTTTTTTGTGCCAAGTTATGTAGATGTCTCCCTCCATTGCTTGCACAATTTCTTGCAGTTTGCCATACGTCACTGTTTCAGGGTTCAAAATAGCTTTTCTGATCGAACTTTTATGATTATTCACGGCTGTGGGTGTGGGTTCAACACCACGCATTTTTAGTATATTTCGTGTTATAGCTTCATAAGATATATTAAGTTCATTTTTTCGTTGTAGTAACTCATTAGTTTGCATAATACTCTTGTTTCAATCCCTGATAGGGATTATGTGGAATTCAGACTGGATTGAATATGGCGCGAGTGCCATCAAAAACGTGTTTCAATCCCTGATAGGGATTATGTGGAATTCAGACTGCCAGCAGCTCGGCATCACCACCCCGCTCAGACGTTTCAATCCCTGATAGGGATTATGTGGAATTCAGACCTTTAGCAATGCTGAGAAAGTCTTCTATTCAAGTTTCAATCCCTGATAGGGATTATGTGGAATTCAGACCGCTGATACCCACAAACCTTACGGTATTTAGTTTTCAAGGTGCGTTGGTGACAACCTCCCCTCACTATATCATTTCAGCCTCCAGGTCTGACAAGACACCTGTTAAAAAAAATGCTCAAATCCTTATTTAGTAAGCATTTCAGAGACGGTGACACTCTCGATTTTTGGTAAATTGCTTTAAACCCTTGTGCCGTAAAGGATACAGCCCCAAAAATTCACCCCTTCAAAAAAACACCTACAGGCTGTCACGTTAATCTCTACATATACCAAGGGCGCACGTCGGTGCGCCCCTACCAATGGCGCTTCAAAGGTTAATTTGCTTAAATCCTGAAAAAAAGCCTTTCTCCTGACTCCTACTTTCTTACTTAAGTCTAATCCAACACCTAAGCACTAACTTTCACCGAAGCTTTAGCCTCAGATTCGGCAGCCAAATACTCAGCTAATTGAGCTTCAATTTGGTTCCGCACAATTTGACGATAGTCCGCAAAATGCTCCAAGTGAGCACAATTAATCAGATACGACTCAAATACCCCTGGATTGTGGCGCAGGATAGACAATAGCTGACGCCAAAATTGTCCACGAGTCGGCCGCCGGAAACCTTGTCGCCAAACAAGAGTGAGCAGTCCGCGAATATCAGCTAAAGCCGGCATCCGAAACTTCTTCTTGTGAGGTGTAGGTTGCATCTGGAGGAAGTGCCGATAGACTCGTTTGAGATAGCGCTCAGGCTCATACAATTGCCAAAAACAATTAATATACTCCTGAGCAATCTCTTCTAAAGAACGGGTCGGAATAAAATTCGTAAGTGTGGTTTGGTGAATGTTAGCCTCTTCCGTACTATCGAGCAAACGCCCTTCTTTTTGCAGGCGATGCCACAACGCCGTATTTGGTAAGGCTTGCAGCATACTCACCAATGCTTGAGGAATAGCCGTGGCCTCTACAAAATCAACAATGCGATCGCCAGCTCCCGGTTTTTCCCCATCAAACCCAATAATAAACCCAGCCATCACCCGCAAACCCGCCCGATTAATCCTTTCCACCGCATTGATCAGCGAGTTGCGCGTATTTTGGAACTTTTGGGTTAAAGCCAAACTGTCTGTATCCGGTGTTTCAATCCCTAAAAAGACTGCCGTGAAATTGGCAGCAATCATCAAATCCAACAGTTCCCCATCCTCCGCCAAATCCACCGAAGCTTCTGTCGAAAGTCGGAAGGGATAACCTCGCTTGGCCATCCAAGGGGCTAGTTCGCGCAGCAATAGTTTTACATTACGCTTATTACCAATAAAATTGTCATCCACGACAAAAATCGATCGCCGCCAACCCAACTCATACAAGTACTCCAACTCCGCTATCAACTGAGCAGGGGTTTTAGTGCGAGGTTTGCGCCCATATAGCACGATAATGTCACAAAATTCGCACTGGAATGGGCAACCTCGTGAAAACTGCACCGACATATCACTGTAGGCGCTTAAGTCTAGCAAGTCGTAGCGAGGAATAGGTGTGCTTGTCACATCCGGTTTTTCACCATTAGAACGGAAAATCCCCGACGTTTCACCCCGTTCCAACGCCTCCACCAAAAGCGGCAGAGTAATTTCCCCCTCATCCAAAACCAAAAAATCAGCCCCTGCTTCCTGTGCAGCATCAGGAACCGAGGTGACATAAGGCCCCCCGACAGCTACCGGTTTACCTCGTCGCTTCGCCTCAGCAATCAGGTGCAGTAAGTCGTGTTTTTGGACAATCATGCCCGATACAATCACTAAATCTGCCCAATCCCAATCAGCTTGAGTTTCATAGCAAATATTACGGTCTACCAAGCGGAACTCCCAAGTTTGGGGTAAGATTGCCGCGACAGTAATTAAGCCCAGAGGTGGGAGTGAAACCTTACGTCCGATCAGTTCTAGGGCTTTGTCAAAAGACCAGAAAGACTTAGGAAAGAGGGGATAGAGGAATAAAACTCGCATACACCATTAATAATAAGTGGTTGATTGTTTGTTGTGGGTTGTTCGTTAGTTAGGGGTCGTAGAGGAATAACTGACAACCAACCCCTCAATTCAATCAGAAAAAAGTTTTTACGTTTATCTCTCCAAGGGAATGAGCTGATATAGGGTAGAGCCACTGCAAAAATTCCTCGATTCAGTTTGAATGTTGCCTTCAAAAATTGAGTCATTGGCAGTCAGCAGATTTTCCTTTAAGCTGATGGGCAAACTTGCGTGGCATGGTGGCGATCGCTGAATGCTTTCCTTCTTCCTTCTACAGGGCTTGCTCTAGAATGAATGGGAAAATTTTGAATTTTGAATAGCTTACCACCAACGCATTTGTAAATAACCCCGTTGGGGTTGGTTGAGTTCTTCTTCAGTCAGCCATTCCACCCATTTATAAGTTCCAAACACTCGATCCCACCAGT
>CAZPRJ010000031.1:66722-76602 GCA_964588805.1 uncultured Microcoleus sp. | reverse complement strand
TTAATATAGCGACTGGGTGAGGGGCTTGACCCTCCACTAATTCGCCAACAGCTTCCTTCAAAGAATAGCTCTAAAGCTTCGATTAAGTTGGTTCGTGCTTGTTCTACTGTGTCTCCTTGACTGGCGATATCCAGTTCTGGGCAAAGTGCTACATATCCATCTTCTTCACGTTCGATGATTGCAGTAAATTGTCGAATGTTGCTCATACTATTTCTTTATTTGTTTGAAAAATAACTTAGAGTCTTTACAAAAATCGCTTTCTTTTTTCCCTACTCCCCATCTTCCACTGCACCTAATGCTTTGAGCGTGGCTTTCTCTGCTTCCGTTAAACCTGTAGCGCCCGTGATATTCATGCCTTCATAGGGTCTGTCTGTCAGAGTTTTGAGGCACTTGCCCGTCTTATGATTCCAAATTTTAATTGTGCTATCCATGCTGCAACTAGCCAGAGTTTCCCCATCCGAACTAAAAGCGATCCCATAAATCTGACTGGTGTGACCCTTCAACGTTGTAAGGCATTCCCCTGTGCTGACATCCCATAGCCCTACCTTTTGGTGAGAAATACAGGCAAGCCATCTACCATCAGGACTGAAAGCAACTCCACGTATCAAATGGGTGTTCTGGGGCAAAATTCTCAAACATTCACCGCTTTCGATATCCCATAACCTTACGGTTTTGTCATAACTCCCACTCGCCAATATTTTTTGAGAAGGACTGAAAGCGACTGACCGAATCTGATGACTATGCCCCTGCAAGATTTTTAAGCATTCACCATTGCTGAGATTCCACAGCCTCACCATTTGGTCATAACTGCCAGTGGCAACAAGTGTTTCATCTTTGCAATGGAAGGCAACTGAGTAGACCCAATCAGTATGTCCCTGCAAGGTATTCAAGCATTCACCATTGGTGACATCCCACAGCCGAACTGTTCCGTCATCACCACCAGTAGCGAGTATCTTCCCCGCAGGACTAAAGGCAACTGACTGTACTTTGTCAATGTTAGGACTTACGCAATTGTCACAAAAAATCTGGTTTTTTGTTTGTAGTAAGGGCTTTAGCCCTTTAAATGAGAACTAAAGTTCTCACTACGAACTTAATATAATATGCCAGTTGCGTAAGTCCTGTGCAAGATTTGGAACTGGCAGCTAGAAACTCCGGACTCCGGACTCCTGACTTCTATTTCCCTAGCAGATATGAGTTAACTAATCTGCATCTAAAACCGTTGAAATTTCCAAAGTTGTCCGGGTGCAAAAACAAGTTTCAACTCATCTGATTTTTTTTCGAGGGTTTTTTTGAGAGATTGAGAAGGGCGAAAAACAAAGGCATTGATAGAAGAGGGAAGTAACGTCAAATCAGGCGGTTTACTGAGCAATAGTAATCGAACGTCACTATTTAGTAAATAACTTAGAGAAATTAAGTCTCCTAAATTAGTTCCGTCATTCCCTTGATCGCTTACTAGTAAGGGTGAGGGATTGGCATTAATGCGCTGTGCTACTTCAGCATTGGAATAACTAGGAACATTACTCCACCAGGTATTCGATAAGAAACTAACAGTACAAGACGCGATACTGCCTGTAATTAACAAAGCAAACATACTTCGTCCCATCAGTTTTCTACTAGGAATTACTGTGGATAAAAAGTAACCAACAGCTAATTGTATGCTCGGAAAGCTAGAGATAAGGTAACGTGTCACAGCCGAGCGCTTGCCACCTAGCAGTAAGTCAGGAATAGCTAGTATCAAAAAAGGAATGAAAGTTGATGTGAGGATAAATAACCAAGTTTTCGAGTTAGTACGACGAAAAACTGTATAAATTGCAACAGCAATTAGCAGGCAAATGGGCAACCGAAGTAAATAAGTCCAGAGACTATCAAATCCAAATTCTAAGTCTAAAAATAGTGAGGTAAAACTAAGTATCCAAAATCTTAATAGTACAAGAATATCTTCGGAAGTACTAGACCAACTGGTTGCTCCTAAAGCTTGCTGAGAATTGGCTACTAATATCACTAACCAAGGGCTGTAAATAATCAGGGCTAAGATGACTGCAAGCAGGAAATTTTTGAGTTGATAAAATCTATAATGATGAGTTTTTTGTTCAAGAGCAACTAATTGCTTGTCTCTACCTATATTCCTTATTTTATTATCCCTTTGATTGATTAACAGCAAAAGAATTACATAACCTCCCTGAGCAATTAAGGTTAGACCAAAAAACACATGGGTATACAAACCCAATACTATAGCTAATGTATATAATCGCCAGTTTATCTGAGTCGGTAGACGTAAAGCTCTTAACAGCAAAAAACTACTTCCAATCACAGTAAAAGTTAGCAAGCTGTACTGTCGTGCAATTTGAGAAAATAAAATATCAAATGGGGATAAAGCCAAAAGTACTGTTGCCAATAATGCAGCTAATGGTGAGGCAAAAAGCTCTAATCCTAACACATACATTAGAGGTAAGGAAAACAGGCTAAAAAGAGCAGCTAAGCTACGAAATACTGTAACGGAACTACCAAAAATCTGCATCCAAAACCGAGTGATTAAGAAGTAAAAAGGAGGGTGTTGCGGGTCTCCAATTGCCAGAGATTTGATAGTATCAACCGCCGTACTTCCTGGTTTTAAGTGCTGAAATTTTTGCAAATCTTCAGGTGTAATAACTTGATTTCGGAAGATTTCTTGTTCAATTTCTGTAGTTAGGAAGCCAGCAGAGCGTAGGGTTGTATAAACTTCATCATGCCAGTACAACTTATGGTCAAGATTGGCAAATCGAAAAAACACCCCGATGATGAGTAAAGTAATAAGTAAAACCTGTAATCTAGAAGCCAATAAATTCCAATTGTGCCTCAATTGATTTTTCACGTTTTAGCGTTCAATTTTGCAATATTACTGGATATTTATTTTAGGGTTTAATTTTAATATTTTCCTGTAACTTAAGTTAGATATTAAAAGGGACTTTACCTGTAAAATCATCAATATAAGTAAGGGGACACAACAATATCGTGTCCCCTAATAAACGATTAACTTGAAACAAAATTACTGAGCAACTTTTTGAAACAGAAAAACTTCATCGCGTTGATAAAGTTTCTGGAACTGAGGTGATTTTTGCAGTTGTTCGAGTAGTTGTGCAGCAAATTCAGGTGAACTGTTACTGCCCGGATGACGCTGATTTAATAACACATACTCAAACTTATTCAAATCATGCGGTTCTGTTGTTACCATGCGTTCAATCAAATCTCGGTGACTTAAATGGGGAGCAATTTCATTGGTAGTATAAACACCTCCTTTAGTATCAATTAATGCAATTGCTTCACGGGTAGCTTGCCAAGTATCAAGTGTCGGGAAGTATTTAGTGACAAAATAGCTCCATCGGGCGAACACTAAGAAAAAGACTAAAGACCACAAAATCGCACGTCTAGGCCGCAACCACGCTCGATTATCAGCTAAAGTCGCAATCACCGCTAACATCAAAAAAGGCACAATAGGCAGTGAATACTGTGCCACAATATCTTTTTGAGGTTGGTAATCTGCCAATAAATTCAAGGCGAGTGCAGGTACAGCAGGGACTAAGGGGGTGAGATTTTGCCATGAAAGCCCCCAAATCACAGGTGCAAAAAGCAAGATTAAATACTTGAGATTATCTAAAGAAAAAAGCACCTTAAAGATTGGCCCTGGTTTGAGGAACAAATTCTTAGCAATTTCTAAGACAGAATCCCCTAGATAACTATATCGTGAAACGGCGGCAGCTTCTTCACCACTAAAGGTGGGAATGAGAAATTGGGTGGTAAAGAGAAACGAAACAATCCCTGCAACTAAGGCAATAATTCCGCATATCCGCTTCTTTTCAAAAACTAAAAGCCAGAAGCCTAGTCCAACAATAGTTAAAGATAAAACAGCCTTACAACCTAAGACAAACAAAATTGCCAAACTAAACCACAAAAACCGACCCAATCGAGCGGCTAAAACTGCACTGATAAGAACGGGAATTGCCATCACTTCTGGATGAAAATCAAACAGATTGGCATTGAAAATGACGGGGTAGAGTAGGTAAACTCCCGACACTAAATAGGCTTTTTCATCTCTTAAGCCTGCTAAACGAGCAAGATACCAAAGCGGGACAGCCCCTAATGCTAAAGCAGTGGCTTGAACAAATAATAACCAGTAAACAGAGGGATAAATCTTGTACAGCAACGCTAGTAGATAAACAGACCAAGCAGCATGATTACCCAGATGATGCATCTGCAAAAAGGAAGAAATGGGTGGCTTCCCTTGGCTCATTAAGTAAACAACTTGGTCGTAAATTCCTAAATCCCAGCCGGTTGAATTAAACAAGAAATGTCGTAAACTGCTGGCTATAAATAGAAGGAGGGCACTCCCACCCACCATCCAAGCTAATGGATGGATTTTCAACAGATGTGAATAAACGTTGGGGATGCTCCTACTCAAAGACCTTATATTTGCCGAAAATTCTGGCATAGCTTTTGGTTAAGTATCGGCTCTATTAGTTTTAAGATTAGTTATTTTACTACTGGTTTTGGGAAATAGTTATGATATTTTTAATGATTCACCTATGATGAAGGCTCAAAAAAACAAAAATTTTGGGACAAGAGCCTGAATAACTTCAATTACATCAGTAGTGTGCGATCGCTCATCGGGACTCTGGAGAAAGCTGAAAAGCCTTCCTAGGCAAGGCATCTCCACTCGGTTCACAATCTCATTCCGATTGCAAATCAGGCTTATAGCGTTGAATCATCCCAAAAATGGCTGATTTTCGCTATTCGGTGAGGTGTTCTCTATTGCGGTCATGACTGAAGGTTGCTTACAATAGGGGATGCTTAGCTTCGCCTAAACGAAGCTAAGGTAGTTACAGAGGTGCAGGGGTGCCATCAGACTAAAGAATTGTCGAGTAATCAGTCTGATGAATACGGAACCTTTAAGGTGCAGTGCTTCCAGTCTTCCCGCTAGAGTTATTTCAGTCTTTTTCACCTTCAATCAAATACAGGAAACATCAACATCGGAGAGTATGGACTCTCATCTAGGATGTTGAACAAATCGTCAGTACTTAAATCGTTGCATTTGCCAAAAAATTGCTAACAGCATTTTGTAGCTTGTAGTTTTTAGGAATTGAATGAATTCCTAACGATGACTATTGACTACTCGTTTTCTAGTGTCCCAATTGATGATTTCATTGAGATTCTAGGTTCTCTCCTAGATCGATCGTTGCTTTGAATTACTGGAATCTACAAATTAAGAAATGCTTACCACAGCTTGAAGATAGAGTCAATAGCAACTTAAGTAACTTAGGCTTCAAGTTAATTATAACCGATTGATTGGTATTTCTTATCCTCCTTATCAAAAGCCTATATAAATCTCAGCGGCATACGTACCAAAAATTATCCGGGCAGAGGATTTTGTAAATAGAATTACTGCATCTATTGCCTCGCGATTAATAAGCCGTTGTAGATTATTATTTCCATCAATTACACCTTCACCGGGCAATATTATTCATGCTTTTTTCTACTGTAGAAGAACTCGAACTTCAAGGGGTTTCCTATAACGGAAATTCTCAAATCAATTTTAAAAACAAACGCTTTAGCAGGACTTTAGATTTTGCTAAAGATTCCCGTCAACTCGCCATTAAATTTTGTCAAAGTTATTTGAATGCTGGGATTGTTTGCCTGATTGTAGAAAGTCATAACTATTTAACTGTCTGGATTGAGGAACAAGAAAAAAAGTCAAACATTGATGAACAAGTAAGCCACTCAGACCTTACAAACGAACTAGAAAAAAAAGCTGTCCATAATCAAAATAACTTCCGAGATTTTCTATTCCCGCCAGGAACGAAACCCCAAAAAACAGTTGAGGCTAATCCCAATGCTCAAATCAAACATAATTACCAAATAAGTAATACAATCCCTGTTCAAGAGTCATTGAACCCCGATTCTAACAGCATTTCTAGTCAAAATGTGTTATCTAATATACCTCCACCCAATGAATCATTTCATCATGTCCCACCTCCAAATCCAAACCCAGAAAATACCACTAAGCTGAATGATTCATCCTCAACTGAGTCGCCGCAAGAAACCCAATCTCATCCTAAGAAGAAAGCTAGGAAATATCGAGGGATTTCTTATTAATTTTTCCTGGAAATACTATGTCATTAAAACAACAATTCAAGTAGTAGCTCGAAATGTCTCAAAAAATACTCACCCCTTCTCGAAAATCTCAAAACTGGATTACCAAACATTGGTACTTTTGTGTCTTGTTTACCAGCATCATTCTAGTAGCGTGGCTCAACGCTGCTGCAGCTCAAGAATCTCCCAATTTAGAACAGCGCCTAGAACAATTAGAGCAATCTTCCCAAAATCTAAGAGTGATTATCGATACTGTTTGGGTGGTATTCGCTAGTACTCTAGTATTTTTTATGAATGCTGGCTTTGCTATGCTCGAAACAGGATTGTGTCGTCAAAAAAACGCGGTCAGTATGTTATTTAAAAACTTGATCGTGTTTGCCATAGCTACAGTAGCATTTTGGGCAATTGGTTTTGGACTCATGTTTGGGAATGGCAATTCCTTTTTTGGGACTCACGGTTTTTTCTTGAGTGGAACCGATAATAGTCCTGCCATTGATGCAGCTTATCAAGGTGTGTTTAAGGCATTAAACTGGGCAGGTATTCCATTAGCTGCGAAATTTTTATTTCAGCTTGTTTTTGCTGGAACGGCTGCAACAATTGTGTCTGGAGCAGTTGCCGAACGGATTAAGTTTAGCGCTTTTATGATATTTAGCCTGTTGCTGGTAGGCTTTGCTTATCCCATCGCTGGACATTGGGTTTGGGGCAAAGGTTGGCTTTATGACCTAAAATTTTGGGATTTTGCCGGTTCAACGATGGTTCACTCTGTTGGGGGATGGGCGGGTTTAATGGGAACGTTATTACTTGGGCCGCGTTTAGGGAAATATATGGAAGATGGCTATCGAGGAAAATTCAGCTATTTAGCTAATGGTCGCAGTTGTTCTGGGAAAAGAATTAACGCTTTACCTGCTCATAACCTCACGATTGCTGTTTTAGGTGGGATGATTTTGTGGTTGGGTTGGTTTGGTTTTAACCCTGGATCGACGCTATCGGCAGACCCTGCAGCGATTACTCATATTCTGCTGACGACTAATATGGCAGCGGCCATGGGGGCGATCGCTGGTACAATCACCTGTTGGATTTATTTCGGCTTACCCGACTTAACTTTTACTATTAATGGAATCCTAGCGGGATTAGTAGGAATTACAGCATCCTGTGCCTTTGTAAATGTGGGATATGCGGCGATAATTGGTGCCATTTCGGGTATTCTTGTCGTGGTGTCCTCCGCCTTTTTAGAAAAGAGAGAAATTGATGATCCAGTGGGTGCGGTTTCCGTTCACTTAACTTGTGGAATTTGGGGGACTCTGGCTGTGGGTTTATTTAGTGTTGGGCCGAATGTTTACCCTTGGTATGTGCAGAATCTTGGCCCTGCTAAAGGATTGTTACTCGGAGGAGGCTTTACTCAAGTTACCTCTCAACTGATGGGGATACTCTCAGTGGGGGTTTTCACCACTATATTTAGCCTAGTGGTTTGGTTAATGATTGACTTCACTCGCAATCTGAGAGTTGCGTCAGAGGATGAAATTGAGGGACTCGATTTGAGTGAGCATGGGATGCCCGCTTACGATATTGTCCCTGAAAAAGAATAAGCTAAAAATAGTTTAAGGGGCGATCGCATCCACTATCGCATTCAGACAAAGAGCGCGATCGCCTATCAATAAAAAAAGTAAAGGGCGATCGCGCCAGCGCTACTGCAAGTAGATCGCATTCGCCATAGATTTGAGCCTGTTGTCTGTTATTCGTCGAATAAGGCGAAACCCGATATTCTTAACTTGAGCGTGTCTTAGTTGTTGGGTTACTCTCCCTTGAAGGCTTTGCCTACAGGCTTCAACCCAACCTACCAGGCTGGTAAGATTAAGGATAGGTTGATGAATCGCGATCGCCGCGATTTGACAATAATGTGTATACAGCACATGAGGAGTGGTGACAGTGGCTAAGGATCGCTTTCACCAGATTGTTAAAACTGCCTTGATCAAGGATGGGTGGAATGTGACTCACGATCCGTTGCAGATTAAGGTGGGCGGTGTAGACATGGAGATTGATTTAGGAGCAGAGCGTCTGCTGGCAGCAGAGCGGGAAGGTGAAAAGATTGCGATCGAAATTAAAAGCTTTCTGGCAAGTGCATCAGCAATTTCAGAGTTTCATACGGCACTGGGACAGTTTATTAACTATCGAGCTGCGTTGCGTCGGGAAGAACCAGATCGCGTCCTCTACCTGGCAGTCCCGGACTGGACTTACAATAGCTTTTTTCAGCTTGATTTTCCGGCATCAATACTAGAAGAAAATAGGGTCAAATTAATGATTTATGATGTTGAGTTGGAGCAAATTAGCCAATGGAAAAAGTAAGCAATAAGTTAACTCAATATCAGCAAATAGTACAACGACTATTAGAAGGCTATGCTGAAAGTAAGCCTGCCTATGGAGATATTGAGGTTGAGATTATTTTTGATACGCAGCGAAACCATTATCAAATTGTGCATTTAGGTTGGCAACACAAGCGGTGGGTACATCATTGTGTAATGCATTTGGATATTCGGAATGAGAAGATTTGGATTTTCTATAACTCAACAGAGCATGATATTGCGGCTGATTTGGTGAATTTGGGTGTTCCAAAAGAAGATATTGTGCTGGGGTTCCATCCTCCTTTAATGCGTGAAATGAGTGACTACGCGGTGGGTTAGGATGAATAGTTGACGAAATGGGTTCGCATCCATACACAGAGCGCGATCGCCTATCAATAAAAAAAGTAAAGGGCGATCGCGCCAGCGCTACTGCAAGTAGATCCCCTCTATTGAAGAGTTTTACGCTTGGTACGTCGTTTGAGAATGGTTCCAGCCAATGCCACGATGCCCAGCGAGAGGACAGAGCTAGGTTCGGGAACTGCTACTCCATCTGAGTCGGGTATATTAACATCTGGTTCAGAAGCAGCAACAGTACTCAGGTTAAGACGGGCAAATGAATTGGAATTAAAGCGAAGTCCTTGGACGTTTACGGACAGTTCATTTCGGTCAAAGGTGACGCGATCGGGTGTTAAACCCAACGTGGTGCTTGGGTCTATCAACACACTAGTAATTTGCAAGGCAACGGGTGCAGAGAATGTAAACACATAAGTATTTTGAAACCCTCTTGCAAATCGACCAAATCCTGCGTTATCAAAATCTATTGCCAGGTAATCTGCACCAGCATCGATCAAAACATCTACAAGAGATCTAGCAAATCCTGGAGGAACACCAACACTTGGGTCAAACAAACTCGCAACGTCAGGGAACTCCACAGTTGAGTCGCTGACAATTGCAGATGCAGGAAATGAGGTCACAAATAGTTGGCTTGTTGAAGTTGATTGTGCCTGGGTACGAAGTCTAAGCTCTGACCCAACCAGGGTAGCCCCCATAGCAGAGTTACCATTGAAAGCAACCATCGCGACGGAGGCAAAAAGCGGAAGTACTCTAATCATGTAGTATTTTTCCTTGGTATTTTTGATGCAAAATGTGATCGCATCTATACAAAGAGTGCGATAGCCTATCAATAAAAAAAGTAAAGGGCGATCGCACCAGCGCTGCTGCAAGTACGCATTCGCTATAGATTTGAGTCTGTTGTTTGTTATTCATCGAATGAGGCGAAATCCAACATACATTAGCTTGATTGCAGCTTAGGTTTTGAGTTGAAACATGAAACTCAACCTAAGAGGCAGGCAGTCTAAACAATAGCATTCCAGAGCTGTGCTTCACTCCAAGTGACCCCATCACTAAACTGGATGCTC
>CAZPRJ010000031.1:0-66622 GCA_964588805.1 uncultured Microcoleus sp. | reverse complement strand
GTTGAGGGTATCTTGCCCATCTCCGCGATTGAATAGATAGGTATCAGCTCCGGCTTTACCATTGAGATAATCAGTACCTAAGCCACCTCGAATCGTGTCATTAGCAGCAGTGCCTTCCAAAATGTCATTGGTAGCTGCACCTAGTGTCAGATAAGCATTCCAGAGCTGTGCTTCACTCCAAGTGACCCCATCACTAAACTGGATGCTCTCCACCCCATAGTTGGCTGAAGAGCTAAACACCTGGCTTTCGAGAATCACCGCATCAGCAATCCCACCAAAGGAAATTTTCAAATCCGAACTGTTGCCAAGGCGAGTGACAATGGCATTGGTTGAAGTCAAACCTGCACCCGAAAAGATGAGTTGATCGACATTAGTATCATTGCTGTTATCGTTGAGGGTATCTTGCCCATCTCCGCGATTGAATAGATAGGTATCAGCTCCGGCTCCGCCGTTAAGATAGTCATTTCCTGCAAGTCCTGACAAGCTATCATTTCCTACGGTACCGATCAGAGTATCGTTACCACTTGTACCCGTTAAAATCATATTGGCTAGTCCTTAATTATTACTCGGAATGAAATCTCTCTGATCACCGATTCAGTTTGCCCGGATTAATTTGGCTTGGATACTTGTTCAGTCACTTTAGCCTAAGTATTTGTTCAAAACAAAAGCGATCGCACTTTTTGTAGAGAGGTGATCGCATTCGCTATAGATTTGAGGCTGTTGTCTGTTATTCATTGAATGAGGCGAAACCCAACATCCATTGGCTCGATCGCGTTTTAAATGTTGGATTTCATGCTTCAACTTAACCTACGAGGATACTTCTGGATTGAACCGCAGATTAATCTAGAAGGTTATTTGTTGCAACGGTAGGTAATCTGTGATACATCAACGGTAATTATAAGCAACTACTGAGACCTGATGTCTGACTCAATGGCACTTGTTTGTATATAGGTCGGCCATCAGGACCGTTTTCGACGTGACATAGAGCAAAACCTTCATCTCCTTGGTTCGTATCTGTACCCCCTCCGAACATCATTGCCGCCACCCCCAGCAAAAAGATGGTTGCTGCTTGGTCACGTTTCGCTTGCATAGCCTGTTGTTCAGCCAGATAAGCCTTCTTTTCTTCTGGAGAAAGGCTTTCAAAATATTGCCGACGACGTTCCGCCTCTAGTCGTTGCTGTTCAGTCGCTTCCCTTCGAGCGGCTTCTAGTTCTTGCCGTCTGCGCTCAGCTTCCTGCCTACGTTGCTCTCTTCTCCTGAATTCATTTACCTGATCTATCGTTCGGACACCCTCTCGGATAATTCTAAAAGGGTTAGCAATTATCATAGGCTCAGTTTGAGCAGATGAAGTTGGGTTGGGTACTTGCTCAGTCACTTTAGCCACAGCAGCACCTGAGCTAACACTTAGGCAAGACACAAGAGTAATGCTAGATAAACGACAAATAAACTTCATTAGAAATCTCCTAAATACAATATGAATCGAAAGTCAGACGAGGAATCATCCAACTTAACTGAAAAGCTAACCGTTTAAATTGATCGCCGACGCCGCTTCAGACAAGCCAATCCACCACCGGCTAGTAACATTCCCAAAATTGTTGTAGGTTCTGGTACAGACGTTGGTGGACTAGTTAACTCCCGACGTAGCTTTTGCTCCAGTGTCCGATCAACATCTTCAAATCCATCAGCAGCGATGGTAAAAGAGCCATCCCCACCCTGAATGTTGTCTCTATACCAATCATCTAAGGTGGATCTAGAACTCGAAAGAATGGGCAATCCATTAATGGCTGATACTCCTGCTGCTAAGGCATTATCTCTAGCCGAACTGGTAAAGCTATTTCCTCGACCATCACCGGATACATCAATTACCCAACGCTGCCCCTCATAATCATTACTGCTAAATAGGGGTGTGGCAAATTGAATCGCAGCACCAGGGTCTGTGCCAGAAAAACGAGCAGGTCTGACAAGCGCACCAATTGCATCCGCAAATTGAAGGGCACTGGCTTGATCATTTAAGAGTGTCCAGGGAATCGATTCCTCCTGCTTGTCTGATCCAGCCCACTGGATGAGATTAACCGCGACAGATCCAAAATCACCTGAACCAAACAGTGAGGATAACCTGATGAAAGCATCTCGGTAGCCTTCCATCTGCAACGCATACTCATTATTCCCATCTCTACTGCTAATACTGGGAGAGACATCGACCAATAGCGATAACTCAACATTCACTGGGGTCAGTGTTACCGCCGCTACGGGTAACTGAGTAGCGATAGTAACCCCAAGAGAAGCGATCGAGATCGCCGCAAAACTCGGTAAGATTTTCGACAGCGATGAGCGAGATGGTAATTGATCAGGCATTATTAAAAATGTCCTAAATATAAAAACGATTGCATCCTAGCTCCAGGTTTTTCACTACTTAATGCAACTTACTAATAAGCTCCCACATACCCCCTACAGATAACTGAAGGCGGCATAACTACTAATCGTCCAGGAGTTACACTACAGTTCTTTGATTGGTTGCTTTATACCGCACATTTGCGGTTTAACCCAGAGCAATCTAAAATTACTCTTACTCTTGCTCAACTTGCTTAACTTAATCAAAACCCAATAGCAATCCTTGAGCAATCGGATCGAGATCGGAACTTTTTCCCAAAAAGTTGCCAAAATGTCGGAAAATGTCGGAAAACCAGACCCATCTCACCAATCTATGGACATTGCGGAAGTCTTGAAAGTCGCTGATGAACTGCTGTTCACGCTTACAGGCGAACATTTAGACCATCTGCAAGAGACAATTATTAAAGGAACATTGCAAGGTCATAAATACGCCAAAATTGCTTCAGAAAACCATCTAAGTGAAGGTCATGTTCGAGATACTGCATCTAAATTATGGCAAGCTTTGTCCGATGTTTTAGGGGAAAATATTAATAAATCAAATGCACGGAATATTTTAGAGAAAATTACTATTTATAACAGCGTCTCACCCGGAAATTTTAATCGTTTTAATCAAATCAGTATTTGTTCAAAACAAAAGCGATCGCCTAAATCTTCTTCCCTATCCAATCGAACGGCAAATAAAACTCACTTAGACATAGATACCGCCCCTGAAATTACCGAATTTTATGGACGAACTAATGAGTTAAACACCTTAACAAGCTGGTTAATTCAAGATTGCTCCCGCATCATTACCTTAGTTGGCATTATCGGAATTGGCAAAACGACGCTAGCCATCAAACTAATTGAACAAATCCAAACGCAATTTGAATATATTGTTTATCGCAGTCTTCGGTATTGTCCAACTCTAGATAATTTTTTAATAGACTTACTGCAAAGCTTTGTCTCCCCTATTATTCCCAATACCCTCGATCGCCAAGTTAATGTATTGCTGAAAATTTTACGCAAACATCGCTGTTTGATTATTATTGATGATTTACAGATGTTGTTTCAGCCAGGGCAACTTGCTGGTCAATATCAAGCAGAATTTGACGGATATTATCATTTGTTTAAAAAAATTGCAGAATTGTCTCATGCCAGTAGTTTGTTGTTGATTACCGACGAACAACCAGAAGACGCAATAACTACTCGCCATAAATTCACCCATTGCTTAAAAATCGCTGGTTTGGGAGAGTCTGCAAAACAACTATTAAGGGATAAAAAACTGTCAGACGAACAGATGTGGGACACCTTAATTGAAAAGTATCAGAGTCATCCCTTATGGATAGAAATGACAGCAGCGATGATTGAAGAATTATTCGCTGGCAACGTCATGGAATTTTTAGCTTATCCGTCCTTGATATTAAGTAATGCGATCGTCTCTCAACTCAGTCGTGTATGGATAAGATTATCCGAGTCAGAAAAACAGGTAATGAATTATTTAGCCAAACGAGACGATGCAGTTACCGTGAGCCAGATTTTACAGGAAATATCTCGTCCTCCCCCAGAGTTATTAAAAGCCATACAATCCTTAAAAAGACGTTGTTTATTAGAAGATAAGCCAAACGGGGTTGGCGCTAACCCTGTGAAAAATTATCGAGCTGCTTTACTAAGAATTAAGCCAATTTTCAAACATTATCTCAATTCTCTCCGCTCGGTATCAACTTGAACTCGAAATTATAAAATCCGGTTAAATGAGCATAAAACCTGTAAGTGCAGGTTTTGATATTAAGTTTTCGGTATTGCCTAAAGCTCACTCCTAAAGTGAGCCTTTACGATAATTTGGTTATTCCAACGGATTTGATAAAATCTCGCTTCTCCCAATAAAATTTGTTTATTCGTAGTTATATCTTAGCCTTAAAATGTAACTACGAACTCTTATCTTTAATCTCTCGCTATCAGTAATACTCGTCTCAATTAAGCTGCTACAGCAACAGTTTCTTGTCCATGTCGTCGCAGCAACTCCATTAATTCATCTCGATAATCATGGAATATAGAATGACGCTTAATCGTATGGGTACGTTCGGGTAAATTAATTGAAATTTCTTTCCTGACTGTACCCGGACGTGCACCGAGAGCATAAATGCGATTGGAGAGAAATACCGCTTCCTCTACGTCATGAGTAATCATAAAAACGGTGATATTGGTACGCTGCCATAAATCCAGAATGAACTCGTGCATCGACTCTTTGGTATGAATATCCAATGCACCAAAGGGTTCGTCCATCAATAATACTTTGGGTTCGGATGCCAGAGCTCGCGCGATCGCCACCCGTTGCTTCATCCCACCTGATAACTCCTTCGGCAATGATTTGGCAAACTCAGATAATCCCACCACACTCAGATAATAACTCGCTTGTTCCCGTCGTGCTTTTTTCGGTACACCCTGAAGTTTCAGTCCAAATTCAGCATTTTCCTGTACGCTCATCCAAGGGTAAAGCGTGTAGTGCTGAAATACCATACCGCGATCGGGCCCAGGCCCAGTAACAGGCTTACTATCAATAATGACTTCCCCCATTGTGGGAGTATCCAGTCCAGCAATTTGTCGCAGCAATGTTGATTTCCCGGAACCCGATGCACCTACCGCGCAGATAAATTCACCCTGCTTGATGGTCATGTTAATGTCTTTTAAGACCACTAACGTTCCATTTTTGGTATCAAAATGCTTGTGTAGGTTAGTAATTTGCAGATACATAAATTTTACCTCTCCTTGAATTTTGAATTTAGAAAGACTGGCACTGTGGTAGAGATTATCGTTTCTGATTTGCCCACTTACAAGACACTCGTAACAGGTACTGAAATAATAGGTCGAATGACAATCCAATCACACCAATCACAATCAGTCCCACAAAAATTTCATCTGTTCTCAAAAATCGTCCCGCCACACTAATTCGACGGCCTAACCCTTCGGTTGCCGCAATCAATTCTGAGACAATCACTAACTGCCAAGCGGCAGCTAAATTGATACGACAAGCATCGATAATCCCTGGCAAAACATGGGGAAAAATAACCTGAAATAGCGTCTGTAAACGATTCCCTCCCAACATATAAGTTGCTTCAATTAAGTCTTTGGATACGAACTTAACCGTATCCATAACCATCAACGAATTGAAGAAAAAGACACCAATAAAGATGAGAGTAATTTTAGGTTCTTCGCCAATCCCTAGGTATAAAATCAACAAAGGAATAAAGGCAGGCGCAGGCATATAGCGCATTAACCCAAAAATAGGTTCTAGCAAGGCGCGAATACTGGCAAAACTCCCCATCAGTACCCCAATGGGAATAGAAAAAATGGCTGCCAGCAAGAACCCAACCCCAACTCGCCATAAACTGGCTACTGTATCTTTCAACAGTTCACGAGTACTCCATAACCGTCCAAATGCTTCCAGTACTTGACCGGGTGAAGGTAAAAATTTCGGGTCTATATTCCCAACAGTTGTGACCAACCACCACAGCAATAATGGAACTCCAATGGAAGTAATAATTAAAGCCGTATTCAGGGGTTTGGGAATGTCTTCAGCGAGTCGCCAAAAAACCGTAGGAGTAAGGCTTTTAGGTCGAATAAATGAACGGATAGCTCCAGGAGTTTGGCTCATAGTTCAAGTTTATTCCTCATGGATATAAGGGACAAATAGGTTTAGAATTAGCTCTTGATTTGTGTAGCATAGGCTTTAACAAAGCGGTCATCAAATAATTTACTTGTATCTGGCTTTTGGTCAACTAAACCAACATCTACCAGAAACTGACTCATTTCTTGTGCTGCAAACTGTAATGAGGTCATATTATTACCCGGTTGGAAGGCTTTAAGATTTTCTTGGATGGTGAAGAGCCGAGTCCCATCAGCGTATTCTTGATACTCATTAACCGAAACGCCAGCTCGTTTTGCCATCGTTTTATAGGCTTTGTTTTGATTATTTTTGATGTAGTCCAATGTAGCAAACCAAGAATCTACAACCGCTTGTACCTTATCAGGATTTTCGTCTACAAACTGTCGCCTAAATACCAAGTGATCGGAAATAGCTCCGGGAAAGTTCTTAGAACTAAATAATTCCTTACTGCCTGAACGTTTTAGCGCTTGAGTGGTGAAGGGGGCAAACACCGCTACAGCATCCACTTGTCCCCCAACAAAAGCAGTGGCTGCTTGACCGGTCTCCAAGGGAACAAACTCAATATCTTGAGGGGATAATCCTGCTTCTTTTAATCCTAAAAGTAGCAAAAAGTGATCGACTGTCCCTTCTTCTGCCGCCACTTTTTTGCCTTTCAAGTCAGTTACCGAGTTAATTCCTTCGCGGACAATTACTTTATCATTTCCGGTGGAGTTGTCGTTTACAAGTACAATAACTTGGTCTGCTCCACCTGCAACGGAGTTAACTGTATCCCCTAAAGTTTGGCTATTGGCATCAATTTGTCCGGCGGTTAAAGTACTAATGGATTCTAAATATCCATCAAACCATTTCAAGTCTACTTGGGCATTATTGGCTTGAAATATCCCTTCATCTTGGGCAACTTGCCAAGGAAACCAACCTGGCCAGGCACTAAAACCTAAACGTACTGCACCAACACCGGCTGAGGCGGTATTCATTTCATTGGTGGTTTTGATGTAAACGGCTGGGTTGGTGCAACCAATACTAAATGTTAATGCGATGATGAAAAGAGTGAGGTAGGAGAGGAGCGATCGCTTTTTCATGGCGTATCTTTCCAAAAATTAGTTGCTTTAAGAATAGAGAATTATTGCGGGGGAACATGGCATAGATTAGCAGCGTTTAGCCCAGTTCATCCAAAATTCCCCATTGAATATTCTTGTCCTTTAATAGTGAACCGCCAGTTCAGGTTGCACCGCAACCTGAGATTGTACCCACTTAAACCAAGTTTCTAATCCTTCACCTGTCTTAGCGGAAACGGGAATAATTTGACAATCTGGATTCATTTGTCGGACATTTTCCACAATCCGATTCACGTCAATATCCAAGTAAGGTGCTAAGTCCATTTTGGTAATTAACAGACAATCGGCTTCTTGAAACATTACCGGATATTTTAGGGGTTTGTCTTCTCCCTCCGTGACACTTAATAAGGCAACCTTGGCGTGTTCGCCCACTTCAAATTCTGCCGGACAAACTAAGTTACCGACATTTTCCACGAGTACCAAATCGAACTGGGAAGGGTTATATTGATGCTCAAGTTGATGAATGCCACCCGCTACCATTTTGGAATCTAAATGGCAGGAGCGACCGGTATTAATGGCAATCACAGGAACGCCGTATTTACGCAGGCGATCGGCGTCCAATTCAGTGGTCATATCGCCTTCAATGACGGCAATTTTAAACGTATCACTCAGGGCCGCTAGAGTTTGTTCAAGTAGAACAGTTTTACCTGCACCGGGAGAACTCATGATATTTAAGCAAGTGATACCCCATTGATCAAAATGAGATCGGTTATGGTCGGCTCCTTTTTGATTAGCATGGAGTAAGTTAATTCCTAGTGCAGCGTCAAAGGTTTGGTGCATGATTAGGGAATTGGTAATTGGGAATTGGAAATAAAGGGCGGGTTTTGAATGAAAGTTATCTTCAACAAGTGAAAATTGAGCGCTAAACCCGCCCCGACAAAGTTTCATCTGGGATGGGTATCTTGCCCGCACGCAACCATTGCATCGGGTTGGGCGTATTCCACGCGATCGATTTTTAGTTCTCGTCCTGAACGGATATCTTCCATGGGTGAACCACAGCCTGGGCAAGCATACTGAATCCCAATTTCAGGATGATATTCTTGAGAGCAGCGATGACAAAAGGCAATCAAAGGTGTTTCTTGAATCACCAATTCTGCTCCCTCTAAAAACGTGTTGCGAGTTTGAACTTCAAAGGCGAATTGTAAACTTACCGGTTCTACACAAGTGAACTGGCCAACCGTGAGATAAACGTGGGAAATCTTGGGCTGTTCGGGTTGTGCTTCCCACCAATCTCGCACGGTTAGAATTAGCGCCTTAGTCATGTCAGTCTCGTGCATTGTTCAAGTCCACGCTACTAATTCGGGCTGTGATTCTGGATGAATATAGGCGGGTTTCTCTTGACGCGGTAACTGGCCAGATAGCACCAGATGCGCCATTGTGTCACAGATTACACGAGTGGCCATCAGCGAGGTCATATCGCTGACATCATAGGGGGGGGAAACTTCCACCACTTCTAACCCGCAAACGGGAGATTTCTGTACAATTTTGCCTAACAGATACAGGGCTTCACGGGGGAGGAGTCCACCGGGTTCCGGCCAGCCTGTACCAGGGACAAAACCGGCATCAATGCAGTCAATATCAAAGCTGATGTAAACGCAGTCAGTGCCATCTAATGCTCGTTCTAGAGCAAAATCTACGGCGGCATCTAACCCCATTTCGGTAATGTCGGTCACGGTTAGAATATTACTATTTGCCCGTTCCCGATAAAATTTGATGCCCTCGCGAGGACATTGCCAACCCCCAATTCCTAATTGCACCAAGTTTTTGGCTGGGGCGTTTTTCATATTTGTGGCATGAAACCAAGGGCAGGTGTGCATCCGTTCATCTAAGTCGGTTTCCTGCGTATCGACATGGCGATCGAAGTGAATAATGCCCACTTTCTTATCGCCTAAATGCCGACAAATACCCCGAACAGTCGGGAAACCGATGGAATGATCGCCCCCTAAAATAATCGGAAAGGCACCGGAACTAAAGATATGTGCAATACCCTTAGAAATCTGGTCAAATGATTTCTCATTGTTGGCAGGAATAGTAAAGATATCCCCCACATCGCACAGCTTAATTTGTTCGCGTAAATCAATCCCCAGCTCAAAGTTATAGGGGGTATACAATGCAGAGATGCGGCGAATGCCTTGTGGCCCAAAACGAGTACCGGGGCGATAGGTGGTGCCAGAATCATGAGGTACACCCACGATCGCCACATCATACTCTCCCACTCGGCGCACATCTTCTACATAAGGGGCTTTCATGAACGTGTTAATCCCGGCATAGTGAGGCAATTCCCCCCGTGAAAAAGTGGGAATGCTGCGATCGCGTATACTCTCTGCCGCTTCTAACCCGTATTCCAGCCCCTTTGATACCTCTTGCTGCCATCCTGTCATAGGCAGTCGTGCTTCTAAATCAAGAGCACGTTCTGCCTGAGTCGGATAATGTCCGTTTCCATTTGCGTTGGGGCTGTGAAACAGGGGGTTTTCTGCATTATTTTCAGTCATTAGCACTCCTGAATGGGTTTCAAAACATCAACATGAGCCAGTGGACTCGATGAACTTGAGACTCCAAAGCCAAAAACCCGAAAGGAAACCGATCAGTGTGGTTAACTGATTTTCCTCCCGGGCTTTTTTCCCGCCGTGTAACTGACAGTCCTTGTGTAAAAATTTGGCTAGCCAGCTCGCTTCTCTCGGACCAGCATTTGCATCATTCAAATCGGAACCCTAGAAGCTATTAATTTTTCCTTTCGCTTTTGTACTTGTGGCTACTTTTTAATAAACGTAGAAAAGCTTTTAAATATAGATGCTATTCTCCGTCTTTCTTCCTGGAAGAATAGCAACAACCTTAGAATCAAAATGTATCTACAGTTACCAAAACCTAATGGATTGGCTCAATTATATTTTTAATATGATGATTTCTTGACAAATAAGATTAAGTTTTAAGCCAAAGTTCTGTGCAAGGGAACTTTGGTCTATCTAAGTTTTTTATAGGTCTATTGCATGGCCTTGCTCACTGCCGAAGCGACAGCAGCCATCACGCTTTCGCGTTGCTCTAAAGGCGCTTTTGAACCAGCAATGAATACGGCAATCGCAATATGCCTTCCGGTTGGGGAACTAATCAGGCCAACATCATTGGTAGCGAGCCCGATTCCTAGCACATCCCCTCCAGTACCCGTCTTATGAGCGATCGACCAACCCGGTGGTAATCCCGCTTTGAGCCGTTGCTGTCCGGTGGGAGAGTCGGTCATAATCTTGAGCAATAGAGCGGTTGAATCCTCGGATAATAGTTGACGCGACTGAAGTTTGGTAAGCAAATCAATCATACCTTCCGGTGTTGCGGTATCTCGCGGATCACTCAAAAATCTTTCCATCGCAGCCTTCTTAACGGCATCGGGAATCTGCTGAACTGCTTCTTCATATTTCTGCTTGTCCACTAATTCAGGACGAAAGTTAGTGAGTCCGACAGTATCAGGCTGTAGTTGTTGTTCCAAGCGATCGACACGAATATCACGCAGGTTCATTTTGCCCAACATAGCTGTGACTTGCTCAGGTCCACCCACTAACCGAACTAACGCATCTGCTGCCGTGTTATCACTATCGCCAACAGCTCGCTGCAAAAGATACTGGACTGTAAACTGGCCGTGATCGCCTGTGATTTCTTTGAGAATCGGACTCCATGCTGGCACGAACTGATCGCGAGTAATGGTAACAGTTTGGTTGAGCGCAAGTTTACCTTCGTCTACAAGCTTTAATACAACGATGCCAAGGGGAAGCTTGAAGACGCTTTGCATCGGAAACCGTTGATTGCCATTGCGAAACCAACGTTCACCTGTATCAAGGTTTAAAACTCCAATGCCAACATTACCTTGAGCACTGGAGAGATCGAGATTGTTGAGTTGTTCTTGTAGCCGTGTCGTGTTGGGTTGTGCAGCGACAACTTGTGTCTTTCTCAGCTTTCCATCTGCCAACGATTTTCCGGAAACCATTGTATCGGTAGACGCTGCGATAGCGAAGCGCTGCTGCAAGCAGATCGCTACAGATTCGCGGGAGGGCTCGGGCGAGTCTACACATCCTGACACTACACTACCACTCACTAGAAGAAATGTTAATAGAACTTGTTTGTTCATTGATACTGTTTTTGTTCAACATAAATTCTATTTTTGATGAATTAATTCAGAAGTCAACGTCAGTTTTAAGCTCAGTTTCAGGGCTAGTGCTGCTGTTTATCTACTAAGCAGATAGGCACAATTAAACCTAAAACTAGCAGGAGCTCTTGACGTCGGGTTTCTTCAAGAAAGCCAACTTTTGGATGTGTGGTTTATTATGCCCATTAAACCTTACTGAAAATCAACGACGTGTACTTTTATGCCATGCGATCGCAATTCCTCAGCCCTCTTTTCAGCACTGGATTGGTCAGAAAACGAACCCGCATCAATGTAGGCACCTGACTCTGAGTCAGCTAAATAAGCAGTCTTCACATACTGGCGTACTTCTAGCAGAGTATCGGGGGTTTGAACAGGGACAACTACCACGTAATTGCGATACTTCTGCAAAAGTTTCTGAGTGTCGGGGCCTGCAATGCCATCCGCCACCAACCCTCTAGCACCTTGAAACTGTTTAACAGCACTTACCGTTTGCAACCCGAATATGCCATCAACTTCACCCGTATAAAAGCCAGCATCATCTAATTTGCGCTGTAGTTCTGCCACTTCTGGGCCACTATCACCAAGCTGCAACGGCAGACTTAACGAGGCACTAATTTCTCTGAGATTTTTAATGGCATTTTCTAATTGTATACTCGCATTTCCAGAGCGCTGAAGTAAGACATTTAGCCGTTCTTTTTCCAGTTCTGCCTGTGCGTAAGCCACCTTACCTCGAATTTCTTCAAGCTGTTCTCTGACGTTTTTCTTGGCTTCTATCTGCCGTTGCAAACTTTGTTCTAACTCTTGTAGGTCTTTTAACAATTTTGCGGTGCGTCTTTGGCGCTCTATATCCGCCCATACCACGAGTGACACGGCAACAACTAAAAGCAGTACGAATCCTATAATGCCTCGACGAATGGTTTGCTTAGCTTTCTTTTGAGCTGCGATCAAAGTTTGATTCGCTTCTGTTAAAAGTTGGCTGGCTTTTTTTTCGGCAGCTAAGGCCAATTCAACCTGTCTTTTCTCTAATTCTTGACTGGCCGCTAAAAATTGATAGTCTTGATCGCTGAGACTTTTATCGGCTGCCCAAGCGAGTGCATCCTTTAAAGCCTGCCCTTGACACAACCGGGATTCGTCTTGACAATCGGACTCTAGCCAAGCCGCGATCGCTTCTCCATACGGACGCAACAAAGCTAATTCTTGTTTGACCCAATTCTGATTAAAAACTGCCTCATAAATGCGGTTATAAACTGTTAACAAGCCATTGCGCTTAACCACTAACCCGGATAGCTGCAATTTCAATTGCTCAAGACTGTTATCCGCGACAATTTCTCCCCGTTGCAAAATTTGCTGGTATAGCCCCAATAACCGACCCGTGCGCTGTTCGCTACCCAAAAGGCGATCGCGTATCGTTTTAAGATGCTCCGGCACATCCTGCGCTTCCCAATTTTTAATTAGGCGCGAGTCTACTAACTGCTCGATCCACTCCGATTCGCGCCCTTGGGAAACGTCCTCCTCAAGCGTGAGGATGAGTTGACAAAGCTTTTGGGTGAGAAAAGGCTGCCCCCCTGTCCACGCTAATACCTCTGCTAGCACTTTCTCAGGGTTGCTGACTTTCCCCACTAATCCTTGGGCTAAAGGTTGAGCTTCCTCAATGCGAAACCCACTTAATGCGATCGCTCGACCAATATTAAACGGTGTCCGGTTTTTGTCGGCAATCAAATCGGAGGGCAGCGCCACCCCCAATAGTGCAAATCTCAGGCGATTGTAGTCGGGTTGGTCAACACGTTGGTTGTAGCAGGCACGAATTAGGGCAAAAAAATCGTCAAGGGAGAACGGCAGACTAAGAACGCTATCAATTTCATCGACAAAAATCACAATCTTAGAGTTAATCGACGCAAGCAACACCGACTCAATAAACTCATTCAATCGCTGTACGGGTGAGAGCAATTCGCGCTCGCGCCACCAAGTCCGAAAATCAACCGTTCCAATTAAATTAAAACTGCGCCATAAATCGCAGACTACTCCCCCATACCACTGCTCAGAAGTAACTTTGCTACCAATTCTCGTCAGGTCGATAGACGCACAAGCGAATCCTTCCTGTTTTAGCTTTTGCATCGTTTGCACCCGCAAGCTAGATTTGCCCATCTGCCGCGAGTTCAAGATGTAACAAAATTCCCCAGCTTTCAAGCCTTCATAAAGGTCTTGGTCTGCCCGTCGCACCACATAGCTTGGAGCATTAACAGGTAGACTTCCCCCAACTTTATATTTATAGACCTGATTTTGTAAGGTGTTCATCCACCCGCATTTATCACCCTCTCACAGGTTAAATCCAAATCCGGCAACATCGGCGAAACAATCCGCTCATCCTTTTGAAAAACCCGCTCCTCATACAATCCTTCCACCCACTCCAACACCGTCACCCGCTTGTTGATCGGGTCAACAATCCAATACTCTGCAATTCCCCGTGCTGCATACTCAGACCGCTTATAACGATAATCTCGGTCAATGCCTTTCTTCCCCGGAGACACCACCTCCACCACCAACTCAGGCGGCGGCATATCAATCATCACAGTAGACCGACTCGCCCCTTTTAGCGCCGTTGCCAATTCTTCAGACAGCACCATCAAATCCGGTAAGCGCGTCGTCGCCCGTGAACCACTCACCACAATCTCAGTCTTCTGAGTCAACCGATAAGGAGGAATTCCCTGCTGTGAAAAGCAGATTAGTAAAAACATGGCAATTCGTCTGTTGAGTTCGCTCTCTGGCGGCATAATGACCAACTCTCCATTCACCAATTCGTAGAGAGTATCCGTTCCATCGTCATAGTTAAGATACTCTTCAAGCGTCATTTTCTGGGATGTAATCGTCATGACTGCCCTACCTCCTGCAACAACATATCTGCATAAATCTCAACCACTCGCATTCATCACCTTCTCACAGGTCAAATCCAAATCTGGCAGCAGTGGCGAAACAATCCGCTCATCCTTTTGAAAAACCCGCTCCTCATACAATCCTTCCACCCACTCCAACACCGTCACCCGCTTGTTGATCGGGTCAACAATCCAATACTCTGCAATTCCCCGTGCTGCATACTCAGACCGCTTATAACGATAATCTCGGTCAATGCCTTTCTTCCCCGGAGACACCACCTCCACCACCAACTCAGGCGGCGGCATATCAATCATCACAGTAGACCGACTCGCCCCTTTTAGCGCCGTTGCCAATTCTTCAGACAGCACCATCAAATCCGGTAAGCGCGTCGTCGCCCGTGAACCACTGACCACAATCTCAGTCCCGACTCTCAAGCGATAAGAAGGAATCCCCTGCTGTGAAAAGCAGATGAGTAAAAACATGGCAATGCGCTGATTCAAATCGCTCTCTGGCGGCATAACGACCAACTCCCCATTCACCAATTCATAAAGAGTATCCGTTCCATCGTCATAGTTAAGATACTCCTCAAGCGTCATTTTCTGGGATGTGATCGTCATGACTGCCTTACTTCCGAATAAAGACATACCTGCGCTTACTATAGCGATTCTTACTCTTCTTGAGGTACAGTCTCATTTCCAACTCCTGACTTCCTCAAAAGTGTGTAAGCTGTTAAGCATTTAATTCGGATAACACCATGTTCATTAATTCAAAATCCTCCGTTATATTAGGCGATGAGCCTAAGGGCATTCTCCTTTGAGTCGATCGCGAAAATACTGACGATACAAATTACAATGGGGTATTACCTCATTGCCATTGAGTTGTACCAATCCCATTCTCTGTAGCTGATACATTTGCATCGGTTCTAGCTGCACGCTTGCATCTGTCATAACGACTTTTTTAAATACCGTTGCTAATTCTGGATTCTGTTGCAAGCTGAGAAGATGCCTTCGTAAATGGTCAATAAAAATTCCGGATTCTGTAGGAGCGGTTTTCAACAGTTGCTCTAACGTAATATCCTGACAACTAATCCGATAGAGAGCCAGCCGCACTAGAAAAGGATGCCCTCCCAGCATTGCCATTAACGGTTGAACTTGGTGTTCTGTCCAATCGAGTCCATGACGGTGAGCTAAATCAACCAACTGCTTGAGGCTAAACTCTGGTAATTCCACAGATAGCCCTACATTAAACGGGGATTGATTAATGTTTAGCGGGATATAAACTTCTGTAGAGTGTAGCACTACAAGCCTGAGTTGTTGCCAGATTTCCAGATTGTTGGCTTCCTCATACCAGTTTCGTAGCAGAGGGAAAAAATCTTGAGCGATGTCGGGATATTCAAAAATCCGCTCAACTTCATCCAAACTCAAAACTAATGGACTATCAATTTGTTCTAATAAATAAGCTTGGAAATAAGTCGTGCAGCTAATCATACTCCCCATTAATGTTTCATCCCAATAACGGTCGAGCATTGGCTCTAACTGTAATTGGTAGCTGACATTGGCACAGAACCAGCGCAAAAATTTATCCAGATTAGACAGAACCGCTTGCTCTGCCTGTCGTAAATTTAAACGTACTGTTCGATAGTTTTGCGATCGCGCATGAGCCAAAATCCTATTAGTTAGTGAGGTTTTTCCCATCTGCCGCAGCGCTTTAATTCTAATCAGAGCACCGGGTTCTTCAATCTCGTTGTAACAATCAGATTCAATAGGAGGACGCTCGATATAGAATGGAGAATCCAAAGAGACTGGACGCGCTGGAAACGCTTTCCGAATTTGTTGAGCAACATTGAATTCTTGTTCTGGGTTACATGGGCTTGTCTCAAGTCGGGTACTCACAGAAGCTTGTAGAAATACTTCACCAGTAACACTTGCTCTCTCTTTTGTTTTTCCTCTCGCCTTATCATCAACTTGAGCTGAACAAAAGCCAACCAGTGCTTCCCTGTCAACGATAGCTTTCCACTCCTCTAGTCCTACTGCTTGACAAATGGCTTGGAAGTAAGTTTGTTGGATACGGCGGCCTTCCCAAAATCTTCTCAAAGTAGTGGTTGAAACTCCGGCACATTCAGCCCAATTTTCATCTAATTTGTTCCAACCCTTCAGTTTTCTATATACATCAACGGTTTCTAGCCCATATCCTGAAGCTGAGAGAGACGCTGCCATGTCTATTGTTTGCATTGAGGGTTTATAGTTTTCAGTCTTTTAATGATATCTATTTGTTATAAAATTAGTTTTAAAAATAATGTTGAGCTTAAAACTGAACACAAAAATGAGCGTAAAATAGATTTAATTGTATTTTTATAACTATCTAGTTTTTGAGGGAACTTATAACTCAGTAGATATCCTTGCTTATTTATTCGCTGAAGTTCCAGTTCTAAAAATCAAGATTAAAACCCTTTATTCAAATAAGGTTATTGTTTTTAAGCTAATCAGCATTAAAATTTTAACTCATCCCCCGCCTGAAGGTCGGGGGATGCGAGTGTTATTTGTTATTGGTTGTGTGCGCTACGCGCATGCTACGCAACTGTTCTTTGTATCTTTTACAAACAACAAAGAACAAACAACCAAGCGGCGAACGGCTATCCCTCCCATCCCCAGAAGGAATGGGCTTCCCGCCGCTTTCGTGAATCCATTCTCCCCAGCTTCCCCGCCCCCCTGCTCCTGGGCAATCTCATAATTAATATGAATGAAATGCACAACAGCTTATGCCAAGCTGTTAAACGAAAAACATAGCATAATCCATTTTCCGAGAGTTCCCCTGCTGTGAGAACCCCAATAGCGAACCTCATGATACGAATTAAAGGCAAATCAGCTTGTTACTTTAACTACAGGAGAGACTGCAATGTGAAAACAATAAAAACGTCATTACTAAATACGTTTGTGGGGATGTTATTCTCAACAATGCCCCTCGTCTTCAGTGGCTGCCAAAAGCAACCAACTCAAGCTCAGTTGGAACAATGGCATCAAGAAGCGATCGCGCAAAATCGAGCAATTCTAGCACGCCAAGAGGAGAACAAACCTAAACTCAAATGGCAATTTACGGTGCAAGGGCAAACGCTAACAGGTAAGCCTGTCACCTTAAGCGAGTCGAAACTCAAAACCTTAGCCCAAACATCCGTGAAAACTACCGATCCCCATCACACCAGCAATCCTCAGGCCGTTCTAAACTTTCGGGGTATTGCCGTCTCAAAACTATTGGATGAGTTTGGTGTTGCCCCCAATGTAGAAACCGTCACATTTGTGTCTTATGATGCCTATCGGGCAACCGTTAAAGTTTCTGATTTACGAAAATACCCCATTATCCTAGCCTTAGAGCGCAACCAGCAAAAAATTGCCCGTAGCGATGGAGGGCCTATCTATCTAGTATTTCCCCGGCAAGATTTTCCCCAACTCCAGCAAACCTATCCAGATCGCTTTTGGGCATTTTATGTCACTGATATGATAGTCGGGACAGAATCCATTCAATTACAAGTCGGAGAGCGATTCCTGAATGCGGCAAATCTGAACAAACTACCGCAATATACGATGGAAGAAACTGTAGGCTATCGCATCGGCTGGCCAGCAAACAAAGTCAAACTTTATGGAGTGCGCTTACAAGATGTTTTGACCTCTGCTGGATTACAACTACCCGGACGAGGTGCCATTATTGTACGGGGGAAGTCGCCCATTTACCACGACCCCGCTAATCCTATCCGCATAGAGGCGTCTGATGTCAAACGATGCAATATTTTACTGGCAACGCACTGGGGGGAGGAACGAAAGCCAATTCCGGCCAAGATGGGAGGCCCAGTAACTCTTGCCTTCTCTTCGACTTGTCAAAGCCCATCTGATAATCGGCGTTGGGTTACGTTTGTAGAGAAGATTGAGCTAACCCGATAATTTGGAGTGGTTTGTTAATGAGAAGTGGGTAATCGGTAATCTTCAATAATGATTAATGACCCATAACGCATAACCCATTACCCAACATGGTCTCAAAAACTTTATGAAGTTTGCCTTGTTCCGCTCCATTCGCACTCGGATTATGGCTGCCACTACATTTTTGATTGTCGTGACGGTCAGTGCTGTAGTGTGGAGTTGGGCTAAAAATGAGAGTGAAATTTATCGCACTTCAGAACGCCAGCAAGCAGAGACTCTTGCTGTGGCCTTATCAAATGCTTGGACAAATGAATTAGTAGACCAGAATTGGAGCCAAATCCGCTTAGGTCTGAATCAGCTCATCGAAGCAAACTCTGAATTTGTTTATATTCTAGTTTCAGATAATCGATTGTCCAACCAAATTGTTGCTGCTGCACCGGATGATTTTCAGGAGCAATATATTCCTGATGTGGTGCCAGTTCATATCACTAAGTCGGCTTTAAATGTATATGGCAAACCTAATCTGGCCGAAACTTATATTTTGCGAGACGTAAAGCTTCCCAACGGTAAAGTGCTAGCACATCGGGGCGAACCAGTGATTGAAGTGGCTTCAGACATTCGCAATTCTTCGGGTGAAAAAATTGGTACACTCCGGATTGGCATTTCTCTGAGGCAAGTTAACAAGGCGGTAGAAAAAGCACTCAAGAATGCCTTACTAGTTGGGGGGTTGGCCTGGGCATTTGGTTTAGGGGGGGCTTTTATCCTAGCGCGGCAGTTGAGCAACCCAGTTGTACGCTTACGGATGAGTGCAGCTAAAATTGCGGCGGGAGATTTACATCATCGTGCTGAAGTCCAGCGCCTCGATGAATTAGGGGCTTTGGCCGCTGACTTTAATGAGATGGCGGCGGTTATACAAGCGTCTTTTAAGCGGCTGCAAAAGACCCTAGAATCCTTTGAGCGCTTTGTACCCGAAAAATTTTTGAGGATTATTGCCACAGACGGAATCGAAAATATTCAGGTGGGTGTTGCTTCAACTCGCAGGATTACAATTTTGTTTGCTGATATTCGGGGTTATACCTCGATGTCGGAACAAATGACGCCTCTAGAAACCTTTGCGTTGCTTAATGATTATCTAGCGCGTATGGGGCAAGTGATTAATGATGCGGGGGGATTTATTGATAAGTATATTGGGGATGCGATTATGGCTTTGTTTGAGGACGAAACCACTGGCTATGCCCTAAAAGCTGCCTTGGCTATGCAGCAAGCATTAGATCTTTTTAATGAAGAACGTCGCCGTAAAGAACAACCTACAATTCAAATTGGTATTGGGATTCACCGAGGTGAGGTGGTGATGGGAACGATTGGGTTTACCTCTAGGATTGAGTCTACTGCGATTGGTGATGCCGTGAATATTGCTGCACGAGTTGAGGGTTTAACTCGTAAATATAATTGCTCTATTTTAGTAACTGAATCTGTTGTGGTTGCACTAGAGCATCCAGAGATGTTTAATCTGCGATTAGTGGATGAGTCGGTAAAGGTTAAAGGGAAGAATGAACCTGTGGCAATTTATGAACTGATTTTAGACATGAACTCACTTCATTATTAATTGATGCTTTAATTGACTATCAACAGGGTATTTATCAATAGACATCTCCAGAAATTAGATATCGACTCAAGCCGGATAAGGGTTTCAGGTTCAGTTTCAAAGAACTTTAATCATATTAGTTGAGTGTTCGGCTGTGATTGCTCCGTACTCCTAGACAACAAGGGTACTTTTGTGTTACAATTCCAGCCGGATGATTAAATTCGGCTGCGTAGTTTGCGCTTGAAATTTATAGACAAGCGACTCTCCGGATCTAGTTCTCTACACCCTCTGATTTCGGAGACTCTTCATGTTAATTGATGTTGGTAATCTTTCTTTTGAGGTCAAAGAAGGTGATCTCAAAGAAATTTTTGCGAACTATGGAACCGTTAATCGAGTCCAACGACCTACAGGCCGGGAAACCGAGAAAATGAGGGGTTTTGCCTTTGTAGAACTAGGAACACAAGCAGAGGAAGCGACAGCGATTGAGTCTCTAGATGGTGTACAGTGGATGGGTCGCGAGATCAAAGTGAATCAGGCTAGACCTCGCGAATCAAGAAGTCCCTCTCGGGGTGACTGGAGTAACAATACTCGCTCATTGAGACGCAACTCCTACAACTAAGCGCCTCGATACTAAAAATTCAGCTCTGAAGTCTAAAGGGTAGACGAAGAGTCTACCCTTTTTTACCTTGGCTTATGCGATTGATTGTTCAGCAGAAGATAGTGTTTCAACTCAACAAGAGGAGGAGATTGGATGACCCAAATAATTCTGGGCGAAAATGAAGGGATTGAATCAGCCCTCCGTCGATTTAAGCGACAAGTTTCCAAAGCCGGCATTTTTCCAGATATGAGGAAAAATCGTCACTTTGAAACCCCCATTGAAAAGCGTAAGCGCAAAGCCATCGCCAGACATAAGCAGCGCAAGAGAAATTATCGCTATCGCGACAAGTGAAAATGGTCTGAAGCTCTCAGCCAAGCTAATTAGTAGATGTTTTCCCAAGAGATTAGTCACTATGACTCCAGAAGCAATACGGATAGTTTCTCAGCTCAGGCGAGAGTTTTACTCTCTCTTTGCAGACGCAATGAAAGTGCCAGTCAGTATTACTGCGAGTAATCCGTCTACGGGTAATCCTCCGATGGCGTCTTGGGTCGATGACCGGCAACGCTTTAACTACTTGCGTGTTTATGTTTACACTGCACCTGATGAATTACTTCCTGAACGTCCTTTCATTTTGCGAATCTCTGTGAACAAAGGCGGTGGTATACCCACAGTTGCAAGGTGGAGAAAAGACTGCCGAGGACTTAATCAGAGCTGGAGTTGTGAGTTAACCCTATTACCTGAAGAAATTTTGGACTTTTTACCTTGGCTAGTCAGCTTGGTGATATCCCAGGAACATGAACCTATCTCAGGGGTTACTGAACCGCCTCATCCGTTTCACTCGAAAACATTTTCTGATAGCTCTGATAGCTTGTCCTGCAATGACGCTTGGACTCACAAAGCTTGGCAGGCTAATCAGACTTATAAAGTTCCAGTCGGCTCCACCTTATAGACATGAATTCATAAAGCGGCGGGAAGCTCATTCCTTCTAGAGAAGGGAGGGATGGCGACTCCCGCCGTTTTTTTTTGTTTTTGTTGAACTTACCTTAAAGAGCTTGCGCTCTGAGCCAGGCAATCGGCAACGTCATCAATTTTTGAGGCTTGGGTACGAATGCGCGGGTAGTGAACACATCATACTGATTACGCTCAATCACATCCAAGATTCCCTGATAGAGCATCAACGCCGCCCAGACAGGCCAGCGAGCATCGGTACTGAGCGCCCGAATGCCTTTTTCAGACTGACTAAAGAACTTTCGAGCTCGTTGAATTTGGAAACGCATCAGTTCACGCCAACGGTCATCCACAACCCCATTGAACAAATCTTCCTCGGTATAATCAAACAAAGCCAATTCTTCTAGGGGTAAGTAAATCCGACCCCGGCGAGCATCTTCTCCCACATCTCGGAGGATATTGGTGAGCTGATTGGCAATACCTAGGGCAATTGCTTCTTCTACAGGATTATTGGCATCTTGTTGGCTATCCCAGGGGGCTTTATCCACCGAGTGATCAAAACCCAGAACGGGGCTAGTCATCAGTCCCACTGTACCCGCAACCCGATAACAGTAGAGTTTGAGTTCCTCAAACGTTTCGTAGCGGCTGCGGTACAAATCCATCCTCTGTCCGGCAATCATATCCCGAAAAGGCTGAATATCGAGTGGAAACCGTTCCAGAGTATCGACCAAAGCTACATCAAGGTCGTCTAGGGGTTCTTTGGCAAAGACAGATTCTAGCTGTTTTTCCCATCGATCTAGGGTTTCGGGTGTCGTTAAGCTAGCTTGGGGGCCATCTACGAGTTCGTCAGTACGACGACACCAGGCGTAAATTGCCCAAATGGCACGACGTTTTTCTTCTGGCATCAAGAGTGTGCCCAGATAAAACGTCTTGGCATACTTTGCCGTAATTGTACGGCACACTTCATAAGCATCCGACTGGGAGGCCAGCGTTCTCATGCGTGGAGGGTTAGACAGTTGGAGCATTCGTAGCAGGCAAAGGCTAGAGGTTAAGGGCTAGGGTGTAGAAGCCAATTCGACTTCTGACGCCTGAGTACTGACTTCTGACTCCTGACTTCTCGCAATGGCCTGCGCTGTCAGCTTACCAGAAAGTACGGCACCCTCCATACTTGCCAGGTAACGTTGCATCGTGTAATCACCAGTTAGGTAGAAGTTAGCAAGGGGTGTTACCTGGGACGGACGATACTGTTGGCGTCCTGGGGTGGCTGTGTAGACCGAACGAGGTGTCTTGACAATGTGATATTTCAGCAACTTAGCTGGATTTTCACTCTCAAAGTGTTTGGGGAAGAGTTTTTTCAACTCCGCCATCGTGGCGTCTACAATTTCAAAGTCAGATTTACTAATCCAATCCTTGGCAGGGGCTAGCACCAGTTCCAGCATCGAGCGGTCGGGATTGGAGTATTCTTTACAGGTATTGCTCATGTCCGCGTATACACTGAGTAGGGGCGATCGCGAAAACAGCAGATGGTCGATATCTGTCAGTTTGCGGTCAAACCACAAATGGATGTTGATTACTGGGACACCTTCTAAACCCTCCAACTTCTTGAAGAACTCCATCTCCCGCCAGGGTTTCGGTAGCATCACCTTCAAGGGGTCTACAGGCATGGCCGAGACATAAGCATCTGCTGTGAGAATTTCATCGGCAGCTCCATTCAAACCACGAATCAGGAATCCTTGTACTGTACCATCGCCATTGAGCAAAAATTCTTTCACCCCAGCATTTAATCGCACTTCTCCACCCCGTGCAGTCATATAATCAACCAACGGTTGACACAGCCGCTCTGTGGGAGAACCATCCAAGAATGCCATCTTAGAACCATTCTTTTCCTGAAGGAAGCGATTGAGAGCCGTGAGGATTACCGTTGATGAAATTTCATCGGGATTGATAAAGTTCAGCGCCTTGGACATGGCAATGAAAACTTCCTTCTCTACCCGTGGCGGCACCTTCTGCATTTTCAGCCACTGGGAGAACGAGTACGCATCCATCTGTTCAACGTACTTTTGCCCTTGAATCATGGCCGGAATCAACCCAATACCAAACCGGATTTTCTCCGGCCAGGTGAGCATATCATTATTGCGTAGAATGGCAGCGACTCCATTCAAAGGAGCGGGAATATTGGGAAAATCAAACCGGGAGTAGGTGCCAGGTTTCTCGGGTTGGTTGAAGATCATCGTGTGTTCTTTCCACTGCAACCGATCTTCAATATCCAGCTCCTTGAATAGTTGCAGCATATTGGGATAGGCACCAAAAAAGATGTGTAAACCTGTTTCGTACCAATCCCCATCCTCATCTTTCCACGCGGCCACTTTTCCGCCTAAAACATTTTGGCGTTCTAAGACAATCGGGGTGTGTCCGGCGTCCGTTAGGTATTTGGCGCAGGCAAGTCCTGCTAGACCCGCTCCAGCGATCGCAACTCGCATGTGATGGTAATACTCTTAGTTATGTGCTGATAAGTGTTCTCTCGACCTCATTATAGTTTGCATTCTGTTACATTTCTCAGCTAATCCCAGCGATTCTTGTGATTTTCTCATCTTGGAGTTTCCATAACTCAACTTTATAAATCAGTCAGTAGCGCTCAACGGGAAAAAATCTATGAGTGAAGACAATCTCGATCGACCTGCACCTCTTAGCGATGAAGACCTAGCCCTCGCCCAAGAACTCACTGCCGTTAGGGAACAGCGACAACGCCTTTATCAAAAGCTAGACGGTTCCCTCAAAGCTCTGTTTAGTCATTGTGAATGGAGAATCACCTGCCACAAGAACGGCTTAGCCGAACTGGTGGTTGTGTGTCCTAGTCTTGCAATATACAGGCGAATGTACCGTCGATCCGAATCAATTCACCATCGATTTCAAGATACGGTTGAAGTAAAACATACCCGCTTCTATTTGTCTTACCCTAAATGTCTCAAAGCTTATTATGTGCATGAAATTCATTGGGGAGATTGACATACTCCGCTCTTTTCCTAAGGCTCAGGCGGATTCTCAGCGTAGTTACTGATTCTCAGTTCGTCCAGACGACTTAGAAAACCGATATCTCTATCGGTTCGATAATCCGCCTTGCCTCTAATGAGGCTTTCTCGGCGGACTCTGGTAAGGGCGAGGTAGCGTTAATCACTCAATTAAGCAAAATCGTCCTAACCTTAGATGATTAAGACGACCATATTCTTTGATGATTTTGATAAATTCAGCAATCTGAATGGATGCCGTTACCGATTTATCCCATTTATACAACGTGAAAAATAAATGGGTAACGGTAAGACTCGTTAGGACTACCCAGAGATTTGATAATTGCCAGCACAGGTGGAACCCAATGAAATAGGAAAAATAGAGGCAATAACACTATCCCTAATAATCCAAACGTGATAAACACTAAAGCTCCAATAATCACCTCGTATACCCATACATTTAGGTGAAAATTAATGGCTTCTTTAGCATTTTCTTTAACAACTGGGTCTTCGGATACCAGCAAAATCGCGATGGGAATTGCTACCGATAAAACAACCGAACTAAAAAAGATCGAACCATGCGACAGTGCTGATAAAAGCTTGCGTTTGTCCGGGTCAAATTCCATAAAACTAATTCCCTACTCCCATTAAGGCTGATTAACCTTACATCACGACTTTATCACGTACCTGAATCGTAAGAAGTGGTAAATGCCGTCCAGAAGGGGGAGGGAATCCTCCTAACTTGAAAATCAGGCAGAGGGCAGAGGTTCGACAAGCTCACCAAGCGGGCAGAGGGCACAAGGAGAAAGAATTTGTTTATACCTTCTTTGTGTCTGTCAGCGCATGGTGTCTAATCTGAAAATAGGGAGTCAGGAGTTTCCGAGTCAGGAGAGAGGGATTTTCATCTTTTTGTTGGGGGTGATACCACATCGGTGCCTCATCAGAAAATGGAGAGGGGGAATCGGCAATTAGAGTGCAGATGCGACATGAAAATTGGGAAGCGATGCTGAAGATTAATTTCGACTTTTATAATGTTGGGTGATAGACCCTTAATCGTGCTTTTTGGATGTCCACTGAAATTCAGACTGAACTGCAAGCGGCTGTTGAACGTCGGCGCAACTTTGCCATTATCTCCCACCCGGACGCGGGTAAGACCACACTCACAGAAAAACTGTTGCTCTATGGAGGAGCGATTCACGAAGCCGGTGCAGTAAAAGCTCGTAGAGCACAGCGCAAGGCGACATCAGACTGGATGGAAATGGAGCAACAACGGGGGATTTCTATTACCTCGACGGTGTTGCAGTTTGAGTATCGGGGTTATCAAATCAATTTGTTGGATACTCCTGGCCACCAAGATTTTAGTGAAGACACCTACCGCACACTAGCGGCCGCCGACAATGCAGTAATGTTGATTGATGCCGCCAAAGGGTTGGAACCTCAGACGCGCAAGTTGTTTGAAGTCTGTCGGATGCGAAGTCTGCCGATTTTTACGTTTGTTAATAAGTTAGACCGTCCGGCACGGGAACCCTTGGAACTCCTCGATGAGATCGAGCAGGAATTGGGGTTGCAGACGTATGCGGTAAACTGGCCGATTGGTATGGGCGATCGCTTTAAGGGAGTCTTTGACCGCCGCACTCAGCAGATTCACCTATTTGAACGCAGTGCTCACGGGTCACGAGAGGCAAAGGATACGGTTATTAGTTTGGGCGATCCCCGGCTTGAAGACCTTTTGGAACAAGACCTGTACTACCAACTCAAAGAAGAGTTAGAACTCATCGAAGGAATTGGCCCGGAACTAGATTTAGATCTCATTCATGCCGGTCAGATGACGCCGATATTTTTCGGGAGTGCGATGACCAACTTTGGGGTTCAGCTATTTTTAGATTCCTTTTTGGAATATGCACTTAAACCCGAAGGTCGCAATTCTATAGAAGGTTTGGTTCCTCCAACGCATCCCGAGTTTAGCGGGTTTGTATTCAAGCTCCAGGCCAATATGGACCCCAAGCATCGAGATAGGGTAGCGTTTGTGCGGGTTTGTACAGGCAAGTTTGAAAAAGACATGACCGTGAGCCATGCTCGGACTGGTAAAACGGTACGTTTGTCAAGACCTCAGAAATTATTTGCTCAAGACCGGGAATCGATTGATGTTGCTTATGCAGGCGATGTGATTGGTTTGAATAATCCGGGAGTTTTTGCGATCGGGGATACGATTTACAACGGTAAGAAAGTGGAGTACGAAGGCATTCCCTGCTTTTCTCCGGAACTGTTTGCTTATCTGAAAAATCCCAATCCCTCAAAGTTCAAGCAATTCCACAAGGGAGTCACGGAGTTGCGGGAAGAAGGGGCAGTACAAATTATGTACTCAGTGGATGAGTCCAAGCGCGACCCAATTCTGGCCGCAGTGGGACAGTTGCAATTTGAGGTGGTGCAGTTCCGCATGCAGAACGAGTATGGCGTGGAAACTCGCTTAGAACCGTTACCGTACAGTGTGGCGCGATGGGTCGCTGGCGGTTGGGATGAGTTAAATAAAGTGGGGCGTTTATTCAACACAGTGGTGGTTAAAGACAACTGGGGGCGTCCGGTGTTGTTGTTTAAGAATGAGTGGAATTTAAATCAAGTGATGGAAGACCATCCAAGCTTGCAGTTGAATGCATCTGCGCCAGTCGTTTCGGGTCAGGAACCGGTGGCGTTGTAGTATTTGAATGCCAAAATTATTCCATTCAAAATTAGGAGTCAGGAGTCAGGAGTCAGGAGTTAGGGGTTTGTTATGAACAATCCGTTCATGGGCGTCTGTCTTTTGCTCCCTAGCTCCCCAACTGCTCCCCTGCCCCCCTGCTCCCCCGCACCGAGAGCTCCCTAGCTCCCTCCTACGCAGAAGTTGGAGATGCCTGGACTTCGTGCCGACAGGGACGGCCTTGTTCTACATCACTGATGTTGGATAGAGTGGTTTGTGCGATCGCGTCCAAGGCATTGCGGGTAAAGAATGCTTGATGAGAAGTAATCACAACATTGGGGAAGGACTGCAACAACTGGAAGGTATCGTCCTGAATCACCGTATCGGACAAGTCTTCGTAAAACATCCCCGCCTCCTCTTCATACACATCGGCACCGAAATAACCAATTTGTCCGGACTTAATGCCCCTAATCACGGCCTTAGTATCGACGAGTCCACCTCGACTGGTATTAATCAGCATGGCACCTCGTTTCATCTGCGCGATAGTGTCATCGTTAATCAGGTGATAGGTTTGGGGCAGTAGCGGACAAAATAAGGAGATGATATCTGAGGAAGCAAGGAGTTCAGAAAGTTCGACATATTTCGCCCCCATTTCGATACAAGCGGGGTTCTCGCGGACATCATAAGCGAGAATATTGCAACCAAACCCTTTGGCAATTTGGATGAAGCACTGACCAATCTTACCCGTACCCACAACCCCGACTGTACTGCCATACAAATCGAATCCTAATAATCCTTGCAAGGAGAAGTTATCCTCTCGTACTCGGTTGTAGGCTTTGTAGAGTTTGCGGTTGAGCATCAAGATTAAACCGGCTGTAAATTCTGCTACCGCGTAGGGAGAGTAGGCGGGTACATGCACAACGGTGATGCCTAGTTCTGCGGCTACATTAAGATCGACATTGTTGTAACCAGCACATCGCAAAGCAATCAATTTCGTGTCATTGCTAGCCAATCTCCGGAGTACAGATTCGTCAACTTCATCGTTGATAAATACACAAATAGCGGGAAATCCAGCGGCCAGAGTTGCTGTTTCCGCAGTTAGACGAGGTTCAAAAAAGGTCAGCTCATGACCATACTGGGAATTAGCCTCCTCAAACGATTTACGGTCATAGGATTTAGTGCTGAAAAATGCGACTTTCATAGAAAACCTTGAAGAATCCTAGGTCTACTGTCTATCTTGCACTATTCTTATTAATCACTCTGATTGGGTGAAGACATTTTTTTTCACGGTGTACGTGGGTGCGCCCCTAGCCGATGTATTTTATGGAGTTAAAACTGGTGTAATGAAAAGATGGATGCAAGATTGCACTAGAAGCTATAGAGAGTAACAATGCAGACTAGTCAAAAACTCTCCCTTCCTACAATGGGTTGTGGAACTTGGGCATGGGGAAACCGATTGCTCTGGGGATACGATGAAAGCATGGATGAGCAGTTGCAAGCTGTTTTTAACTTGTGTGTCAGCAACGGTGTCACCTTATTTGATACGGGAGATTCTTATGGAACGGGGAAATTAAATGGGCGCAGTGAACAACTTTTAGGGCGATTTTCTAGAAATTATTCGGGTTCAAACCAAGAAAATATTTGTATTGCTACCAAACTTGCCGCCTATCCCTGGAGGTTGACACGCCAATCGATGATATCGGCTTGCCAAGCATCTGCCAAACGTCTAGGAAGAAATGTTGATTTGGTACAGATGCATTGGTCTACAGCTAACTATTTTCCTTGGCAGGAGTGGCCGCTTTTAGAAGGTTTGGCCGATCTTTATCAACAAGGATTGGTTAAGGGAGTAGGATTATCTAATTATGGGCCTAAACGGCTTAAACGAGTACATCAAAAGTTTAGCGATCGCGGAGTTCCTATTACTACCTTACAAGTCCAGTATTCCCTACTCTCTACTTATCCGGTTACTGAGTTAGGTATTAAAGAAGTTTGTGATGAGTTGGGGATAAAATTGATTGCCTATAGTCCTCTAGCATTGGGGATATTGACCGGAAAATACTCGGAAAAAGGGACTTTTCCTAAAGGTATTCGAGGTTTATTATTTAGGCAGCTATTGCCCGGAGTTCGCCCAGTTTTAGATTGTTTACGAGAGATAGCAGAATCGAGAAACAAAACCATGTCTCAGGTGGCTATTAATTGGTGTATTTGTAAGGGAGCAATCCCCATTCCAGGTGCAAAAAATTTGGAACAAGCGAAACAAAATATAGGGGCTTTGGGTTGGCAACTAGACTCAGGTGAGATAGCAGAACTTGACAAAGCGGCGGCAAGGACGGATAAAAAAATGGTGCAAAATATCTTTCAGACAACTTAAAGCAACAAAAACGGTTATACCATTTCTTTTTTTGAAATAAAATTTAGCCAAAACCATGATGAAACTGATTTTGGCTGTGTTGATGTTTAGATTGTGCGATTCACAATGAAATTGTTTAACTATATTCTTCTGCGTACTTGTGTAAAACGCCCTCCTTTCTGCCACCAAGTTTGAATAAATTTCCATTGACGGAAAGGATAAAGCAATTGGCCAACAAAGTTTTCTGTCATTCTTTCATCGATGCCAAAATTTCTGGGTTGACGACCTTGAGGCATATAAAATGTGCCAAAGATAACATCATAAATGGGAAAGAGTCCGGCAAAATTCTTGCCCCATCCTTCCTCATCCATGGTGTGATGCCAACGGTGAAAAGCAGGACTAGCCAGAACATAGCGAAATGGCCCATAAGTCCAGGAGACATTGGCATGGATGAAAGCCACGTAACTTGATAAAAACGGGACATACAGTTCTACCGCTAAGGGTGACATTCCCAAAAGCAGTAGGGGAGAAGCCTGCATTACCCGCGAAATCACATCATTAATGGGATGCAACCGCACAGCCGACAGCCAATCTAGAGTTTCTGAACTGTGGTGAACCGCATGATAATCCCACAGTTGAGGGGTATGATGCCAACGGTGAGTCCAGTATCCAATGAAGTCTCCTACCACAATTGCGATCGCCCCCTGTAACCACAAGGGTAACTGTCCCATCCACCCATAACCGGCTAAAATGTGATTCCACTCTAGCGATCGCCCCATGAGTACGTACAGAGGTAAGAGCAAAACTGCGATTGAAATCATACTCAAGACTTGGCTAATCATGGGAGTGATAAACCAATAAAGGCTATCCAACCCCACACCCTGCCGCCATTTAGCTTGTTTAGGAATACTCGGCCAGAAACCTTCGAGAATCCCCATGAGTACCGTGAGCACTCCGTATAAAACTAACGCCCTAATAAACCGCTGTTCCATGCCTTCAATGCCTGCTTGAAATCTTCTTATATCTACCCTGATCGCTTCTAAATTACAACTGTTTGAGCTTGAATTTCAGGTGATCATACAAACTAAACCCATTGCCCTATAGGGTTTCTCCTGCCAGGTGAACTAAACTCATTTATCTGTTAACCCCCTAACTCCTGACTCCTAACTCCTGACTCCCTTATTGCAGGTGTATTTCATCAACCTGAGAACCGTTATAAAGCTACCCCGTTATATTGAAAAGCATTGTCCCAAACCCAATCCAGTACAACTTTAGCGTCGTTTAAAGGGAGAACCTGGCAATTTCCTTGGTCATCATAGGATAACAAGGGTACTTGAGCTATGGGTTCACCATTTTTGATGATTTTACCCCGAATTTCATTCAGATTGTTCAACGGCCCATGAATATCAAAATTAATTTTTGCTCCTATTTTTTCTTCCATCCAAGTTTCAATTTTGGCATCTAGTTGTTCAGGATTAAGGGGAGTTGAACTCGTTAATAGGTGGTAATAGACCAAAATAATTTCTTTACATTCCTCTTCTTCAGCGATATCAACCAACATCTGAAAGACACTAGCATTATTGGCTAAATTCTTAAAAAAAAGTGTATCTGTTACATCTTTTTGGAATTTAATTTTCTTATTTTTGTATTTATTATATTGACTAAACGCAAATCCACCTAGAGCCATAGCTAGTGATAGAACAGCCACCAAAATCGGCATGACATTTTGCACCTTATCCCGTTCGACATTCAACGAATTAACTAAGTCTGGAGCATTAACTACCAAAAGAATTGCCGCAATCAGTAATAAAACATTGGGTAATGCTTTCAAAACCAACGGAACTGCTGCCCCAATAGCAGGAATACCAAATAATAGCCTATCTTTCCAAGTCATACTTGTTTTAATATTAGGAAAAAGCAGGTCAACATCGAGTTTAGGAATGTTTTTGTAAAAGTAAACATACATTTTACCTGGAATAAAGTTGAGTTCCTCGAATGCTTGATTTTTTTGTGTTTTTTTAGCTTGAAAATATCCTAATCCCTTAAATTTAATCAATAACACTAACCGTTCAAAAATATCTATACTTTTCTCTTCTTGCCAAAAGAAAAATTTTTTAATTTTAATCGTTTCATAAGTATCGCCTCGATAGTAGCCAAGTACCTGGTCAAAATCATCGAAATCAACGTGAGTTCTGAGATTAATAAGAGATTTTTCTCCTAAGGCTTCTTGTATGATTGATTCTGGCAATCGAATATAGTTGGCTCGTTCTAAAATGTGTTCAAATGCATCAATTACTTTTGCTTCCATCTCCTCATATTCATGAAGATTAGGTCCGTGTAGGGGTTGAACATCTGAATTAGGATTGAATACCACATAGCTATTTTTGATAGTTTCTAACGTTTGATGGAAACGAAAATGATAAAAAGCCGCTAAAATTTTGCAGAACTCTTTAAATGTTTTACTATCCGTGGTGTTGAGCTGACCGTCTTTTAAACAAAGCTCAATAATATCTGTACGGCGGTAGGGTATATACGCTTCTCGATTTTCGGAAATGACCATAAACTAAAATGAATCAAAATCAAATGGGTGGGTGGGGCAAGCTAAAAGTAATCACTCCCAGGAAACAAAAGGGTGAAGTTGAATAAGATTTGCCCTTCTAAGGCTAAATTACCAGTATCTTGAGCAATAAATCTACCAACACCTCTTAATAGCATCAGAGTTGCGGAATTGGTGATAGGCGAACTGAAGCTAGATTAAGGTTGCCTAGACTAGATTAAAAGCTCAGTTCCATCCGAACTTTATGATTCAGGACAAGCGGCTATTTCTGCTAGAAAATGCCAAAACAGTCCAGGAGTTCTTAAGGCTTAATCCCCTTAAACCGTTCCTTTGCTGCCTTAAATGCTTCTTCCATCACAGACTGAATCTCTTGAGGATCGGGTTTTTTTCCCCCCATTAAATCTCCAAAGTAAACACAAGCACCTTCCCCTAAAGCCCAAGTGTATGCGGCTGCCCAAGACGCTGCAATCACACTGCCAAACCCAGGTATGAACTTGATTAATTCCCGTCCAATTGCTTGCGCCAAAAAGCCACCCGCGATCGCACTCACTACCCCTCCTGCCTGCGAGGGTGTGAGTGTCTGGCCGTATAATTTTCCTAAAAGACCCACCATTGAGACTTGTAAGGCCGTCAGCATCGGCATTGTGGCCAAAGGCAGGGGCACGGCGGCCAACGTCGCGGCGATGACAGCAAAAGCCCCCATATAGCGGCGTCCTATATCTCGATACAGGTTGCCAATTTGTTCACTTGCCCCCTGATCCAATAACTGATGAATTGCACCCGCTTCTGCTTCGGGCAATAATTCAGCTAAGGTGTCCCTGAGTGCCTCTAAGCCATAAAATACGGGCGTATACTCATCTTCTTCCAGCGTGAAATCGATCATGACGGCGCGAATCCCCTCTGGGGAGGCTTCGCCAACGGACAATCGCGAAAATGAGTCTCGAATCGCCTGAAAAGCTCGCTGAACCTCAGGATAATTGGGGGGGTAAGGGGGATGATTGGTGACATCAGCAGGGTAGAGTTCATGCAAACATGTCACCACGAGCAAACAGGGAATATCTGGATACCGCTTACGCAACGTTTGAGCAATTTGTTTTAGCGTGTCGGTAGCAAAATCGTTAATTTTAACCGTCAAAATCAAAACTCTGGCACAGCCATTGTCTTGTTGCAAATCGCCTATGAGTTCCTGTGCGATCGCTTGAGTATTTTGGTTAACATCCCCTAATCCGACCGTATCCGTAAAAATCAGTAAGGGTAAGTCATTAGATGGATAGGCATAGCGTTCGGTGTGTTGAGTGTGGGGACGAAATCCTTGTCCTATAATCTCCGCAGAAACACCGGTTAATCCTCGCACGATTGAGCTTTTCCCGGCTTGAGGTTTACCTATCAATAGCGCTTCTGTGGTCGGTAATTCTGCTCGAACAGTTTCCAAAATTTCGGCTACTTGCTCTTCGTTGACGCTAAACCACCCCACCACAGTTTGGGCGACTTGATCAACAGGAAGAAATCGCTGCAAGTTTCCTGTTGCATTGTTCCAGGCATCAGCAAGGCGTCCTGTCCAGGAATCATCAACAGACTTAGACTTAGGGGTTGCCTTATCAGTCGATTTGTTCAACTGCCCAGGATTAGCTAATGGCGAGTTAGCATCACGTTTCTCAGTCATGGGAGGGAATTCTAACGACGCATAGACTCAGATTCAGACTAAGTTCTGTTTACCACACAACATGCTTAATAGGACTCATCCTATAGTTGAGCTTTTGACGGATTCACCAATACTGCAATTAACGCCACTGTACCCCCAATTAATCCTAAAATTAGCCAACGACGGAAATTCAGTCCTTTATTTTGGGCAATGATAGCGGCTATGATACCAATGGCGCAATGCAATGCGAACAATAAGGAAAGAAGCGGTGTAATGGGTAAATCTAAAATCACAGTAATCTCTTGGGACTAACCACTAAAAAATGCCTATTCAGGCATTATCTTAATTTTCACCTTCAATACTGAAAAATTCAAGAGTTGCAAAATTTTCAGAGATGTCCTTTATTCATGCCTGGGTGAGTCCAAGCCCTACTTGATTATCTTTTTGGGGAATTGATAATGCGTGAATTTTGAATGGTTTTGACGATTCACTTCTAAGGATTCCTGCCTAGGGTCGCAAATGTGGCGTTTTTGTACTAAACCGTTTTGGGAATCTACCTTCCCTTGAAGTGGAGAATTGTCAATTTGATTGAGTTGATGAATGGGAATTTTAATCATAAATTCGGTTCCTTGTCCAGGTGCCGATACACACTCTAATTTCCCCCCATGTTTGACAACAATAATTTGATAACTAATCGATAACCCTAATCCTGTCCCCTGGCCTACCGCTTTAGTAGTGAAGAAAGGGTCGAATAACAGACTCCGTACTCGCTCAGTCATGCCCAATCCATTATCCTTAATTCTTACGACTACACTCTGGTTCGCTGAATGGGGTTCCCTATTCTCTGCAATTTCAGTACAAATTTTAATCTGAGGGCAAGGATGCTCTGCTATGATTTCATTCCCCATTGAATCACCACTCACTTGCCTAGATTCCAAGGCATCAATGGCATTAACTAAGATATTCATAAACACTTGGTTAATCTGTCCAGCGTAACATTCAACTAAGGGAATATTGCTGTACTCCTTAACCACTTCAATGGCAGGATGTTCAGGTTTTTCCTTCAACCGATGCTGCAAAATTTGTAGCGTTGTATCCAATCCTTCATGGAGATTGACGGGTTTCATTTCTGCTTGATCTATTCGCGAAAACATCCGCAGCGAGGCAATAATATCGCGAATGCGCTCGGCTCCTACTTTCATCGATGCTAGTAACTTCGGCAAATCATCCATCAAAAAATCTAAATCAATCTCTTCTGTGTACTCCTGAATGTGGGGTAATGTATGGGGATAGGATTCTCGATAGAGATTCACTAATTCCAACAAGTCTTTAATATATTCACTGGCAGGAGTAATATTGCCATACACAAAACCAACAGGATTGTTAATTTCATGAGCAATACCAGCAATCATCATGCCCAAGCTAGACATTTTTTCGGTTTGTACTAACTGGGTTTGAGCTTGTTTGAGTTGATGGAGTGCTTGTTTGAGCTCGCTGGCTTGTTCTCTAAGTTGAGTTTCCGATCGCCGTAAAGCCTCTTCTGCCAATTGTCGTTCTATGATTTCGGCTTGTAAAACTCGATTGGCACGAGCAAGTTGCTGTGTTCGTTGTTCGACTCGTTCTTCTAATTCCTCATTTGCTCGACGTAAGGCATCCTCCGCTTGTTGGCGTTGAGTGACATCTTGGACTAAAGATGCAACCCCAATCGTGCAACCATTAGACTCAATTAAAGGAATGCTGTACCACTCGCAATATAGTATTTTGCCGTCTGCGCTGTAGTGTTCACTCATGAGACAGCTTCCCCCTTTCGACCTCAAAAGCTCTTGCCAAACTTGCTCAAAGTCCTCTTGTTGGCAATAGGACACCATCAATTCAGCCGCATGATGTCCAATGGCTTCACGTTGGCTATACCCAAAAATTCGCTCGGCGGCAGGGTTCCACTGGCTCACTTCTCCCTGTAAGTTCCATTCAATCACAGCCAGAGGGGTTTGCTGAACAAGTAAGGATAACCGTTGTTGCGATCGCCTGAGTTCTTCTACCGTTTGCTTATGCTCCCCAATTTCTCGTTCTAAGGCCAGGTTTGCTGCTTCTAGTTGGGCAGGGCTGGGCAATGCCAATGCTTTGGGGATTAACGATATCATGGCAGAAGCTGTATACAACGATACAATGGCTGTAATCGCCTTCATCAAACCCGACAACCAATAGGTAGGATGCCAAAGAGTCCAAAGCTCTAACAAATGGCCCGTACCACAGGACAAAATAAAGGCACTAAATAGCAGAAAAATTCCTTGGAAGGGTATATCCTGACGCTGACGTACGAAATAAATCAGCAGTAGAGGAATTGAATAATAAGCCAGGGCAATTAAAAAATCCGATACCGCATGCAATCCGACTAATTCTGGTTTCCAGAGGAAGCAGTAGCCGTGTGCCATGAAATCGCCGGAGAAAAAATTTTGTACAGATTGCAGCATGGACTGTTCAAAATAGGCTGAAAGGAGGCTATTGGTTAGCATGGAAAACTAAGGCTGAATCAGTTTTCAGATATTGGGACGTTTGAAGTTTGGATTTTAAGCGATTTAAATTTATCGTGTTCACAAGGCGCTAACTGCCTGTTGATAAGGCTTTCAGAGATTATTTCCAGCAGATTGAAGTTACGATGAGCTGCTCAATTTTTGGGAGTCAAAGAATTAAACTTGTAGGAATCAGGTTACAAAATGGGAGGACTCCATACCATTTTTCTATATTTTCTCTGTGATTTGAATCAGAAGAAATACGGAACTTTTGCTAATCCGGGTAAACACGTATGTTGTATAAAGTTATTATGAATATTCAGTATTGGCTATTGACAAAGTGCAGGGAATTCGTTGTAGCGGCGTGGATGAGCTAGAGCTACTCTTCCCATTTCCCGATTACCAGCACAGCTTTTACCGAATCGTTGATTCGGTGAATAGGTATTAGAAACACGTCTGGTGTTAAGCTTAACAAATTTAGAAAAACTTGAAAATTTATTTAATTTATCTTAAAACCGTAAAACTTTATTTATTGATGATTCGTCTTTAATCTATAGAATATTTATAAACTTGTAGTGTGTTTGACAGCAATTGCTTCACAATTGGTTGTTTACTTCTTTATATACCTTAGACTCTTACCAGCAAATTTCTAAAAGTAACTAATTAAAAAATAAATCTCTCAAAAAATTATCTATCCAAAGGATTAATTTTTTAAAAAATCAGTAATAACCTGAAACATAAACCCGGCTAAAAATTCAGAGCTTGGCTCATTCTCATCAAGTGCACAAGCAATCCATCAAGAGACAGAGGAACTCCAACAATCTCTGGGACAAACTGAGAGTCGTATGAGATTTAAAAGATTCTTAAAGAGAGAGTAACGAATGGTAGTAACACTTGATGATACAAAACGAACTGCGATCGCCCAAGAATTAGCAGATATGAAGGCGCTGCAAAACCTGATCCTTGAATTTGAGCAAAAGCTGATCAGTGGCTGCACCGATGAAGAAATTCGTAAGCGCTTGCAGGACTTTGTGCAAGACGACCAGAAAAACATGGGAGTGCTAGATACTGCCATTGTTCAGTATGGTGTCCAAGCAAAGCCTCATTCAACCACTCAAAAGATAGCCGATCAGGGTCGGCAGATGATGAATGACTCCGAACTTTCTCTATACGAGAAAACAGCCCAACTCGAACTGCTCAAGCATGCACAAGTGGGCAAGGGACTGATCATTCACAAGTGTTCTCAAGTGGTTGGCGCTGACGTAATGGCCGCCATTTCTCCCCTGAATGCCGTTAACTTTGATAACCGTGCTCATCAAGAGCAACTCAAAGGGATATTAGAAATTTTAGGAACCCGTCAATTAACAGGTCAAGAACCCGATCAGGGCTTGTGGGGACGCGTACAAGATGCTGTGGCAGCATTGAGTGGAGTCTTTGGCAGTGCTGTAACTCGTAGCGCTGATGAGATGGACATCCGTGCACTGATTCGCATGGATCATGCTAAAGTCAACACCTTGTTTGCAGAAGCACAGGGAACCAACGACCCTCAGAAGCTGCAAGAATACTTTGGTCAAATCTACAAAGATTTAAGCGCTCACGCTCAAGCAGAAGAAGAAGTCGTTTACCCCAAAGTCCGCAGCTACTATCCTGATACTCAAGAGCTGTTTGACGAGCAAGCAGAAATGAAACAGATGTTGTCAGAAATCAAAGGGATGAACCCTTCCAACATCGATCAGTTCAAAGCCAAGCTGCAAAACTTGATGACAATGGTGCAAGACCATGTTCGTCAAGAAGAGAACGATATGTTCCCCAAACTCCGCGACAATTTCAGCGACGAGCAGCAAAAGCAAATGGCTACCGATTTTAAAACAGCCAAGAGCCGCTTGCAGCAAGAAATGGCCGGAATGAAGTAAGGGAAGTATCCCCAGGCAGGATAAAAATTTGATTAAGTCCAGTTAAAGGACTAGTAACTAGAGGGATGGAGATACTCCCTCTATTTTTTTGAACCCAATCGTAGAGTCAGTTGCTAAAACTGAACAGAGCGAATGTATGCAAATAAACTTAAAATATCTTATAGATAAGTATTCCCGTTGCCGCCAGATCAAGCACGGGATTCCAGGGTGCATCAGGTTCAGTGCTTTAAAAGCAGATAAGCGGATTTAATTCTTGGTCGTTTTGTACGCTGCAAGAGGTAAAACCATGACCCCTGATGACATCTTGAGGCAATATGCCGCAGGAGAGAGAGATTTTTCTTTAGCAACTCTGAGTGGTATCAACCTCAAGCAAGTAAATCTCAGGGGGGCAGACTTTACCCAAGCCAACCTGAGCCAAGCTAATTTATCACAATCAACATTAGTTCGCGCTACCTTGGGTTCAGCAGACTTGCAAGAAAGTGACTTAGAGGGTGCTAACCTGCAAGGAGCAGACTTGAGTGGCACAGACTTGATGGGAGCCAACTTGAGTGGAGCCAACCTGAGTTTTGCCGATTTGACAGGAGCAGACCTGAATAGAGCTAATCTCATGATTGCAGCTTTGGTGGGTGCAGACCTGAATGGAGCCAATTTGCACTCTGCCAATTTAATTGGAGTTCACCTTCAAGGCGCTAAATTAATTGGAGCCAATCTCTGTCGAACGAATCTGTGTGCCAGCTATTTATTTGAAGCAGATTTAAGTGAGGCCATCCTGGAACGAAGCAATTTACAAAAAGCTTTGTTTAGCGAAAAAACAACTTTTCCGGATGACTTTAACCCTATTGAGGCTGGAGCTTACCTGATTGCGCCTCATGTATCTCTATCCGGGTTTAATTTAAGAGGACTTCACCTGTCTGGAGTCAACTTGCATGGAGCCAATTTGTGTCAGAGTGACTTGAGTGAGTCTAACCTAATTTGGGCAGACTTGAGCGAGTCCGATTTGAGTGGCGCGAATTTGAGTGGCGCGAATTTGAGTGGCGCGAATTTAACAGGTGCGAATTTGAGTGAGGCTAATCTTGAGGGTGCTAACTTGAGCGGGACTACAATGCCCAACGGTGAACTCCACAATACTCAGACGATTAATTTCAATGGGAAAAAATCTTCATTCAAGTGTAGCTAGTTGAAAATAGTGCCAGATTAGACGCATGAACGTTTGGTCACAACGAAAGTATGACAATATATCTCCCTTGACTCCTGACTCCTGACTCCTATTTTCTAGATAGGATAAGAAAAGGATTGGAGGCGATTACATGGGTTTAAGTCTTAAGATAGATGTGAAACGATCATGTTTTATCTTTGTAGTCGCTATTACGGATTGAGCCTTTGTTTGGAATGAATCCTTCTATGCCTCCCATTGAATTTAGCGAAAACCCTGCAAAGGCAGAATCGGCATTGAATAAGTTTTATGCCTTATCGCTGGACTTATTCTACATTCGTGGAGAAAACGGCTATTTTCAGCAGCTCAATCCAGTGTGGGAAGACGTGCTCGGATGGACAGCCACCGACTTGTTACATACACCTTGGCAAGAGTGGGTTCATCCCCATGATGTAGATAAAACGCTTACCAGTGAAAAGCAACTCAGCTCAAACGATATTGTTGAGTATCAAAATCGCTACCGCCACAAAGATGGAAGTTATCGATCGCTATCTTGGAGAGTTTCTCAAGCAGAAGATGGACTCGTGTATGGCGTTGGTAAGGATATTACTGCCGAACTAAAGCTACGGGAAAGTGAGCGCCGATTTCATGGAGTTTTCAATCAAACATTCCAATTTTTCAGCTTGTTAAATCTAGACGGAACAATGGTTGAAGACAACCAAACCGCCTTAGATTTTTGCCAACTTCAACGTGAGCAAATCATCGGGCATCCGTTTTGGGAACTTCGGTGTTGGACAATTTCCCCAGAAACACAAGACCAATTGAAACAGGCGATCGCTCAAGCCGCCCAAGGTAACATTGTCCGTTATGAAACGAATATCCTAGCCCCAGATCATTCAGTTTTAACCATTGATTTTTCACTCCAACCCCTCAAAGATGAAACTGGACAAATTGAGCTATTGATGGCTGAAGGCCGGGATATCACCGCTCAAAAGCAAGCCGAGTCTAAACTCCAAAAAACTGAAAGGCGATTTAACGCTGTCTTTAACCAAACCTTCCAATTCTCCAGCCTTCTCAGTCCGGATGGCAGGACGGTGCAAGATAATCAGACGGCCATCGATTTTTGCCAACTCCAGCGCGAGGAGATCATAGGACATCCGTTTTGGCAGATACCCTGCTGGTCATTATCCCAAGAAACACAAAACCAATTGCAACAGGCGATCGCCCAAGCTGCACAAGGAACTATCGTCCGTTACGAAACTGATATCTTAACTCCCGATGGTTCGATTATCACCATTGATTTTTCCCTCAAACCCATTAAAGATGCAACCGGACAAATTGAACTTTTGATTGCCGAAGGCCGGGATATCACGGAACGCAAGAAATCAGAAGAAGCTTTGCGCTTGTCGGAGCAACGATTCCGGGTTGCAGTGGATAACTTCCCTGGTGGGTTAGTGATCTACGATGCTAATCGCCGCTTTTTGTTTGTAAATGCTTTATGCCTCAAAAGCAGTGGCTTATCAGAATCCGACTTACTGGGCAAAACCGATGAAGAGGTTTTTGGTTTCGAGATTGCCGATGCGTATCTCCCTTTCCTGCAAAAGGCGGTGGAAACACGGACTGCCCAAACTGGAGAATGTGTGATCGAGATTCCCACGGGTGGATCGAGTTTCTTTTTGGTGAATTATGTCCCATTACTCGATGAAAAGGGCGAAATTTATCAAATTTTGGGTATTGCTCAAGATATTGGCGATCGCAAACGCGCAGAAGCTCAACTGCAAAATGCTTATCAACAATTAACCCTACTAGTTGATAATTCTCCCTTAGCAATTTTGGAATGGGACAGCGAATTTCACTTGCAGCGTTGGTCGAAGCAGGCTGAACAAATCTTTGGTTGGAAAGCGGATGAATTACTCCATCAACATCCGAGTGATTGGCGGTTTGTCTATGAACCAGATAAGCCAATGGTCGATCACATCCTGAATCAACTCATGCAGGGAACGATACAGCGCACTGTCGATAAAAACCGCAACTACACCAAAGATGGAAAGGTTCTTTATTGTGAATGGTACAATTCAGCACTTTTTGATGAATCGGGTCACTTAGTGTCGATTCTATCTTTGGTTCTTGATGTCACTGAACGCAAGCAGGCGGAAGCTCAATTGCAACAGGTGATGAGTGAACTGGAAATGAGGGTGGAGGAGCGGACTTTTGCACTCCAGCAGGCGAACGAGCAACTTAGCGCCGAAATAGCCGAACGCCAGCAGGCTACCGCCGCACTGCGCCAAAGCGAAGAACAGTTCCGCCGGGTGTTTGAGGAAGCCCCCATTGGCATGGCACTCACAACCCCAGAAAAGAATTTTTTCCGGGTGAATCAAGCGTTAGTAGAAATGCTGGGGTACAGTGAGTCGGAGTTGGCCGACCTAACATGCGAGGCTATCACCCATCCCGAAGATTGGAAACGAATCTTACCTTATCTTGAGCAGGTTGCTCGGGGAGAACTAGACCGCTATCAAATTGAAGAACGTTTCTTCAAAAAGAATCGAGAAATTGTTTGGGGCAATCTCACTTCCATGATGTTGCGTAGCGAGTCAGGAGAAATCTTGTACGGGTTAGGCATGGTGGAGGACATCACGGAACGTCGGCAAGCAGAAGCTGCCTTACGCCAAAGTGAAGAACAGTTTCGTCGGGTGTTTGATGAAGCTCCTATTGGGATGTCTTTAGCGGGTTTGGATGATCAATATATCCGGGTGAATCGGGCTTTTTTTGAAATGCTCGGCTATACCCAATCGGAACTGATGGCGCTGACGTTTGTTGAGATTACTCATCCTGAAGATTTAGAGCTGGAAATTCCTTACATGGATCAGCTCATTAAAGGTGAAATTGATAGTTTTGCCTTAGAAAAACGTTACCTTACTAAACAGCAAACAGTTATTTGGGTGAATCTAACCTTGATTGCTTTGCGTGACCATGAGGGAGCAGTTCTCTACACCTTAGCGATGGTTGAGGACATCACAGAACGCAAGCAAGCAGAGCAGGCATTGCAGCAAAGTGAGGCACGTTACCGCGCTATTGTAGAAGACCAAACTGAACTGATTTGTCGATTTTTAGCGGATGGAACCCTCACGTTTGTTAATGATGCTTATTGCCGTTATTTCAATAAGCAGCGATCTGAATTAATTGGCCACAATTTCATGCCTGTAATTCCAGAAGAAGACCAGGAAGCTGTCACGCAGAAGTTTGCTTCTCTCTCAGTTGAGCAGCCAATTGTTACTTATGAGCATCGCATAATTCTCCGGTTTGGAGAGGTGCGCTGGCAACAATGGACTGACAGGGCTTTATTTAATGACTCAGGCGAATTGGTTGAGTTTCAAGCTGTAGGACGGGACATTACCAAGCTTAAGCAAGCTGAAGCGGAAATTCTTAAAGCGTTAGAACGAGAAAGAGAACTGAGTGAATTGCGATCGAGTTTTGTGTCTTTAGTTTCTCACGAATTCCGAACCCCTCTCACAACAATTCAATCTTCAACAGAACTTCTTGAACGTTACACGAATAAACTCTCGGATGAGAGAAAATATAATCACTATCGTCGGATTCAAGATGCGGTTAAACGGATGACTCAGCTATTAGAAGATGTTTTAACCATTGGTAAAGCGGAAGCTGGGAAGTTGAAGTTTGAGCCCTCTGAGTTGGATTTGTTGAGTTTGTGTCACGATTTGGTGGAAGGATTACAAATCAGTGCCCAGCCTCATCATAAAATTGACTTTATAACCGTGGGTGATGTGGGCGAAGCTTACATGGATGAAAGGCTTTTAGGCCACATCTTGAACAATTTACTCTCAAATGCAATTAAATATTCTCCTAATGGGGGAACGGTTCGATTTGATCTAATCGGCGATCGCACTTCTGTCATGTTCCGCATTCAAGATAACGGCATTGGCATTCCTCCGCAGGATCGGGAAAGTCTGTTTGAGTCGTTTGGACGAGCAAGTAATGTGGGTGCTATTCCTGGAACTGGCCTAGGACTGGCTATTGTTAAAAAATGTGTAGATTTACACGGGGGAACGATTACCGTTGAGAGTGAAGTAGGACTTGGAACAACCTTTATCATCACACTACCGTTAAAGTTCAAGCCTGCTGTTGTGGCCAACTCTGAAGCTCATTCAAATTAAATCCACAATTAAGCTCTTGCATAGGCGGTAAAGGGATAGAGATATATCCCTACAGCTATGCTTGCCTCAGTAGGCTTTCGTGAAAAATTAGCCCTCTTGCTTACATTCTTTTTCATCAAATTTTTAGGTAGGCTCCGACACCTACCCCCCAAAAAATCATACTCCTCTAACCCCTGAACCCTATTTCCTCATAGGTTAATTGGAGATTACTTCTTATTAGTATTGGCAAGCATTGCAGCACCTATTCTCACGCCAAAGTTGCATCCAAAGTCATGAGAAAGTTAGAAATTTTTGTTTACGCTGTATGTATTATTGCCATGTTTAAAGGGGGGATTACTCCTGAATTTAAAACTCAACTCAGAATTTTATCTGAAGTAATTGTTTACACCTGGAGTTTAGATATTTTGAACTGGTTATTTTGCGGCGGGGCGCTCAATCGATTGGGTGTTCGTCCTCGTACCTCTATCGGACTATTAGGTATCTTTACTTCACCGTTTTTGCATTATGATTGGGAACATTTAATCAGCAATACAATTGCCTTTTTTATTCTTGGTTGGTTTGTGATGTTAGGAGGAATTCGAGATTACGTAATCATAACTATATTTATTATTCTTTTTAAGGGCATGGGAGTTTGGTTATTGGGTAGACCTCGAACCAATCATTTTGGGGCTTCTGGAGTTATTTTTGGTTATTTAGGATTTTTGTTGCTCCGTAGCTATTTTGCTAGCAATTTTTTATCTATTGTGCTGACATTAATTGTTGGTTTCTTTTATGGCAGAAATTTATTGGATGTCTTGCCTGGAGAAGATGGAATATCCTGGGAGGGGCATTTATTTGGCTTAATGGGTGGTATTCTTGCTGCACGATTTTTAGAGATATTACAACCTATATTTTCAGCAGTAACTTCGCTCACTTAAATGGCTAATATTTAGCATTCATATTGAGACGATTGATTATAAATATTAGTCCACTTAAGTGGACTTGAACTATTAGCCAAGAACTTAAGCTCTTGGCTGAGCTGAAGGCTTACTGACAAAAGTAAAGTTCCTCAGCTAACCTTTGCGAAAAAATTGCTTCAAAATCTCACTAGGTTTTCTATCCCAAGTATCAAGATGATTGTAAATTAGACCCTCTGATGTCAGTTTATAAGTGGAATCACCATTAAAAAACACACGAGGTTTCCAGGGGAGACGCAAAGTCCCCCTGACTGTCCAGTATGCCTTAATAACATCCTCCGTCGTTTGTTTTACATCATGCAAATCAAAGTAGATTTCACTAAAAAATAGTTGGGCATGAAATCGCAACGTCCAGAAAATTATCCGGTAATTAAATTTACCTTTGAAGTGATTAACGGGGTCTCGAAAGTCGATATCTTGGGTATAGATATCGTAGGATATATCCTTTTCAAACAGTGTGGGCAAGTCTTCCTTCAAGGTTTCTATTACCTGTTCTATCTGAAATTGATAGTCATTTGGGCTTAATTTTCCGGAAGCCGTCACTGTTTGTTACCTCCTAATTTTCCCGGCCTTTTCATAGTAAATGTTTTTGCTTTGAGCATCTTTGAGTAATTGACCCAACACCGATATACTTCGCTCCAGGATTTCAGGTTCATGGGTAAAATTCAGACGCAATGCATTGTAACCCTGATGGTCGGGGAAAAATAAAGCACCATTGGCAATCAGAATATTATGGGAGAATGCTGCTTGACAAATGGCTGGCATCGATAAATCTTTGGGCAAATGTACCCACAAGAACGTTCCGCCATTGGGAACCGTCCAACATGCTTCAACGGGAAAGTAGCGCTCCATTGCATTGAGCATAGCGTTCCGGCTTTGCAGATGCTTACTCCGCAAATGAGTAAGATGGCGGCGATAATGGCCACTCGCTAAGTACTCGCTAACAATGGCCTGAGAAACCGTAGAAACATGATAATCATGGTTTAATTTGCTCTCTACCAATGGTTGGTAATTTTCCCCCGTCACTACCATGTAACCTACTCGAATCCCCGGCATCAGCGTCTTGGAAAATGTCCCGAGATAGGTGACTACATGATTGTGGTCTAGTGCTTTGATGGGAGGGGGAACCGATTCAAAGTTTAAGCCTTCATAGGCATTATCTTCAATAATTTTGCATCCGTACTTTTGGGCAATTTGCAGCAACGAAGCACGGTGAGCGTAGGAGGTGGTAACACCGGTAGGATTTTGGAGTGTACTAACGGTATAAATTAGCTTGGGATTATAGGTATGGAGGTACTGCTCTAAAAGCTCTAGGTTGATTCCTTCTAATTTCATGGGAATACCGATAACTTTAGCTTTTAAGCTTGATAAGAGTTCTAAAACTCCGTGATAAGTTGGACTTTCAACAATGACCCAATCTCCAGGTTGTACGTAGTGTTGGAGCGCTAAAGATAATCCTTGCTTAGAGCCATTCGTGATGATTAAATCGTCGGGTGTTATCTCTAAACCTTTCTGTATGAGTAGCCGAGTAATTTGTTGGCGCAACGTCAATTGTCCGTGAGGTAGGTCGTAATTAAACAGAGTAGAATCGACCTGTTTCACTGCGCGTCTGGCAATTCTTTGTAAGTCTTCGAGTCCTGAGTTCATCGGAAAACCCGTACTCAGGTCAATCATGTCGGTGTGTCGCTGTGCAGCAACCGCAGCCATATAAAAATCAAAGAATGAACTTCCTGGATGCTCTGCCAGAATGACTTCTTGGGGTGGGGAAAAGTAACTCGTGGGTTGGGGAGAAATATCGGAGGGTGAACTCACAAAATACCCCGACCCTTGACGAGCATGAATCAGTCCGTCCGCCTCGAGAACACTATAGGCTTCGATGACGGTTAACTTATTCACTCTTGCTGTTTTAGCGAGGCAACGAATTGAAGGAAGTCTGTCTCCGGGTTGCAATGCGCCGGATTCAATCAATCGGCTAAGGCGATCGCGTATTTGTAAATATACGGCTTGGGCTGAGTTCCGGTCTAAGAGGATTTTCACGTCTCAGTCCTTTCTTTTTGTAGAAGAAGTTACATTTCTCGTCCTGTTTAGAACTATAGACGATTCACTCCTGCTCTGTACTGGTACAGTTTTGTAGAGTTTGACTAGAACAGTTCAATAACTTGATAACTGTACTATTTTGCATCGACTCAAATCAGTTATAGGCATTGGATTGCCTGGTTAATCCATGCAAAGTGCAATCTTTTTATGGCATGACAATTAATTTCAAGACGAGGATTTTCATGCCTTTTCATACCACTGTGCAAAAACCATGCTACACATCTCCATCCCTTCTCGCTCCCCCCACAGGAATAGGTGGAGGAGGGTAGCTTCCTCCAAGAGAGGTAGAAAGAGATGTGCAAAATCGAAAATATTTTTTACAAAAATTTACATATTCTCCCCAATTAACCTTGAATGCAAATCCTATAAATCCTTGCCCTGCAAGGAATAGAGCGAAAAATTAAAAAAACATAAAATTACTGTGAGCATGAGATTTTGAGTATAAATACTGAGGCAAAATCCGGTATTTCAGGAGGTTTGTAACGGCTTAAACCTTTATGAGATAAGAGTTTGAGGTTGTTTTTACTCTAAAAACTAAAAACTTAATGAATCGTAACGAATAAAGCTCCGATGGCGTTGTATAAAAGTTACCTGTAGGGCTCAATGACAGACAAAAGTTAACTAAAACACCATTTATCAAGCCTGTCTCGCTTCTCATAAAAAAACCATTTTTCTCATAATTCAATGTCGATGGTTAGCCTTGTTACTCACTTCTAGGGTAACGAACAGCATCTTGTGAGAGTGAGCAGATTGAAGAGATTGGTTAGTTGGCAATGTCAGCCCTTGATAACTACACGCACCTCATTCAAACCAAACCTTGAATGAGCTTGGTTTATCCAAATTTCAAAACCATACTTAACCAAGTAAGCAGGAGAATTCCTTCATGTTAGACGCATTCGCAAAGGTTGTATCTCAAGCCGATGCCAAAGGTGAATTTTTGACCACCGAGCAGCTCGATGCTTTAACCGCGATGGTCAAAGGTGGCAACAAGCGTTTGGATGCCGTTAACCGCATCACCAGCAACGCTTCCAGCATCGTAACCGAAGCCGCTCGCGCTCTGTTTGAAGAGCAACCCCAGTTGATTGCTCCTGGTGGTAATGCTTACACCAACCGTCGCATGGCAGCTTGCTTGCGCGACATGGAAATCATTCTGCGTTACGTCACCTACGCTGCTTTAGCCGGTGATTCCAGCGTTTTAGATGACCGCTGCCTCAATGGCTTGCGCGAAACCTATCAAGCTCTGGGTACTCCTGGCTCCTCCGTGGCAGTTGGCGTTCAAAAAATGAAAGATGCTGCCATCAAGATTGCTAACGACCCCAGTGGCATCACCCAAGGCGATTGCAGCCAGCTCATGTCCGAACTCGCCAGCTACTTCGATCGTGCAGCAGCAGCTGTTGCCTAGGACGCACTGTTTGTAAAAAAAAACTTGAAACCAATAGGGAGATACGCCAAGAATGAAAACCCCAATTACTGAAGCAATCGCTGCTGCTGATACCCAAGGCCGTTTCTTGGGCAACACTGAACTGCAAGCTGTGAACGGTCGCTTTGATCGCGCTGCTGCCAGCATGGAAGCTGCTCGGACTCTAACCAACAAAGCTCAACAGCTCATCGATGGCGCAGCTCAAGCTGTGTACCAAAAGTTCCCCTACACCACCCAAATGCAGGGGCCAAACTACGCGGCTGACAGCCGAGGTAAGTCCAAGTGCGCCCGTGACATCGGCCACTACCTGCGGATGGTAACCTACTGCTTGGTTGCTGGTGGCACCGGCCCCATGGACGAGTATCTCGTTGCTGGTTTGGATGAAATCAACCGTGCATTCGAGTTATCTCCTAGCTGGTACGTTGAAGCTCTCAAGCACATCAAAGCCAATCATGGTTTGAGTGGTCAAGCTGCCAACGAAGCTAACACCTACATCGATTACGCGATTAATGCCCTGAGCTAATTGTTCTGGGCTTAGCCCGGAAAGGTATGCAGGTGAAACGCTTTTGATCAATGTGCTTCAGCTGCTTATCTGTCCGGGCTTTGTTGTATCTATAGTGGTTGATTGTTTGTTGGGGGTTGTTTGCTACCAACAACAAATAATAAATAACGAATAACAAATCAGCTTGCTTGTTGGGAGAAGTGGAAAATGGCAATTACATCAGCCGCATCACGGCTAGGGACAGAAGCATATAGCGATGCGCCGAAAATAGAATTACGCCCTAATGCCAGTAAAGAAGATATCGAAGCTGTCATTCGTGCAGTCTATCGGCAGGTTTTAGGCAATGACTATTTGATGAAATCCGAACGACTCACCAGTGCCGAATCACTGCTACGGGATGGAAATATTACCGTTCGTGAATTTGTGCGCTGCGTGGCAAAATCTGAATTATACAAATCCAAGTTTTTCTACCCCAATTTTCAAACCCGGTTTATCGAACTCAATTACAAGCACCTCTTGGGTCGTGCTCCTTACGACGAGTCAGAGGTGGTTTTCCATCTCGACCTTTACCACGAACAAGGCTACGACGTAGAAATCGATTCATACATCGATTCGGTGGAATATCAAAGCAATTTTGGGGACAGTATTGTTCCTTACTATCGGGGTTTTGCCACACAAACGGGGCAAAAAACTGTAGGCTTTAACCGGATGTTCCAACTGTATCGGGGTTATGCCAATAGCGATCGCGCCCAAGCTGGGGGGTCAGCTTCCCGTCTAGCACGGGAATTGGCTATGAATCGGGCATCCTCGATTGTGGGGCCTTCCGGTAGCAACCCAGGCTGGTCATTCCGTGCAGCTAGAGATGTGGCTCCCCAAAGAGTGCAAGGCAATGCCGTCGGTAATTCCAGAAATGACCGCATTTATCGACTCGAGGTCACGAGTCTACGCGGGCCAGGATATCCGAAGCTACGTCGTAGCACCAATGTTTTCATCGTGCCTTACGAGCGCTTGTCTGAAAAAATGCAGCAAGTGCAGCGCCAAGGTGGGAAAATCGTCAGCGTAACCCCCGCTTAAGAACGGTTATAAGTGGTTGGTTATGGGTTAATGCACCCGCCAACTTGCCAACAAACAACTTACCAACCCTGACTCATCCATATTAGGAGATTCACACACGATGTTTGGTCAAACAGCAACGGGTAACGGTGGTATCAACTCAGCGGCCAGCCGTATCTTTCGTTATGAAGTCGTAGGCTTACGCCAAAACGAAGAAAACGATAAAAATAGCTACGACATTCGCAACAGTGGCAGCATGTTCATCACCGTGCCTTACTCTCGGATGAACGAAGAAATGCGCCGGATTACGCGCTTAGGCGGCAAAATCGTCAAAATCGAAGCCTTGAGCAATGGAGGCTGAAACTAGGGATGTCGGATTTCAGTCCAGAGGCATCAAATGAGGCAGCTTCTCCCGCCATGACGGTGGAAGAAGCGATCGCCAATTTACGCGGTGAAGATTTAAGTCTCCGCTATTACGCCGCATGGTGGTTGGGTAAATTCCGAGTCTCAGAACCCGCCGTTGTCGATGCCCTGATTGAAGCCCTAGATGACGAAGCTGATCGCACTGAATTAGGAGGATATCCCCTACGGCGCAATGCTGCTAGAGCCTTGGGAAAGTTGGGCGACCAACGAGCCGTACCCGGATTAATCCAATGTTTAGAGTGTTCCGACTTTTATGTGCGCGAAGCGGCTGCCCAATCTTTAGAAATGTTGGGCGATCAAGCAGCTATTTCCGCACTCATACCCTTACTAGTCAATGGGATTGCCGCCGCTGAACGAGTACCCGGACGCCCTCACCTCCAACAACCCTGCGAGGCCGTGATGGAAGCCTTGGGGACTTTACGGGCAACGGAGGCAATCCCATTAATCGAACCGTTCCTCAATCATCCAATTGAGCGGGTGCGGTACGCAGCAACGCGAGCCATGTACCAACTCAAAGGGGATGATGCCTATGGCCAGCAGTTAGTAGACGCTTTACATGGCCCTGATGTCGTCCTGCGTCGGGTGGCACTTTCTGATCTGGGAGCAATTGGATATCTACCGGCGGCCGAAGCGATCGCCACCGCCCCCGCAGAAAACAGCTTCAAGCTCTTGGCGCTCAAAGGACTGTTAGAACATCAACTGGATATAGTGGATCATAACCCGCTTTCTGAGGATGCCATCCGGGTGATGAACCTGATGGATACACTTTTATAGTCATTCGTTAGTGGTTAGCGGTTAACTAAATCCATTCAAACTTAGTCAACCGATTAACAAATAACCAACCACAAATAACAAATAACCAATAACCAATGACCCACTCTGCCCGTACCCAAGAACTCATTCAAGCTGTCGAACAGGCTAAGTCTGACGACAGTTTAGTTGAAGCTGTGCAGGCATTGGCAGCGAGTCAGTCAGAGGATGGGATTTCTACATTAATTGCTACCTTGGGTTACAACAATCCCAAAGCGGCGATTGCTGCCATTGAGGGTTTGGTCAAGCTGGGAAAAGCCTCAGTGCCGCCCCTATTGGAACAATTAGATGATTACAACTATGGGGCGAGAGCTTATTCGATTCGAGCCTTAGCCGCGATCGCAGACCCCCGTGCTTTAGAAGTCTTAGTTTCAGCCGCAGCCACTGACTTTGCTCCGAGTGTGCGTCGTGCGGCGGCCAAAGGATTAGGAAATCTGCACTGGCATCAACTCGAACCCGAACAAATCGAAAGCGCACTTTCCATAGCGCTGGAGACGCTTCTACAGATTTCCCATGATGCTGACTGGGCAATTCGTTACGCAGCTATTGTCGGCCTACAAGCATTGGCAAGAAGTGCAACCTGCATGATCGAGCCAATTCAACATCGGTTTGAGCAAATGCTAGCCTCCGAAGACGATCAGGCGGTGCGATCGCGAGTCTTACTCGCCCAACAGAGCGCAACAGTCGCCTGATTTGTCTTGAGATGAGGTAGGTAGCTACAGCCGATTTTTCTACCGGACAGTCTGGGGACTGGAAGGAACCCTGTCCACTTCTGTGTTCTTTACCACAGTAAAAACAAAATGTCAATTCCTTTACTTGAATATACACCCAGAACTCAAAATCAGCGCGTCGATGGCTACGAAGTTCCCGACGATGATGATTTTCAATACTACCGACTCTCGGCAGTCAGCTCAGATTTTGAGATTAAGGAAACAATCTGGGCAGGCTACCGCCAAATTTTTAGCGAACATTTAATCCTGGAAAAATATCGCCAACCCTTCCTGGAATCTCAACTCAAAAATCGTGCCATTTCCGTGCGAGAGTTTATTCGGGGATTAGGAAAAAGTGCAGTTTATCGCACCCAAGTGGTAGAAACCAACGACAACTATCGCTTAGTTGATATTACTTTTAAGCGATTTTTGGGGCGTTCTACCTATGGCAAAGACGAACAAATTGCTTGGTCAATTGTGATAGCCACAAAGGGATTAGATGGTTTTATCGATGCGGTTGTCGATAGCGAAGAGTATCGCCAAAACTTTGGAGATGATATCGTTCCTTATCAACGCCGTCGGTATAAAGACCGACCCTTTAACCTAGTCAATCCTCGCTATAACGATTTCTGGAGAGCTCGCCAAATTTCCTTGCAAGGTTCCTACTATAAAGTGGCACTTTCGGGACAATCGGTGGAACGGGGTGTTCGCCAAGCGATTCCTGATAGCTTCTTACAAATGGCTCGCAGCATTGCTCCAGGTGGTATGAACTATCAACGGTCGAGCGATCGGGCAAGGTCTTTAGCCTCGAGCAAACCGCTTCCGGATATGACTCGCAACGTGGAAACTCCACCTGCTTATGTGGGTCGGACTGAGGTGAACCTTCCCTACCGCTACCTGTATAAACAACCCACCACTTAATAAGAGTTATTGGTGATTAGTCATAAGTCAATTAACCGCAGACAACTGACTAAAAACAAACAACAAACAACAAATAACCATGTCAATTCCTTTACTCGCATATAAACCCTCCTCGCAGAATCAGCGAGTTCCAGGTTATGAAGTTCCAGGTGAAGATACGCCCTGGATTTATCGCATCGAAGACTGTATCGATGAGAACGATATCTTAGAGTTAATTTGGGCAGCTTATCGGCAGGTTTTTAGCGAACACGCCATTCTGCAATCTTATCGCCAACCTACGCTGGAATCTCAACTTAAAAATCGTGCCATTACGGTGCGCGACTTTATCCGGGGGGTTGCCCAATCTCAGGCATATTATCGCCTTGTGGTCGAGACAAACTCTAATTATCGAGTTGTTGAACTCACCTTGAAGCGGTTGTTAGGTCGAGCCCCCTATAACAAACAAGAAGAGATTGCTTGGTCAATCAAAATAGCTTCTTTGGGTTGGGATGGATTTGTTGATGCTCTAGTTGATAGTCAAGAGTATCAAGAAAACTTTGGCGATAGTACCGTCCCCTATCAGCGCCGTCGTTTTAAAGACCGTCCCTTTAATCTCGTAACACCTCGCTACGGTAATTATTGGCGCGATAAACTCGAAACTGAACGCTACAAATGGGGCGATGTTAACAACTTCTTGGAGATGGCCAGGAATATCAGCCCCAGACCGATGACGAATACCGTGACCGTGGATACGTCTAAAATCAACATTCCCGATACTACTCGGGAAGCTCCCCAAGGAGTACCCGTCTCCATTAACACGGCTGCTAGTTTTCCCTTGCGGTAAATAGGGCAGTGAACATCAGAATTTTCAGCGATTAAACGTTTGATTGGGGTCAAGTCGCTTCGCTCTAATTCTTCATGCATGACCGATTCAAAAATGGTCAAAGGCATGGTCAAATTGAAGTATAGGTATCCGCCCAAACGCTGAAATCTGTTGTGTTTTTTGTAAAACTTTAAAAGGGAGATTTTGACATGGCATTGCCATTACTCGAATACAAGCCTACAACCCAAAATGTCAGGGTTCGTAGCTTCGGATTGGCGGACGAAGATGAAGATACGCCGTATATCTACCGATTAGAAGATAGCAATTCTCCGGCGGAAGTGCTTGACCTAATTAACGCTGTCTATCGCCAACTGTTTAGTGAGCATGCGCTGCTGCAAGTGAACCGCCAAAAAACGCTGGAATCTCAGCTCAAAAATCGGTTTATTACAGTGCGGGACTTTGTGCGGGGTATTGCCAAGTCTGAAGCGTTTTATAAGTTAGTGGTTGAGTGCAACAACAACTATCGACTCGTTGATATTTGCCTCAAGCGCTTTTTAGGCCGTCCCGCCTACAACAAAGAGGAAGAGATTGCTTGGTCGATTAAGATTGGCACTCTCGGATTTTATGGCTTTGTTGATGCCTTGATTGATAGTGACGAGTACACTGAAGCGTTTGGAGACTTTACAGTTCCCTATCAGCGCAAGCGGATGGAAGGCCGTCCGATTAACTTAGTCACACCTCGTTATGGCGAAGATTACCGCGAAATCGTGGGTACGGTGAAGACCGACTGGCGCTTTACGCTGGACAAATTCTACGGCCGCAAATACCAAGAACGGCAACTGCCCGAAGGCGATCCTCGCAAGTATCGGGATGTCGCGGCCGCCGTCACTGGCAAGCGCACCTATGCTCAGAATGTTTCGGCATCGAGTATCGATTATCTCAGTAAAGTGCCGTATCGCAAGCGTTAAAGCTCTTAATTAATTAGGGCAAAAAATTAGCTGGGTCTAGTTTCCGCTTTTGAAGACGCCGAGTTGAATCAATTGGGTGGCTACTGAGCAGAGATTAGACCCAGCTCTGACTTTAAAATAGGGGTCAGGGGTCAGGAGGGGAATGTTCATACTTTATAGTGAACTAAGTTCGTGGACGACTGACTAGAAAATAGCAGGGTAGCGGGGGAGTAGAGGAGAAATATTTTCATGCGTTCTGGTGTACGCAGTTCATGAGCGTCGGATATTAAAGCAGCACCAATCGTGACGTTTCCACAGGGCAGCAACAATCCAGTTGTATTGTTCTAAAGTGTCAGCAATAGGCTTGGCCTGATCCAATAAAATACCACTGAGAATGCCCCAACTAGTGGGTGTCGTGATCGATGTCATGGCTGGGATGAGGTCAATAATCACCTCAGCTAAAATATTGCAGAGAATACCATCAACGGGTTTACCCCCTGTTAACTTGGGAATTTGGTCGATACTGCCCTTGGCCACCACCATTTGTTGGGCACTAATCTGATTGAGTTCCCGGTTGCTACGGGCGGCACGTACAGCTAAGGGGTCTATATCCACCGCATAGACTTTGACCGCACCCAATAAAACGGCTCCAATCGAGAGAATCCCTGAACCGCAGCCAATATCCGCCACAGTGGTTTCGGGTGTATTACCGTACCCCAAACGCATTTCTAAAGCTTCTAGGCATAGTTGAGAGGTCGGATGCGTACCCGTGCCAAAGGCTGCGCCAGGATCGAGGCGGAGCAAGTGCCGTTCTGACGTCTCGGGGACTGGAAACCAGGCCGGGTAGATCGAGAAGTGATCGCCGATATCTTGGGGTTCCCAATGCTGCTTCCAACTGCTTGACCAATCTTCCTCATCAATCAGGTGCCATTTGGCGATCGGTGTTGGCATTTCTACCGAGAGAGCGTCCTGGCGCAGCCAGAGGGAAAGGGCAGCTAAATCAAGTAAGTGTGCCTGCATGTGGGGGATATGAGCTGTAATCACGAGAGAATGCCCCTTGCTCTCGGATGCCATCCCGCGACAGCCAAACGCTTCCAGCCGCCAAAAGATTAAATCTTCTAGGGCTGAGTCGCAGAGAATTGAAATTTCCCACCAGCTATTTGCCATACGATTTTAGATTTCAGATTTTAGATTTTAGATTGGGTCTTGTCATTTTGAAATCGAAAAATTGTTGAGTTTGACCAAATTCTCCAAAATCCAAAATCTTGGGCGTGAATACAGGTCGCAAGAAGCCTTCGACCCCCACACCCCTGTCATCCAAAATCCCTCAAAGTGTGACGGTGTAGGCATCACGAATGCCTGGAACTTTGGTAATCTCCTCCAAAACCCCTTCGGGTAGGGGGTCATCAATGCTCAGTACCATCACCGCATCACCTCGGACAATTTTGCGGCCGACCTGCATACTAGCAATATTGACATTGAAGCTACCCAATAGGGAACCAATTTTGCCAATAATTCCCGGCATATCTCGGTGTAGGGTAAACACCATATAACGATTGGGAGGAACGTTAATTGGGAAATCATCCACACTGGTAATGTGAATCTCCCCATCGCCCAACAGTGCGCCCGTGACCGAATGTTCTCCGAGGGTTCCGATCGCCGCTAACTGAAGTGACCCGCCCGAATAGTCACGAACAGAGGCATCTCGCGTTTCTATCACCCGGATTCCTCGCTCTTTGGCCTCAATACTCGCATTGACATAGTTGACCCGTTCCCGTAAGGCTTGGGAGAGCAACCCTTTGAGCGAGGCAACCACTAACGGCTGGCTGTTATTCGTCGCTAATTCACCTTGCAAGCGCACGTTTAACATTTCAATGCGCCCACCCGCAAGCTGGCCGACCAAATTGCCCAAGGTTTCTGCCAGTTGCATATAGGGTCTGAGTTCTTCCAAGACATTCGGAGACAACCCCGGAATATTCACCGCCGAACGAGCCGGTAAGCCTAACAAAACATCCCGAATTTGTTCAGCCACATCAATCGCCACATTCACTTGCGCTTCTGCGGTGGAAGCGCCCAAATGCGGAGTTAGGACAATTGAGTTTCCTAGCGATACTAAGGGCGAATCTTTGAGCGGTTCGGACTCAAACACATCTAAGGCCGCACCCGCAATCTGACCCTCTTTTAATGCCTGACAGAGCGCCTGTTCGTCCACAATGCCCCCTCTAGCGCAGTTAATTAGTCTAGCGGTGGGCTTCATTTTTGTCAGCGCCTCAGCATTAATTAAATGCGTAGTTTCAGGCGTCTTGGGCATGTGCAGGGTGATGTAATCCGACTCCCGCAACAGCAAATCCAGATCGACGATGCGACAGCCTAGGCGTTCAGCGCGTTCTATGGAAATAAAAGGGTCATAGGCCAATAACTTCATTCCCATCGCTCTAGCCACTGTGGCCACATGGGAACCAATTTTACCTAAACCGACCACACCTAATGTTTTTTTATAAACTTCTGCCCCGATAAAGCGCTTGCGATCCCACTCCTTGTTTTTGACCGATTGATTGGCCTCAGGAATATGGCGGGAGAGCGATAGCATCATTGCTAGAGCATGTTCGGCAGCTGCGATGGTGTTTCCTTCCGGAGAGTTCACCACCACGATACCTTGACGGGTTGCTGAGGGGACATCCACATTATCGACCCCAACACCGGCACGTCCAATAATTTTGAGTTGTTTGCCCGCCTCAATGATCTCTTGAGTCACGCGGGTGCCTGAGCGAATCATCAAGGCATCGTATTCAGGAATAATCTGAACAAGTTCTTCAGGCGAGAGAGTAGTTCTGACATCAACCTGGGCGACTTGAGAGAGGATGTCAATTCCAGCTTGGTCAATTGGGTCGGAAACGAGAACCTTAGACATTACCAGCAGATGGGGTAAAGGGGGATACACACATCATGACCGTTATTTTTACTGAACGAACCTCACCCACGCAAGGAACGCTCACACTCTTTACAAAAGCATAATAGCGGTCAAATTCAACGGGAGTCTGTGGGTACACTCGTGTCGTTTTCCCACAATTGGGCAAACTATCCGTCGAAGGTCATTGTAACCATAAAGCTGCCATTAAACGGCTATTGATTTGAATCTTTTTAAGTTTAAAGATTTTCGACGTTTGCCGTCTGAGTTCTCTAAGGGACTGACGGCAAGCGCTATAATTTGGTTCGATCATCAGGAGTGTTAAATATGCCTCAACGACCTCTTACCCTACGGCGGAAACGAACGATAAAATGGTCGCTATCTGGGTATAAATGTCCGTTTTCCCTCCTCTGTTCGAGCTAGATTAACTAGGGTTTTTTGCTGGCCAACTCCTTCAAATCAGAGCATCCCCGCATTTAGGTATTTTTAGGGATCATCCGTCAGGCAGATCTTTTGATCCCGGTTCTCTGTATACTGTATGACGGTTGATTAACCTGAGTTATTAATCTCAAGATTCCACAGCTCATGCAATTTCTCGGACTTGTTTGGGTAACTTCCTGGGTTAGCTGCTTCCTTGCATCAGGTCAGGGTTTATCAAGAGTGCCTGATTACCTCACGGCTACTTTTCCGGCAAGGATTTTGTCAGTAGTTAATAGTCCAATTGAAGTACCCACGCCTATTTTTCGGACACCCCTTTACTCAGGTATTGGGTCTTCCAACTCCTTCATGGCAACGTTACCGAACTTAGCATTTCAGACGGGGACTGGCAGCTTTCCCTCTGGACAGTTCACTCAAACGTCCGTGCGTTCTCCAGATGCAATCAATGGATCACAGGAGAGCTTATGCCGTTCTCAATCTAAATTGCAAAATCCGCCCATCCCTATCACTCCACCTCCATCTCAATCGGTGACTTGGGACAAAACTTCGTTCCGCGAGACTTCAAAATCCACGCTGCCTCAACAGATTTTCCAGGCCATTCAAAACTTATTCCCTTGGCGTCAGCGTAGCGAATCCGTCAAAACCTTGGCATCGTCGATTACGATTGTCAGTACCCAATCAGGTGAACGGGTTGCTGATAAGCTCCACAATCAGGGGCGAAAAGTCAAGCGAGGTCTGTGGCGGTATTCACAACTTTTGGCCAGTCGTGCTTTTGCCAGTCATTCCCAGGCTGAACCCGAGCAATTTCAAGTGTGGGTAAAAGACCGCTTGATTGCTCAATTACCCCGCCTGAAGTCCGCTGAACTGATGGCAAGTCGCCTGAAGCAGTTTTTATCTGACCCCTCTGACCCCTATTTAGATAATTCACCTGTTCGACCTGTGCTGCGGCAGGGAAAACCGACTCTCAAGGTGGGTGAGCGCTTGTTGTTTGAAATAGATGATACCTTAGCTGCCGATTTAGACCACAATCCAGAACTCTTGATTATTGAATGGGCGAATAATCTCCGAACCGTTTTAGGGAAAGCCCCCTTGCCCGTGGCCGATGCTCAAAAGCAAATGCATGACTTGGTAGAAACGTCAAGTGTATTTACAGGGCAGGCATCTTGGTACGGAACTCATTTCCACGGACGCCTGACGGCGGCCGGAGAAGTATATAATCAGCATGAATTAACGGCTGCTCATCCTTCTTTACCGTTTAATACCTATTTGAAGGTCAAAAACCTGAACAACGGTGCATCTGTGATTGTCCGGATTAATGATCGCGGCCCCTATATTCCTAACCGAAATCTCGACTTATCCAACGCCGCCGCTCGTTGTATTGGGAGTGAAAAAGTGGGCGTTGTACCGTTTGAAGCCGTGATTATGCAGCCCCCCACCGCCCTTCGTGCTGACCAGTATTTAGTTAGGAATGAATGAATTGAGTTGACGCGATCGCCTTTTGACTTAAAGTGAACCCAGGCAGCGAATCGCTTCTAACAAACCTTTCGCTTTATTAAGTGTTTCTTCGTATTCTTTTTCGGGTTCAGAGTCAGCCACTAAACCGGCACCCGCTTGCACGGATACGATGTGGTGTCCAGACTCGTGAGGACGAACCACCATTGTCCGAATTGCGATCGCACTATTGAGCTGTCCTTCAAAATCGTAATACCCATAGACACCGGAGTAAGGGCCTCGGCGTTGGGGTTCCAGTTCGTGGATGATTTCCATCGCCCGAATCTTAGGGGCTCCACTGACTGTACCGGCTGGAAAACAGGCTTTAAGTAAATCCCAGGCGGTTTTATCTTCATCGAGTTCACCCACCACATTGCTGACAATATGCATAACGTGGGAGTAGCGCTCAATCACCATTAATTCATCAACAACCACCGTACCCTTTTTGCAGGCACGTCCTAAGTCATTGCGTCCCAAGTCAACCAGCATAACGTGTTCAGCAATTTCTTTGGGGTCTTGAAGCAATTCCTCAGCTAAGGCGCTATCTTCTTGATGAGTCTGGCCTCGGCGTCGAGTTCCGGCAATCGGTCGTAAGGTGGTAGTAATTCCCCCTTGTGGTGAACGAGTTGCCTTGACCATGACTTCTGGACTCGAGCCAATAATTTGCCAATCTCCAAAGTTAAAATACGCCATGTAAGGCGAGGGATTAATCAGACGTAGGGAACGGTACAGGGCGAAGGGATCGCCGTGGTATTCTGCCGAGAGACGCTGAGAGAGGACAACTTGAAAGATATCGCCAGCGCGAATGTAATCTTTGGCTTTCTGGACGTTGGCGCAGAACTGAGTAGGTTCTGTATTGCTGGTGTAAGTTAATTGCTGCGTGGCACTCTCGGGAGGTGTCCATTCCAGAACTGTGTCTTTTGCCGATAGGGGTAACTGAAGTTTGTGGACGAGGGCTTGGACGCGATCGCACGCTTGTTGATAGGCTTGTTTCAGGTCAGCATGGCGTAAATCCGCATAAGCGATCGCCCAAATTTTGCGCTTGACCTGATCGAAAATAATTAAATTATCTACCTGCATCCACAGTCCATCGGGCAAATCCCCTTCAGTAATGGGGTAAACCGGGACACGAGGTTCGCAAGACTGAATCAGTTCATAACCCCAAAAACCAAACAAACCCCCAATTCCGGGCGGGAGTTGAGGTAAGGTTACAGGTTGATAGGGTTTGAGACAATTGGCTAATGTTTCAAAGGGGTCGCCCTCAAACGCCGTCACTGAGGCATCACGATGGGTTTGAGTCGTGCGTTCTCCCCTAGCTTCCAATACCCACAAGGGGTCACAGCCTAAGAAGCTGTAGCGTCCTATATTCTCCCCACCTTCTACCGATTCCAACAGGAAACTGTAAGGCTGGCCTGCACAAACTTTATACCAAGCGGACACAGGTGTTTCTAGGTCGGCTACCCATTCTTGGTAAACCGGCACAAAATTACCTTGACCCGCGAGTGCTGAAAACTGAGAAAAATCCGGGAGAATCATGGACGTTAAATATCGGTAACGTAGCCCTAGGCTCTATGGCAAAAATTATGATGAGTTTGTAGTGAACACCTTAGCGCTAAAGCGCTTACTACGAACTAAAATTCAACTTTCAAAATCAATGCAATAAACCACTAGTACAAAAGCCAGTAAAAGATAGAGTTGAAGGTTGGACGTTATTTGTTGTAACGGACTAACCTTCAACCCTAACAAGCTTACAACCTTCTAACCTAGCGTGAGGTAACAGCTATGCCGAATCCTCGATGGATTAGACCTCAAAAGGGGTCTTACCGCTAAATTTAAGCGTTGCTGGCTCAGGATTGTTACCAATTTTGCGGTCTATCTTACCGACATAGGGGCGTCCTTGATTGACTTTTTCAGGGAATACGCCATCTGCCGGATGGAGATACTGAATCTCTCCGTTGGGGAAAACGCGATAAATCTTGTAGTTGTTGATTTTGAATTTTGCCCGCAGTTGCTGACCGCCTAAAGCGATACACTGCTCTTTGCGAGAGAGGTAGAGTAAATTGTCGCCTTCCCGCATGACTGCCGAGCCCCCGGTGGGCATTTCAAAGACTTGCTCTTTGGGGCTAGTCCAAGTAATCGCGTATTTTTCTTCAACTTTAGCTTTGGTCAGCAAGCCGCCGGTGCTACCGCCGAAAATGGGGGGTTGTCCAGTAAGTTCTTCTGCCATAGTTATTGTTTCAACGTTATATAGGACGTTTAGGGAATGCTATCACCGAGGTTGTACCCGTCTGCGTCTTTGTCAAGAACTGTAACAGTTCCATCATTTTTAGAGGTTCACTTCAGATTTGTCAGCCCTCACCCTAAATCCCTCTCCCGGTGGGAGAGGGACTTTGAAGCCTTGCTTCCCTGGGGGAGGTTAGTGTAGCGGCACGCAATGCGGGGCTGTTCCTCCACTTGCAAACGTGACGTACTCCAGAGAAAGTGCCTCTACAATGATGATTCAACAGTCAATTGCCTTAAGTCCTGGCCTTGAAACTTTGTGGGTTGTATCCTTGAAAATTAATTAGAGCAATTAACGCCCAGAAAATTAGGTGAGCGTTAGCAATGGTACAATCTGACCCGAAATTACGCCTACCCACTAGTGCTGAACTCCCTTGTTCAGACGATACCCCTGTGGATAACGAGAATCAAAATTTTATTCCTAATTTACTGTTATTTTTACTGAAGTTTATCTGGGGGAAGCGGACAGATTGGTTTTTTGGGGTGGATATGGGAATTTATCACACCACAGGAGTTAGTCCTTTTGTTCCTGTTGTTCCCGATGGTTTTTTGAGTTTGGGAGTTGAACGCCATCGCCAAGGTAGACAGAGGAAAAGCTATGTAGTTTGGGAAGAAAATGAAATCGTTCCCATTTTTGTTTTAGAGGTAGCGTCGCGGACACCGGGAGGAGAATATGATACGAAAATGGCAATTTATGCCAACTTAGGAGTTTTATATTATCTAATTTATAACCCTGACTATTGGCAACGAGATAGACATCAACCGTTTGAAGTTTATCGCTTAGTTGAAGGAGAGTATCAACTACAAATTGGTGAACCTTACTGGATGAGTGAAATTAATTTAGGTATTGGACGTGCAGCTTATCAAGATGGTGAATTAGAGATTGAAGCATTGTATTGGTATAACCAGCAGGGTGTTCGTTATTTGACTCCTGAAGAACAATTAGCCCGTTATCAAGAACGTTTTGGGGAATTACCGCCCGATTAAATGACCTGTGGAGAGGTAAAAGTACTATTGTTGAAAGCAAGAAGGCGATCGCGCTTGGGAGTATGTCACCTTTATCAGCCCTCACCCTAAATCCCTCTCCCTCAGGGAGAGGGACTTTGAAATCTTGCTCCCCTTCTCCCTCAGGGAGAAGGGGCTGGGGGATGAGGGCTTGTCCGTACAAACTTGATATGCTCCCTCGCTCTTTGGTAAGTTGTGATTGTATTTAAAGTTAGTTTATTAGACGGTCTTTTTAGAATTCCGCATATAGAAAGGGCGCACGTCGGTGCGCCCCTACAATGATGATTCAACAGTCAATTGTCTTAAGTCCTGTTAAACTCATCCTTTGTGTCAAGTTGTTGGTTCATAAAGTGATAACCATTCCTCTATCGAGAGTCCATAACCTTAGTTAGATACTTGAACCTCTGCCCAAACTCCTTTTACGTTTGACTTTTCTGTAGGAATCAACAGTTGCTTTATTTTGACTTCTTGGTTTTCTTTAATTATACCCGTAATTTTTTGAGTACCGTTCGGTTTACTATCCATCAAGGTAGTTTTTGATTTTATTGATACTTCTTTACCTGTTTCAGGGATTTCCTCCTTATCTATTAACCGATCTTCTGAAAATTTTTCTGAACCCGGCTCTAAATTACCTAAAAAAATCCATCCTTCAGCGTCTTCTGCAGTAGCTATTTGTAAAATATCTGTTTTCAATGTATCAACGTAGTTAAGATTAGAAAGGTTTGGGATTGGATTTGAAGATTCGGTAGGAGGAGCTAATAAAGAAGCTAGCTCTGGATTTTTTTGAATAATTTCTTGAGCTTGATTATCTCCTTTAACAAGTGCTAACAAATTCTTTAAAACTTCCTTATTTTGCGTACTAGCTGTAATAGTAATCACAATTCTTTTGTTTTCTTGGCAGTCACCAGCTAGGGCATAGAGTCCTGCAAAAGCGAGACTATTTTTAACTGGATCTTTATCCGATGATTCAGATAAATCTTTAAGATATTTAGATAATTCTGAAGAACGAGCATACTGATTCTTTAAGTTTTCTATATCACTATTTGTCTTTGCTATTAGTTCCTGTGTTTTACTATTTTCATTGGCAGTGTACCAAGTTCCAGCGCATACTAGAATTGGCGTTACAAGTGCAATTATTGTTTCCTTATTAAACAAAAAATGAAATTTCTTATTTTTATCATAATTTTTTCTTCTGATTAATTTTCTTTGTAGACTCTTCGCTCCTTGTTTATATAGTTTTTGCGTTTTGCTGTCTTGGCTTTGCATTGGGTATTACTCTCCGAATATTGATTTGCTCTAAATATTTGGTCTTACAAGTGGCGTATCTTTGCTTTCCTGTAATTGAATGTAGGGAAAATTAATCTTTCGCAAAAGCGACGAACCACCACTTTTCCAATCTGGCACCTCTATCTCTAGGCAGAGTTTCCCCATAGTGTCCCAAAATCCTGATGAAACGGTAGAGTCCGCTTAAAGGCAGCCAAAAACCCCACCCTCAGCCGGGTAGACAATTCTCAAATTGACCAAGACTTACACGTAAGCCCGCACCTACACAAACGAAACCTGTTGTTCAGTTAGTCCGCTTAAGCGGACTTCGTTTGTATACGCCCCTCCAATTCCATTCTGAAGGCTTACCCATTTCTAATTCTTCGTCCAGAGTTGGCGACCCTTACCTGACGCATCTGTAACCCCTGAACTCCCACCTTCAAGTTCAGAACCCTGGGCATTATTTTGTGCTGGCTGAGTCTCCGAAGAACGACCATTAATTGGAACCGTGAAATGAAACTGACTCCCCTGGTCTTTGCCTGCGGAGTCTGCCCAAATTTCTCCGCCCCACCCCTTGACAATTTGCCGACAAATTGCTAATCCCAGCCCTGTACCCCCAGCCGTACGCCGCAGAGCACCTTCTTCTTGATAGAAGCGATCGAAAACATACTCTAAACGGTTGGGTTCGATGCCGCGTCCTGTATCGGCTACCGTGACTTCTAGCATGGAACTACTATTGCTTTGGGTGGCAATTGTAACTTGCCCTTGAGGACTGGTAAATTTGCAGGCATTATCCAGGAGTTTAGCCAACGCTTCGACTAGCCACTCACCATCTGCTCGCACAAGAGGCAAATCTTCGGGAATTTGGATCTCGATTTGCGGAAGTTCGCTTCCAGACCGACGAGCACGGATATTACTTAAGGCCAGTTCGACGCATTCCATCAAAGATAAAGCTTCGGGGTGCCATTCCACCCGGCCACTTTCTAAACGCGAGAGGGTAAGAAAATCTTGAACCAATTTCCGCATCCGTTCGGCATCGGAAAGGGCAGTGTTCAGCATCACCTGGCGTAATTCGGGAGACATATCCGGTTCACTCGCCAGACTTTCTAAGCACACCTGAATCGTAGACAGAGGCGTTCGTAATTCGTGACCGGTGATGGCCACAAGGTTGCTACGGGTGCGATCGAGGGCTTCTAGTTGTTGGTTGAGGTCTTCTAAATTCGCGTAGGCTTCGGCTTGAATCAGGGCAACACCCACTTGAGTGGCGATCGCTTGTACCAAAGAAAGTTCATCGTCTGTCCAAAGATAAGGCTTTTCCCCACAGTGGTGCAATTCCACCATGCCCAACAACTGGCCTTGATACAATACCGGCACCATCAGCAAAGAGCGAATGGAAAATTGCTCAACTAAATTCGTTAACGGAATGCATCGGGGTTTCTTGGAAGTATCTGCTTTAGACTTCCCTGTTCTTTTTCGGTCTGAGGTTCGTTGTGAGGCGTCCCTACAGCTAATGCGAGAATCGTTTTCAGCATTCTCGACATACACCGGTTCCTGTTTCTGGACGACTTCTTGAAATAGCCCATTGTCTCGTAATGGCCAAGTCTGCCCCTGTGTGGCAGCAAGTAACGTTTCACCCTCCTCGTTGGCCTTCAAAAACTCATGGATAATTGTGGTGGTGGCATCCGTTGCCTTACAACAGTAAATCAGACACCGACAAGACCCGATCGCTTGCCCCAACTCCTGCACAGCAACTTCTAAAATTTCCTTAGGATTCAAACTGCGCCGAATGGTATCGGTAATTGAGTTGACCAACCGCTCTTTCTGTTCTTGAGCTGAAATTGAGCCATAGGCTTTCAGCAATTTATACTGACCTGCCTGTAAGTAGGTCACCAAGCGATGCACAAAGGGGTCAGGATTGAGAGAATCGGGTACAGACAATGCTTCTGTATCATTAACAGAGGCATCTTCTAAAAATTGGGATTTTGCCTGTGCTAGCTTTTGGGCTAATTCCGGCCGATAACATTCAATCCGATTGAGCAGAATCTCCGCCACTTTTTGGCTAACTTGCCGATCAAACGTCCAGATACCCTCGAAACGTCGGGCAGTATCCATCTCAGAATCATTACTGTCATTTACAGGTAAGAATCGCTCCCGACAAATGAGACAATTGGCGTATTGCCGTCCAATCACTACTAAGTGCCACTCTTGACTCAGGCCATCTTCTGGGTCAAAGGCCACAGTTTCATAAGCATTAGAACTATTTTTAAAGTCGGTTTCCGGTGCTGCTAGCACGTACACTTGAGCAGTTTGTTGGGCAATTCGTCGATAGCGGTGCGCTTCTTGACGGTAAAACCGCTCTCGTTGAAAGTTAGCAATGAGCAAAGGTCGATCTGCTCCAGCCAAGACTTGATCTTCCATAGCATGGGAGAGTGCGGTCAAAGATGACTTGAAATAAACTTGTTGCCGCAGTTGGGGCATGGCTTGTAATAAGCTAGCCAGCACGGAAGTCTTGATAATCATTAATAAGGTTTTGAGTTTTATCCAGGCATTTTCGAGGGTATACGGCACCGATAAGCGAGGTTGCCAGTTTTTCCATTAGCTGGCTCATCGTCAATCGGGTCGTTGTGAGAGGTGCGGCAAGGATTCGCGCCGCTAAGTGCGCTTGTGAGCATAGCTATCCCATAGGACGTTGCCCCTGGTTTTGTAGATTCTCTGATCTGCTCTATCAACTTATCGTACAAAACAAAGGGGTAATTCCCGGCTAGCTCCACTGTAATTGATGAGGAGTTTGTAAAAAATATTAACGGGTCAACCTAGACTAGGAGTTTGAACAGCAGCTCCAGCGTAAAAATCGTGCCTTAAAATTTAGGGGTATTTGTCCTGTTGTACCAAGGATGAGGAAAAAACCATGAGTGTTCCAATTCTTCAAGAAGGCTCAAAAGGAGCAGAAGTGACTGATTTGCAGTACATTTTGAAGTTTAGAGGGGGCGAGGGTGAGTTTGATCCAGGTGCAGTAGATGGATTTTTTGGCCCGAAAACGAAAGCCGCCGTCATTAAGTTCCAGAAGTCGAAGAACCTTACACCCGATGGGATAGTTGGCCCGAAAACGTGGCAGGCCATAGATCCGGATTGGTTTAAGTTCCCTGGAGACTTTCTCCAAGAAGGCTCAAAGGGTGATGCAGTCAAACAGGTACAGCAAGGATTGAACAATAAAGGGTTCAACGCAGGTACGGTAGACGGGATTTTTGGTGCGAAAACGAAAGCGGCAGTTATTAAGTATCTGACTTCTGGTACAGATCGATCTACCAACACACAAGGAGTTGTTGGCCCCCTGGGATGGGGTGCCATCATTGCTGGATAGCTGAAAAAATAGCCTTACGGGCGTGATGCGTAAAGCCCCTCTTTTCAAAGAGGGGATATAAGCGAATT
>CAZPRJ010000030.1:0-79220 GCA_964588805.1 uncultured Microcoleus sp. | reverse complement strand
AGCGCGCCTGCTTTGGGAGCAGGATGTCGCAGGTTCAAATCCTGTCATCCCGATTTGCTGCGATATAAAAACAAAGTCCTAAGTAATCTTTAAGAAGACACAGGGCAGAGGATTCTAGGGAAACAAGAGATAAAAACCATCTGCTTTCCAGCTTTTTGGCGTTTGAATAGCTCAGTCGCTCGAGGTTGGAACTATTTAAGATTGGGTAGAGTCAAGAGTCAGGAACGCTCAGCAATGGACAATACTCACTCCCATGACTTCGATACAGATGAATCTAGCCTATCCCTATCTTGGCTGATTTCTAAGGTGTATCGAAAAATTAGTGAAGTGGTATAAGAATAAGGGTGAGAACTACGAGCCGTTCATCAATAATTTTACGAACAAGTTGAATCGTACCATCGATAAAGTTAAAACACGGTTGTAATGCGGATGCACTCTTGCTACTCTAAGCTTTCAAGCCGTCATCCCTAGGCAAGAGCAGTATTCTAGTTATGACTCCATATCTGAGGTAGAAATCGAAGGAAATTACCATGAAATCATTGGTTCGTTGGAGCGCAGCATTAGGTTTAGTTGGAACTACACTACTAGGTTCCTTCGCCACGGAAAACTTGAAGGCATTGGCACTGCCTGAAGCGCAGGTCATGGAAAAATTAACACCTGTGCCTGTATTTACAGTTACCGATCCTCAAGGCGCACCATTGGTTGCCTCCGTTCCGGGTGAGCAAAATAAAGCACAGTCTGTCGCAGGCGTGTTTATCAGCCGTAAGGATGCTCAAGCTTTTGTGGATCGATTAAAAAAAGACAAGCCCGACCTCGCACAAAATGTACAGGTGGTTCCTGTTTCTTTGGCACAGATCTACAAGCTGAAGCAAGAGAATCAAAATAAGCCGGATGGTTTAAACTTTGCCTTTATCCCTGCACAGCAGCAAGTACAAGCCGCACAAACCCTTATGGGTCAAAGCGGTCAACAACAGCAACAATTTCAAGGAACGCCCTTGTTTGTGGCTAGAGGGGGTAAAGACAACGGATATCTCACAGTTCAAGAGAATGGCCAGCCCATCATTCCCTTCTTTTTTGACAAAGAACAACTACAGGGAATGGTAGAACGCTTTAAGCAGCAAAAACCTGACTTGGCTTCGACTGTTCGCGTAGAAGCTGTATCTCTCGAAGGCGTACTCTACACCTTACAAACGAGCAACAACAAGGAACTCGATAACATTGTTATTGTACCCTCGCAAGAAGCTCTATCCTTCTTACGCAGTTTGCCAGCAGCCGGTGGACAACCACAAAATGCACCCCAAGGTCAACAAAAGTCTCGATAAAAACCAATCGGTGTAGCAAGGAGAAAAACTTGGCACAGAGCGACTCAAAACCACCTACGGATGGAGGTCGTGAGGATGGAGAAAGGCAGGAGAGCGAGGGTTTGGTAGACCCATTTAACTCAGAACCAAAAGCCTCTCTCTCTTTGCCGATTCGCTCTGAAGCAGGTGTTGAGGTATCGGGATTAGAACTGTGGCAGTGGCGTCAACATGCCTTCCAATCCGCACGAGAGGTAGGCATTCCCATTGCTGAAGTTGATTGGCTGCTGACCGAAGTGACGGGACTCGACTCTTTATCATTACGGTTGGAGTCTTTTAAGGCGCGATCGCATATTCAATTGCGATACCCTCTGCCGCAATTATCTCAGCTTTGGCAGCAGCGTCTTGATGACCGAATGCCCATCCAGTATCTCACTGGAGTGGCTCCTTGGCGTCATTTCTCGATAAGTGTTTCTCCGGCGGTTCTCATTCCCCGTCCAGAAACGGAGTTTCTAATCGACTTGGCCATGGACGCTGTAAATAAGAGCTCCACAGCCAATCTGAACTCCGGACACTGGGCAGATTTAGGAACTGGCAGTGGTGCGATCGCGTTAGGATTAGCAGAGGTTTTTTCCAGGGTCTGTATTCATGCAGTGGATGACAGTGCCGAGGCTTTAGCCATCGCCCAACAAAATGCTCAGCAGCTTGGCTTTGCTCAACGGATTCAATTTTACCAAGGCTCATGGTGGAAACCGCTTGAGGCACTCAAAGGCCAATTCAGTGGGATGGTGTCTAACCCTCCTTATATCCCTAGCCGCTTGGTGTACGAGTTACAACCGGAAGTCCGCAACCACGAGCCTCATCTTGCCCTCGATGGTGGAACTGATGGTTTAGACGCCATTCGGCAGTTAATCACTACCTCTCCCGCTTATCTGCGTCCAGGAGGCATCTGGATGATTGAAATGATGGCAGGACAGGCCAATACCGTTGCCTCACTGTTGCATCAGCAAGGCGATTACTGCAAAATTCAGATTATTCCAGATTTGGCTGGGATTGAGCGCTTTGCTGTAGCCTATCGGAGTCAGTAATACCAAATTTATAAAATCATGCAACAAATACTTTTCTTTTCCCCACTTAATATTAATCTAGGGGGGCTAGGGGGGTAGAAGGTAGCGTTATTTAATATTTAATGAATTTTGGATAAACCACTCCAAAGGAGCTTGAAAATTGTTGTTTGTTGTTGGTCAATCTTAATCTATTAACAAATGACACAGGTTCTAATGTCCGCCCTAGTCGCTGGGGCAAATTCAGGTCAGGTTGTGAGTTTCCCCACGGATACAGTGCCAGCACTCGCCGTGCGCCCGGATTGCTCAGAGCTAGTGTTTGCTACCAAGCAACGGAGTCAAGAGAAGCCGTTGATTTTAATGGCAGCTTCACCTGCATTTCTTTGGTCTTTTGTCAAGGGGAGCAAGGCCGAGCTAGAAATTTGGCAGCAGATGGCTCAAAAATACTGGCCTGGAGCCCTGACGTTGGTATTGCCGGCCTCAGAGAAAGTTCCAGCAGCCATGAATCCGACAGACCCTACAACCATCGGGGTACGAGTGCCGAATTCTCGAATTGCGCTCGCCATCTTGTCCCAAACGGGTCCATTAGCTACCACGAGTGCCAACCGTTCGGGTGAGCCACCGCTACAAACGATGGCAGAAATTAAGGCACAATTTCCTACTGTTCTGACGCTTCATCCCATGGAATTTGAAGCCGTACAACGTGAAACCACAGGCACTCCTTCCACCGTGGTCAAATGGACAGGTACAGGCTGGAAAATTCTACGCCAAGGTGGTGTCCAACTTCAGCCGTAAACGACAGCTAAACGAACTCATCCTCATTTTGGTCTAGTGATTCAGATTTGATCTGAGAAATGACCTTTGCCCATCGCCTCAACGCCTGCTTAGAATTTCAAAAAACTAGCTATGCTTGAGTAGATTTCACTGCTACGCAGGATAGAACAGATTTTTAAATTGGAAATTATTGAGTAGAGGCATTGGCGTAATGGAGCTATTCTATTTGCTCATCGGCGTAGGATTAGGATGGGGCTGGAGCCGAACTATCCGTTCTGACAAAAAGCCAGGGGTTTCAACTACGTCTGTGTCCGAAACAACAGACTCTCTTCGTATCCATCCTTCCCCGGAAGAACCCCAACCTGTGACACAAGATATCCATCCTTCCCAGGAAGAACCCCAACCTGTGACACAAGATATCCAGCTTCCTCCGGAAGAATCCCAACCTGTGGGACAAGATATCCAGCTTCCTCCGGAAGAATCTAAATCGACTCAAAACAGCCTTCAACCCCTTGAAGAAGAACTCAAACAAACCCAATTGGCTTACACAATGGCCAAGGAAATGAGCCAGTTTAAAGGAGGATTTTTGGCACGGACTGCCCATGAGTTGCGATCGCCCCTGAGCAGTCTCATCGGGATGCATCAGCTCATTTTGTCTGATTTGTGTGACTCTCCTGAGGAAGCACGGGAATTTGTGGCTCAGGCTAATACCTCTGCCTTGAAGATGGTGAAAATTTTAGACGAGGTAATTGCCGTATCTAAAACAGAACACGGGACAAACCGTCTAGAGACAGCAACTTTACCCCTGTCACAAACGTTTGAGGAAGTCTATCGCCTCACCCACATGCAGGCGGCCAATAGCAATCTTCAGTTTGAAATAGTTTCTCCCGATCCAGATATCTATGTGGTGGCTGATGTGCGTCGTTTCCGGCAAGTGCTAATGGGTATTGTCGATGCGGCGATCGCTCAGTTAGCGCAGTGTAAAGAAGGAAGCATTAAGGTTTCTAGTTCATCATTGCCGGAGTCGAATCAAGCTGTGATCTGGATTGATGTTCAAAGCCCAACTCAGAACTGGAGTGAAGCCATAGACTTACTCTCGACTACCCCAGAACTCGAGAAGCAACCCGATCAAGCGTCTGAATTTTCACCCGGACTTACATTATTGATGGTTCAGCCCCTGATCAATGCCATGCAAGGCAAGTTAGAAGTGGTCGCTATACCCGATAGTGAAGCTAGCTCAATGTATGAACACTATACTCGGTTGCAGTGTTCTATCCCCTTAGCGACTGCTGAGGCTGGAGAACAGGCGCTGGCATAGTGCGGTGTAGGGGTTGGTTATACAATACCATCGTCGTAGATGAATTGGTTTCAAAGCCGATACGTTCGTAGAAATGTTGTTGATGGGTGGTCATCAAGTAGATGCGCTCGACTCTATGCATTCGAGGATGGGAAAGGACTGTTTCTACTAACTTACGTCCTAGCCCTTCTCCTCGATAGTCTGGGTGAATGACGACATCCCAAATCGTCGCCCGGTAAATGCCATCGGAGGTTGCTCTAGCAAAACCAACCAATTGTTGGCCATCCCAAGCACTGATCACCGGTTCACTGTTGGTAATCGCCACGGCTAAATCTTCAATATTTCGGTCTTTCGCCCAAAATGCTCCCAAGCGGAATAAATTCTGAACCTGGTGATAATCGATTTGAGGCTTTTGATCACAAAATTGAATGTGGCGGCCATCCATTGTTACCCAAATTCCTGACTCAACGTTTCCAAGGTGTATCTGATTCAATCGGTTAAAACTTGCTAGGTTTAACAAAAAAAATTGGCTAAAGGCAAGATTTACCTCAGGCACAGAGGACTATTTTAACGATTTTTAATAGTAGTACAACCTGCCCAGATCTCTTGTGTTAGGGCTTGCTGACATTTCCATCGGTTCAGGGATAAAAAAAAGTCCGCCGTTGCGGACTAAATGAATATCATTACCGTTGCTCATTGGTTATTAACCTTGCAGCCAGCGTGCCGCATCTTTGGCATGGTAAGTCAAAATCAGATCAGTTCCTGCCCGTTTAAAGCTGGTTAATGTTTCGAGTACCACACGCTGTTCATCAATCCAGCCATTGAGGGCAGCCGCTTTAATCATGGAATATTCGCCGGAGACGTTGTAAGCGGCAACGGGTAAATTGGTCGCTTCTTTAACCCGCCAAATGATATCCATGTAAGCCAGTGCGGGTTTGACCATCAGCATATCAGCCCCCTCGGCAATATCTAGCTCGATTTCTTTAAGGGCTTCGCGAGCATTACCAGGGTCCATTTGATAGGTACGGCGATCGCCAAATTGAGGGGCTGAGTCAGCAGCATCTCGAAACGGGCCATAGTAAGCTGAGGCATACTTAGCTGCATAGGAAAGAATGGGCGTTTCTTCAAATCCTGCCTCATCTAATCCTGCTCGGATCGCCTGCACAAAACCATCCATCATCCCGGAAGGCGCAATAATATCAGCGCCCGCTTGGGCTTGAGATACGGCTGTTTTTTTCAATAATTCCAGGGTGGGGTCATTAAGAACACGGCCAGTTAAGTCACCGACTTGTAAATAGCCACAGTGACCATGACTCGTATATTCACACAAACAGGTATCCGCAATCACGACTAAATCAGGAACGGCTTCTTTTACGGCCGTAGCCGCTTTTTGGACAATCCCGCAATCGTGCCATGCACCCGTCGCGTCTACATCTTTATCTTCGGGGATACCAAACAGAATAATCGAGGGAATACCCAGGTCATAGACTTCTTTGGCTTCTTCTACGATTTTGTCTACCGAGAGTTGGTAAACCCCTGGCATTGATTTAACTTCATTGGCGATACCATTCCCCGGTACGGCAAATAAAGGATAAATCAGATCACTTGTGTTTAAGACCGTCTCACGTACCATCCGGCGTAGAGGGTCAGTTTTACGAAGGCGGCGGGGGCGATGAGTTGGGAACATAACTAAAACTTAGAAAGCTCAGTGAGTTGGAAACAAAAAATAAAAAAGCTGTAAGAATGGCAATGTTTTAACAGTGTAAAGCTTCGTATTCTCCGATTACTCTCTCATCAAGTAACGTTCTGTAAAGGTAAAGGCGCTCGCCCACCAAACCCAACGCAGAAAAAAAGGCATCCCGTAGGATGCCTTCTCAGTCCATGTAGCAGTCATCAACTGCCACTGCAGAAATTTAAACCTCTGCTGTTGCCACTTCGGGTTCAGCAGTGGCGGGTACGGGGTAAACGCTAACTTTTTTACGGCGCTTATCCTTGTATTCAAAGGTAACTACACCATCCACTAGAGCAAACAGTGTGTCGTCACTGCCACGACCCACATTTTTACCCGGATGAAACTTAGTCCCGCGTTGACGGACTAGGATGTTACCCGCTCTCACCACTTCACTGCCAAAGCGTTTTACACCTAGGCGTTGGGCATTTGAGTCACGACCGTTCCGAGTACTACCGGTTCCTTTCTTATGAGCCATAGTATCCTTTGCAAGTATGTTTACAATCAGCTAGAGACCTTGAGGGAAAACTCATATCGCCCTACAGTCGCAGCTATTTCTATTCTGAAGCCGTTTCCGGTGATTCGTCTGAGGTTGGTACTTCAGCCGCCGTTTCGTCAGTTACAGGCGTTTCATCACTTGAGTCAGAATCCGAAAAGGAGGCGAGGACAGTACCATTCATACTGATTGAGTTAATCATCAGGCGGGTAATTTCCTGCCGATGTCCACGCTTTTTGCGGGTTTTCTTCTTCGGTTTCATCTTATAGACGATAATTTTGCGACCGCGATAGTGTCGCATCACCGTTCCTTCTACGGCTGCACCTTCAATGAAAGGTTGACCAATGGTCACATCACCGTCATGTTGAACGAACAAAACACTATTAATGGTTACACTCTCTTCCGGTGCAACGTGCAGTAGCTCGATATCGTAAAACCGACCGGGTTCGACTCGCAGTTGCTTTCCGCCAGTCTCAATAATTGCATAACTCATGGTATTGTCCTTAGGGTTTGCCGTACAGGTAGCAGGATAATGAAGGAACCCAAGAGCGTATCCATCATCATTGCCAGCTTTTGCTATGTCTCAACCTGATCCGAGCAGGTGATAGCAGACAATCTGTCATTTTACCTTAATAATTAAATATTAGTCAAATTATTAAATTTAAAATCGTTTCACCCTCTGCTGTTTTCGGAGCCAGCAATCATCTGAGTAAACCTTTTATTTATAATAAAATCCCATCGCTTCCAACAAGTCTCCTATTTCTAATAGCTTCTAAACTAAAACTGAAAAGAATGGAACTATCCAATTACATACTTACCACTTCAGCAGCCAGATAGATGAACTCATCCTTTATCTCTAGGTAGCCTGCATTCGTAAGCATAAAAATTAAACACTAGGCTCAAAAATAACCCGAGCAGTCTCCTGTTTTCAGGGTCATGGAATCACTCATAGGGTTACAGTCAAGCCTCTAAGGAGAAACAATATGTGGGTGGAAAGACTAGCACGGTTGGGATACGCCGCCAAGGGAATTGTATACGCACTTATCGGAGTACTAGCACTACAAGCCGCCTTTAGCGCGGGTGGCCAAACAACTGACCAAAAAGGCGCTCTTCGTACTGTAGCAGCACAGCCCTTTGGACAATTTTTATTAATACTGATTGGGATTGGCCTTTTGGGATACGTACTGTGGCGCTTTATTGAAGCCATCAAAGACCCTGAACACAAAGGGAACGATGCGGATGACATGGTTAGGCGTGCGGGATATGCGTTAAGCGGCTTTATCTATGGGGGTTTAGCCTTCAGTGCGTTTCGACTAGCGATGGGTTCGGGTGGTGGTGGCAGTGGCACTTCTAAGCAAGAATGGACTGCTCGCTTGATGTCACAACCTTTTGGTCAATGGTTAGTTGGTGCTGTTGGGGCTTTTGTCATCGGTTATGGTTTTTATCAATTTTATAAAGCCTATAAAGCCAAATTCCGTAAACATCTTAAGATACGCGAGATGAGCATTGCGGAAGAAACTTGGGCAACGCGAATTAGTCGATTTGGTCTAACTGCACGAGGCATTGTTTTTGTGATGACCGGTTTTTTCCTCATTCAAGCGGCACGCCAGTATGACCCTAGCGAAGTGCGCGGAATAGATGGGGCGCTACAAACTCTAGCCCGACAGCCTTATGGTCGTTGGCTACTGGGAATTGTAGCACTTGGGCTAGTTGCCTACGGAATTTATCAAGGTGTCAATGCGCGGTATCGTCGGATTATGGCTTGAAGGAAGTCAGCTAGGCTAACCCCTGCGATGACAAGTGTTTTTTTAATAAGAATAGGGATTAGCAGGTTTAGGAATTTTTTTCAGGGAACTGGCTTCAATTACAAGTTGCCGTTTTCCATCTAAAGTTTCCGTAATCATTTGACCCGAAACTTCCTGCCAACTATCAACCGGATACGCCTCGCGCTTATCACTCAGTTTCACTGGTAATCCTACGGGATAAGCATCAGCCGCACAGCAGGTAATCACAAAGCGGGAAATCAGAATGTACTGGGATGGTAAGTTGGGAGGATAAACTACAAAGCCCTGGACTTTGACCGCCTGACCTTGATAAGCATCAGGTTCGGGATAAACGGCCAGTGACCTTACCCATTCAATAATAGAGCGCTCCTCGGAATTGCTGTAACTGCGAAACGCTTGGGGTTGGGCTCGGGTCATCGTGAGCGAGTCCGTAATACCTCGTTGAATGGCCGTTTGGCTGGCAAAAACTTGCGGTGTGATCACTAATCCCAAAATAGCAGCCACCAGCAATAAGACACTGCTCCATCCGGGTGGAAACAAGCTGATATGTTGGCCTACAGGAAAAACAGGGGTTCTCCCGGCTGCTTGTTGACGCGCTTGATTGATGAGTTGAATGAACCTCAAAACGGCCAGAATGACTAATGTAATGCCAGCCGCCACAACCAGGCCAAAATAATTGGGGTGAATCAACAAGCTCAACTGGCCTTTGAGCCAGTATTTCAGCATTAAAATACCCCAAGTCCCCAGAGCCAAAATATCTAATATAGGTAAAACAAACTTTTGAAGGTGGGAATGCCGTTTCCGATTTCGCTTTGAGGTAGGATTTGAACTCATAACGTTTAGAGATTGGTTCTGAGTGAGGATGAGGGGAAATCACTGACTAATGACTCATGACTAGCTAATCTGTAAGTTTACAAACAGCGTTAATAAGAATGTTAACTGTGCAGCTAGAGCGAAAATGTAAATGATCGCCCGGCCTTTAAAAACCGATAGCATTAAACCAATGGCCTTAAGGTCAATCATTGGGCCAAATACTAAAAAAGCTAATAAAGCACCACTGGTAAAGGTGGAAGCAAAAGCAAGGGCAAAAAACGAGTCTACGGTCGAACAAATGGACACGACTGCGGCGAGTAACATCATGGCCAAAATCGACAGGATAGGACCTTGACCTAAGCTGAGAATGACTTCACGGGGAACAGCGACTTGTATAATAGCTGCGATCGCACTCCCTAAAACCAGAACCCCCCCTAACTCACGCAACTCCTGAATTGTATTTTCCACCAGCAAACGCAGTTTATCGCGAAACGGTTTGGTTGGTTGAGTTCCAGCTAAAGACCCCTGTAAAGCACTGGCATCCATCCGTACTGGGCCACCGGGTTGTCCCAGGATAAATGAACCGGATTGTAATAGCGTGGGGGTGGACTCTTTTTTACTCGAGGCATTTTTCCAACTCGGCCCAGAAGCGGTTACGGGTTGTAACATCGAGCGAGTTGTGGAAGGTTGCAACAGGGGACGTAAGTCTGCTTGAACACTAAAGACACAACTAATGATGACAGCAATTGCTAAAGAAAACAACACCCGCAAGACCACAATTTCAGGTTGGTCACGAAAGGCTACCCAAGTGGCTACCACGACAATGGGATTAATCGTAGGCGCAGCGAGCAAAAATCCAATCGCTACGGGAGTCGGTGCTCCTTGCAGCAGTAAACGCCGCGCGACAGGAACATTCCCACATTCACACACTGGGAATAAAAAGCCCCCACAACTGCCTACAACCGCCCCAAGGAAGGGATTGCGAGGTAGCATTGCCACTAGCTTACGCTCATCGATAAAAAATAGCAGCAAGCCGGAGAACAACACCCCAAGCAGTAAAAAAGGGATGGCCTCGACCAGCAAACTCAAGAATAGGGTAAAGGCGTTGTTGAGTTGATTCATGCAGTTTTCGCTTCTTTGATGGTATTTTTCCCTGTCTGAACGCAAGCTTGCGTCATTTTATCGAAAAACAAGAGGATTTCTTTTAATTCAATTAATGTACTCTCTGACAGGGAAGCATTGAGAAAAGTTGCAGAACTGGTGCTAAGTATCGAAGTTGAAGTTAAGCATTTCATCGGTGGTTGTAATGAGCATCACAATCATCATTGTGAGGACGTGGTAGCCTAGAAACAAGTAGCTTGAACTTGCTTTTTTGTTGCTGAGTCGGCTACCTAAAAGGCTGTAGCAGCAAGATTCAAAGCCTATCTGCCTCTGGAATCGCTGCTCTAAGAACTACAAACAAGCTAAAAAGCTTACATCTTAGGCGGGGTTGAAGATAAAGACTCGCAACGCTTAAACTACGCAATGCATACACAAGAGGTTAAACTGCCTCAAATGATTCGGGTAGTCTGATCATCTTGCTCGTCTCAGTATATCTGCTGATGATACACCCTGTTGCTCAGGACTTATGCAATTTGAACGCTTAATATCAATTAGCTTTGAATTTGACACATATTCTCGCTCTTGCTCCCCTTTTTAGAACCCCCTCATCCACCTTAAAAAGGGGAGAGTCTACGCAGAGCAAACCCTAACCCGAGTATAATTTTACTGTCAGAACTTAATTGCTTTATTTGTCTATAGAGAATTAACAGTATTTTACTAATTCAATATTATTTTTTAATATTATGTATATTGTTGGTTATTTATTAATCTGTAAGAAATTCTGTTCAAGATAACCGAAGCTTAACCTTAAATTAGTAAGTTGTTTATACTTCCCAGTGGAAAAGCATTGAAAATTTAGCAATGTTTCTAAGCGATTAAAACATCAATTTTGAGTGCTAAATTATAAAACTAAGGTCTGTATTCTTTTTCCTGCAGATGATGTTGAGCTGGTAATTTTTTTATGGTTGCCTTGAAGGAACCCAATATAAACCGAGTATCCCCAACCCAATTTAAAGCCCCGAATCTTCATTTGAAGTCAACACTTGAAGATTTATGCCTCTATGAATTTCAAGTTGAATGTTCGCATTTAGGTCGAGAAGTCGCTCAAACCTTTCAAAATAATAAACTCCTGCCAGGGGTAATTCTCACTGAGCGAGGTCAGTTTGTAGGCATGATTTCGCGGCGTCGTTTTTTGGAGCAAATGAGTCGCCCTTACGGATTGGAACTGTTTTTGAAGCGCCCTCTATATTCCTTGTATCGCTTTGTCAACACCGAAGTTTTAAGGCTTAAAGGCGAAACCCCCATTTTAGACGCAGCCCATCGCTCCTTAGAGCGTCCAGCCGAGATGCTCTACGAACCGATTGTCGTTGAGCTAGCAGCAGGAACTTATCGTTTATTAGATGTTCATCAGTTACTGATTGCCCAAGCACAACTGCATGAATTAACCTCTCAACTCCTCAATGAGCAAACCCAAGCTCAACTGATTCAATCTGAAAAAATGGCAAGTTTAGGGCAAATGATTGCGAGTGTTGCCCATGAAATTAAAAATCCTGTTAGTTGTATTACTGGTAATTTTGAATTTCTTTCCAGCTACTCTCAACAACTCATTGAAATTCTAGCGACCTATGAAGCTGAATTAACGAAACGCTCAAAGAGTTTGACTTCTGTAAGAGAAGACTATGACCTCGATTTCATCTTAGAAGATTTACCCAAAGTCTTAAAAAGTATGGAACTCGGTTCAGAGCGATTATTGAAAATTGTTGGAGGTTTACAATATTTTTCTCATCTTGATGAATCGAGGCGACAACCTGCCGATATTCATGAATGTATTGATAATACCTTGGTTATCTTAAATAATCGACTCAAAAAAGTAGGGATTCAAGTTATTAAGCAATACGGTAATCTACCTGTAGTCTCTTGTTACTCCGGTCAACTCAGTCAGGTGTTTATGAATATGATTAGTAATGCAACCGATGCCTTAACTGAGAAATTATCCCAACCAACTGTCGATTTTACCTGGCAACCTCGAGTTGAAATTACCACTCATCTCTTGCAGGAGGCAGAAGGTGACTGGGTATCCATACGCATTGCTGATAATGGTGTGGGAATGTCGCCCGAAATTCAAGAACGAATCTTTGAAATGTTTTTTACCACCAAGCCAGTAGGCAAGGGAACAGGCTTAGGTTTAACTATTAGCCACCAAATTATCACTCAAAAACATGGAGGAGAATTGATATTACATTCTCAACCGGAAACGGGTACGGAATTTCATATCCTGCTACCTTTGCTTTAGGCTACAGGACTGCTTAAGTAAAAGTACCCAATTTTTTGCGAATTTTTAATCTTTACTTCCGTTCTGGATGCGTTGCCTCCGGCGAAGATTTTCCCATTCGACTAATCGTAGCTAATAACTGGTAAAGACGTCCGAAATCTCGTTGGTTGAAGTAAAAAACTAAGCGGGGTAAATTCGTGGTATCGTCGGATAATTCTTGAGGTAAAGCCTTACTTTTCTCAATCCGACCTTTTACTAAGATGCCACTGAACTTTTCATTGAGTTCTTCAACTTGAGCATCTGATAATTCGGATTTGAGGCGAATGACAAATAAATCACCTACATATCGACTGGAATGATAGAGACGATAAAAGCTATTAATAGCTTCATAAGCTACATCTAGATTATCGGTGACGGTATAAAGATGAGAATCTTCGGGACTGACTAAACCTTGTTGAATTAAATGCTGATGAATATAAGCATCCCAATCTTGCCAATACGTACCGCCCGGTTTATCAATTAACACTAAAGGAACAGGCCCCGATCGCCCAGTTTGGCACAAGGTTAAACACTCAAAGGCTTCATCTTGAGTGCCAAAGCCTCCTGGAAACAGGGCGATCGCATCGCTTTCTCTCAAAAAAAACAGCTTACGTGTGAAGAAATATTTAAAATTAATCAGCTTAGGGTCGCCTTCAATAAAAGGATTCGCCCCTTGCTCAAAGGGTAGCTGAATATTTAGGCCAAAGGACTTTTCAGGCCCTGCACCTTCATGCCCTGCCTCCATAATTCCACTACCCGCACCGGTCATCACCATAAATCCTTGTTGTGTCAAATAACGCGCAAACTCAGCCGCGAGTTTGTATTCAGGCGTATCCGACGCAATTCGCGCCGAGCCAAAAATCGTTACTTTCCGCACATGCCGATAGGGATAAAACACTTGAAATGCCCGCTCCATATCCTGAACAGAAGCGGTTAAAATTTTCCAGTCCAGACGCTCGATCTCTTCTCCAGCCAGTCGAACTAGCACTGATAAAGCCCGTTGAATCCATTTCCCGTGTTCTAAATGGGGCAGTTTCTCGATCAGTGCCGTTAAATCTGTTTGAAGTGACTTGAGGGCCTGGTCAGAAGGCGATAGAGTCATAACGTCATTCACATACGGCACTCTATTTTATCGAGTCTGTCAGGATTAGCAACAGTCTTCTCGCTCTTTGCAATTTTTGATAATTTTCTTTTTGGGATCGCAAGCCACAATTTCTTTCATTGGAAAAAAAAAGCACCTCAGCCATAGTTGCTCAAGTGCCTTTGCGTAGTATTCAAATTAGTTAAGGTGATTAGGACTCAACTTTTGGGTCGCAGATACCTGTAGTGTTAGCGTTACTTAAATGAGGGGCTTATTAGGATACAGCTAACGTCTACATCAGCCCAGCGTTTTAAATAATTGCTTGAGGGCTATCAATAATTTCGCCTGCTGCACCCTACTAACATCAATAAAAGCCCTGCAGTTTGGCGTATAAAGATACGACAAACCTAGAAACGCGACAAGTTTACGGAAGCGGTGTACTTATCACTTTTACTGTTGATTACAGGTACTTTTCCAACGTATTCGCCAATGTGGTTTTTGGAACTGCACCAACAACCATATCGACCCGTTGACCTCCCTTAAAAATCATTAAGGTTGGGATGCTCCGGATGCCGTATTGGCTAGCTACGTTAGGATTTTCGTCTGTGTTGAGCTTAACGACTTTTACCTTTCCGTCGTACTGTTGGGCAATTTCATCCACGACAGGCGCAACCATTCGGCACGGACCACACCAGGGAGCCCAAAAATCAACCAAAACGGGAACTTCACTGTCAAGTACGTCTTGCTTAAAGCTGGCGTCTGTAACTTGTACGGCTGCTGACATGCCTGGAAATCCTTGCGTGTACTTTGTTCTATGTATCTATGGAATTCTACCACAGTAAAAACCCAGGTTATACAAATCAAAAGGTATATATTTTGACAAAATCTAGCTTTTAGCGCTTGATGATTTTTCTGGGTAGTGAAACGATTCTATCCCAAAAAAGGAACCGCCCGAGCGTAGTCGGGCGGAGTGTGGTGTGAGGAGTGAACGGAAACATGCGTCTCCGCTCTCTCTATTGTAAGCGACAGCAATAGTTTTTCTATGACCCTTAAAGGGCATACTGGAAAATTTTTACGATCAGCTTTTGGGAAGAGAAGCCGATTAGACCACTCTCGTCAGTCAAGAAATTTTCTTTTCGTGGTCTTCTCCCCCGCTCTTTTCGAGCTATTTACCCATTCCTAGCTGCTGAGCTTTTTGATAAACCTTGCCTTCGGTCAGCAGCGAGGGCGCAATAACCACTTCAACTTGCTGCATCTCCTTAATGTTTTTAGCACCTAAAGTCCCCATACTGGTTTTTAGTGCGCCTAAGAGATTGTGAGTGCCATCATCAAGTTGGGCAGGCCCAGTAAGAATTTGCTCTAATGTACCCGTAGAGCCAACTTGGATGCGGGTTCCACGCGGTAAAACTGGACTTGGTGTAGCCATCCCCCAGTGAAATCCCCGTCCCGGTGCTTCCTGAGCTCGAGCGAAAGGTGAGCCAATCATAACACCATCGGCACCGCAAGCAATACATTTGCAGATGTCGCCGCCAGTGACTAACCCACCATCGGCAATCACCGGAACGTAATTACCAGTTTCCTGATAATAATCATCACGGGCGGCAGCACAATCGGCCACTGCCGTCGCTTGCGGCACACCTACCCCCAAAACGCCTCTGGAGGTACAAGCAGCACCTGGCCCAATCCCCACTAAGACACCTGCTGCACCGGCTTTCATTAAATTCAAAGCAACGTCATAGGTGACACAATTTCCTAAAATCACAGGTATCGGCATATCTTGACAAAACTGTGCCAAATCCAAAGGCATGACCGATTCTGGAGACAGGTGAGCAGTGGATACTACGGTTGCCTGAATGAAAAATAAATCGGCACCTGCTTGAGCAACCGTCTCCCCATACTTGAGCGCACCGGCTGGCGTTGCACTCACCGCCGCAATTCCGCCTTGGTCTTTAATTTCACGAATCCGTTGAGTAATTAGTTCTGGCTTAATGGGTTCAGCATAAAGTTCCTGCATGAGGGTGACAAATTCTGTCTTCCCTACAGAGACAATGCGATCAAGAACGGGTGACGGGTCGGCATATCGAGTCTGAATCCCTTCTAAATTCAATACGCCCAATGCCCCTAATTGGGACAAAAGCACCGCCATGCGGACATCTATTACCCCATCCATCGCACTCGCTATGATGGGAATCTCTCGTTCGATGCCACCCAGATGCAGGCGAGTATCCACCAGGCTAGGGTCTAGTGTTCTATTCCCCGGACATAGGGCAATTTCGTCGATTCCGTAGGCTCGGCGAGCTGTCTTTCCCCGCCCAATTTGAATATCCACGCTTCAAGTACCTGTTCGCATAAGTATTTAAGCTAGGGTATCAAATTCTAAGGGGTCTTGGATTGTCCAAGGGTTAAGCCCTCTGGCCTAGGACTGATTCAGGAACTAGAAGTGGTCTCCCTGTATCCATGTTTAAACTCTAACCGGAAAAAAACCGCGTCTAGCAAATGGAAACTTCGATGAACCGAACTCAAAATTTGGAAGCGGAATTCTTTCATGAGCAGGGATTACGCCAGAGTGAAACCGGAGATTATGAATCGGCGATCGCTAATTTTGAGCGGGCACTACGGTATCAACCCGACCATTATGAAGCTTGGAATGACCGAGGTGTTACTCTATTTAATCTAGGGCGCTATCAAGATGCGATCGCTAGTTACGAACAAGCCCTCTACTATCAAGGGGATTTTTCTGAGGCGTGGTACAACCGAGGCGTTGTCCTAGCAGATTTGGGCGAATATGAAGCCGCTATCACTAGCTATGACCAAGCCCTCTACTATGAAGCAGATTTTTATGAGGCGTGGTACAACCGAGGTCTTGCCTTGGCAGAGTTAGGGCATTATGAGGCCGCTATCACTAGCTATGAGCAAACCCTCCATCATCAAGCAGATTTTTATCCGGCCTGGTACAACCGAGGTAATGTCTTCAGGAAATTAGGACGATTAGAACGGGCAATCACTAGCTATGCTCAAGCTCTAGAACTCGAACCTGAAGATTGTGAAGCTTGGTACAACAAAGCTTGCTGCTATGCGTTACAAGGTAATCTAATTCAAGCCCTAGAAAACTTAAAGCAGGCTATCCAGCTAGACCCTCATCGATACAGAACACTAGCTAGCACTGACTCAGATTTTAATCAAATTCGCAGTGAGCGACAGTTTCAATGGATGATTCAGGAGGAAGGCATGAACTAATGAGTTGGGTATTGTCTAGTAGTCTGTCAACCTTAAATTGACGGGTTGGGAGAGGATAAAGAAAGTCACAGGAGAAGTGTGTTAATATTTCCCCTCAAATCTACCTTGACGTTCTACTGGAGTCACAAAGACTCCTAGCACTGGCTACAAAATTTCTGCAGGAAGACTGAGCCTCTTTCAGAAGAGAGAATTACAGCACTCTCAAATCTCATGAGAGTGATGGAGGTAATCATGTCAATAGTTGTAATAAATTTATTGAAAAAGCAAAGATTTGTAAAAGAACAACGTTAGAAAATCAAAAAATGGATAGCCAGCGATCCGACCCAAAACTCCCCTTAACGGAACAAGACCGGGAAGCACTCAACGAGATATTTAAATCCGTAGCGATTGAAGAAATTAAGGAAATTGAAGCGAGAGTCGCTCACTACTCGGTAACACCCCTCGAACCGTGGGAAGAAATCGGTTGGGTACTCAACAGTTTACCGATTACAGGGGACTATTACTCCATGTCCCCAAAAGACACTAGTTACTAGCCACACCGTCTTTCGGATTACGGTTAATCCCACTGGTTCATGGTGAAAAATTGCTTAATAATTACTTTAGGGTAATCTTTGACGTTTGAAATTTGATTCAATCTGAAACCTTAGCATTACTGGAATGGCCGCGCCTATGCCAGCACTTGGCTACCTTTGCTGCTACAAAGTTGGGAGCGATCGCGGCTCACAATCTCCTGCCGCCCAACACAGAACCTGAGAGCTTGTACCAACTGGCTCAGACGAAAGAATTGTATCAATTAGAGACTCGGTTAGTCGGTGGACTATCCTTTGATGGCATCCAGGATATTGGAGAATCTTTGGAGAGGGCAGAACTTCAAGGATTGCTCATGGGTGAAGAACTCTTGGCAATTGCCACTACCCTCGCCGGAGTGCGGCGATTGCGCCGAACCATCGATGAACAGGAAGATTTACCCGTCTTGGCTGAACTGGTTGCCGATATGCGGACGTATCCAGAAATTGAGCAAGAAATCCACCGTTGTATTGATGATCGGGGGGATGTGGCAGACCGTGCCAGTCCTAAGTTAGCAGGAATTCGCACTCAGCTTAAATCTATTCGCAATCGCATTTATCAGGTTCTTCAAGGGATTTTGCAGCGCCAAGGGGGTGCCGTTCAGCAATCGGTCATTACCCAACGGGGCGATCGCTTTGTTATCCCTGTCAAAGCCCCGCAAAAAGATGCGATTCCCGGTATTGTTCATGATACCTCTAGCACTGGTGCGACGCTTTATATCGAACCCAATGCGATCGTTCAACTGGGAAATCAACTCAGAACCTATCGGCGTCAAGAACAAACAGAAGAAGAAGCAATATTGCGTGCTTTGACGCAACAAGTAGCAGAGGTTAAGCCAGACTTAGAGCAGTTATTAGCCATTGCTACGACTCTCGATTTGGCAACGGCTAAAGCTCGCTATAGTCTCTGGTTAAAAGCCAATCCTCCCCGATTCATCGACCGCAATGCAGGCGAAACAATTACTCTGCGGGAACTCCGACATCCTTTATTAATATGGCAACAGCAGCACGAGCAAGGGTCAGCCGTTGTTCCGATTAACGTGCAGATTCAGCCGCATATTCGAGTGGTTGCTATTACTGGCCCGAATACCGGAGGAAAAACGGTAACGTTGAAAACCCTCGGATTGGCCGCACTCATGGCCAAAGTCGGTTTATTTGTTCCTGCCCGAGAACCCGTAGAACTGCCTTGGTTTGAGCAGGTCATGGCTGATATTGGCGATGAACAGTCGATAGAGCAAAGTTTGTCTACTTTTTCAGGACATATCCGCCGAATTAGCCGAATTTTGGCAGGAATCAATGATAAACCGGGAGTCGGGAGTCGGGAGTCGAGAATCAGGAGTCAGGAGTCAGGAGTCAGGAGTCAGGAGTCAGGAGTCGGAAGTCAGGAGTCAGGAGTCGGGAGTCAGGAGTTAGAGTCATCTCCAGCCCCCAGTGCCTCGTTAGTCCTTCTTGATGAAGTTGGGGCGGGAACTGACCCCGCAGAAGGGAGTGCTTTGGCGATCGCACTGTTGCGACACTTGGCACAGACGGCACAGTTAACAGTGGCTACGACCCATTATGGTGAACTCAAAGCCTTAAAATATCAAGATGAACGCTTTGAAAATGCCTCGGTGGAGTTTGACGATGTGACACTCTCACCGACCTATCGATTATTATGGGGCATTCCGGGTCGGTCTAATGCGTTGACGATTGCGCGACGCTTGGGGCTAGATCCGCAGGTAGTTGACCAGGCTCAAACCTTGATTGGTGGAGCCTCGGAAGATATTAATCAAGTGATTGCGGGCTTAGAAGCTCAACGCCGTCGTCAGGAAACGCAGGCGCAAGAGGCCACTGTACTCCTGCAACAAGCAGAACGTTTGCACCAAGAGGTATCGGATCGGGCGAAATTGCTCAACGAACGGGAACGGGAGTTGAAGCTGTCTCAGGAACGGGCAGTGCAGGAAGAACTGGTACAGGCGAAGGAAGAAATTGCCCGTGTTATTCGTCAGTTGCAACAAGGGCCACAAACTGCCCAAAATGCTCAAAAAGCAACCGAAACCCTCAATGGAATTGCTCAGCGTCGTCTCCAGTCCGCGTCAACCCCTAAGCCTAAACCGGGATTTAAACCCAAGGTGGGCGATCGCATTCGGATTCCCCGCTTAAATCAAACGGCAGAGGTACTCACTGCCCCGGATGAGGATGGTGAATTTACGGTACGATTTGGGTTGATGAAAATGACGGTTTCACTCTCTGATGTGGAATCGTTGGATGGGCAAAAAGCGGAAGTTTCGGTGAAACAAAAACCCGCTCCGGCACCTGCTCCGACCCCCGTAACTCCTCCACCTGCGCCGATCCGAACCGCTAGGAATACAATTGATATTCGGGGAAGTCGAGTCGCAGATGCTGAGATTGAGTTAGAGCAAGCCATCTCCCAGGCCACGGCATTAGGCACACTGTGGATTATTCATGGCAAAGGCACAGGGAAGCTACGCCAAGGGGTTCACGCTTTCTTAGAACGGCATCCCCTCGTGGAGAAGTTTGAACTGGCTGAGCAAGCGGAGGGAGGTTCTGGGGTGACTGTGGCTTATCTCCAATAAATCATCCCATCCATCTTTGAATCTAAATTTCTTTGTCAAACGTCACGGATTAAGGAAGGCTAACCCAGGACTAAGGATTAAGGGTTGATTCTTAGTTAAGAATCATTAACTCAAGCGGCAAAACCTTCAAAAGTATCACAACTCGGATGGAAACTTGCCGTAAACTCTGGTAGTCGTGTTTCAAGATTGGTAACTGCCATCCGCCCACTCAATTGGTCACCTACTCTAAAGCTATGCGCTCTACCGCAAAGACGCCGCCACCATCTCCCCCTTGGGAGGAACTACCTCTGGGTCAAGCGCCAGACCCATTGGAGTTAGATAACATAAAAACCCAGTTAGATTTGCTATTGCTAGCGCTAGAAGCTCTAGCCGGCATTGGCTCTGAGGCTATGCTTCAAGCTGCCACTGACTTGAAACTCGAGTCAATGGTGTCAGATCGAGTGGGTTTATGGCGTCTGCGGCAGTCCAATCCCCTGCGTAAGAGTTCGGGAGGGCGGAAAAAGTTAGATGTGGAAGAGGCGCGATCGCTCGTTCTGATTATCTGTTATTTGGCGAAACAGCATCAGGAATTAATCCGTCGAGCTGTTGCTCTATTAGAGCAAATGGCAGAACAGGATAGTGAACCCCATCATGCGGCTTTATTAGGTGATTATCTCGATACCTTTAGCAATACGTATCAAGAGCGTATGGAGCAAGGAGAAAATGTGTCACCCGATTGGCTGACGCAACTGGCCTTTAAACTACTGATTGATCTATTGTTTTATACCGGCCCTAACGGTCATCGGCGTCTTTGGCTAGCATTGCTCGAGCGTTCACGAACTTGAAGCCTTCTAGCCTCTAACTATCCACGGTTTGTTGTTTGTTGGCGAGTTGTACTAAAAACACAAATAACAAATAACCAATAACAAACAACCAATAACCAATAACCACTTTGGTTAATCTCATGCCTCTATCAAATTCGATCCAACGACGCTATACCCCTCCCACCTGCACCCTGGAAATTGCGGCAAAAACCTCGCCCTTGTCGCAATTCGTGGGGAAATCCGTACTTAAGGACTTACGCTTCGAGCTTCGGTTTGATGACCCCCGACAGCCTGATGATCATCGGATCACCATCCGAGGCGATCACACGGAACTCGAGTATTTACATGATGCCGTCAATCGCTACGTGCAAGACTTCCTCAACTCGCCATCAACCGAGCTCCCCCTTTATCCTGGGACAAGAACGGCCGTAACAGGTACAAATAAGGGCGAATATTTTCCTCAAGATGCACTGGCGGCTAAACAATTTGATCCAGAATTGAGCAAGCTGGACGATGTAGAGGTACTCCCTAAGCTCAGATTAGACCCCAATCGGCAATCCCGGCATTCCTTTACTCGTACTCCGGAAATATACTTACAGCCTAAAGGCTTGCTGGCTCATAACCTGTTTCTCGGTCAATTAGCGAACGAAGAATCGGGAGCAGTTGTTAATCTGAGTGTCACCCAGCTTTTTGACTTGGTAACAGCTTTAGATGAGTATGCCTCTGAGGCAGTGGCCTTACCCCAGACTCACGCCTTGAAGTGGAAGCAAACCCCTGCTTGGGCAGGTACTGCCGCCGCCGTACTGGTAACAGTAGGAGTCACTACGGCCGCTGTAAAGTATTTTGACCAACCGACTCCTCAGCAGCAAGCCGTTGCCCCAACCGCCACGCCTCAGACTCCTCCTCCTGTCGCTGGAGTACCACCTGTCCCCACCACGCCAGGCGTTCCCTTGCCTTTGTCTACGGGTTCCAAGTTACCCCCCCCGTCTCCTGTTACTCTCCCTCCCACTCCAACAACGCTCAATTTACCCAATTCCGACCCAGGAAGCTCAGGAAATCAACGCCCCACTACAGTGATTCCAGCTCCTAGCGCACCGATAACAACGGCACCTAAATTTCCTTCTTCCCCATCTCCTGCTAGTAGTCGAATTGCTACCGGCCCGAGTACAGCGAGTCGTGCAGCCGTGCCTAACTTAGGTGCTACTTCCTCTTCACAAAGCGCTAAATCTCCGCCCCCTGTCGTCAGTAGAGCTCCTGTATCGACAACGCCGCCAGCCTTAGATTTGCCTAGTTTGAAGCCAACGGCGGCTACTGATTCTAAGCCTGCAACGGGCGATATCGCTTCATCTACTCCCCGTAACACTTCAGGTGGGACAAATCTATCTGAGTCTGCGGCCGCCGACAATGCACAAAACGACAATCGCAGACTTTTTGACAATAACAATCCGCAAGTGGCACAGGTCAGAGGCTATTTGCAGCAGCGATGGAATCCACCGGCGAGCTTGACAGAACCGCTAGAATATGTATTGTTTTTGACAACGGATGGCTCGATTGAACGCAGTATTCCCATCGGAAATGCTGCCGCAAAATACATCGAGCGCACAGATATTCCTCCTGTCTTCCCTGCCCCAGGTAAACCCTTTGTGAATGCGGTTGAGCGGTCTAGTAGTCCACCGATCCGTGTGATTCTTTTCCCCGATGGTCGGGTGGAAACAATGCCCGAGAATCGCAACTGGTGACGCAGTTCATCTACGAGTTCGCCTTAGAGTTAAGCCAGTTCCATTGGAATGTTATAACTCTGTGAGGCTTGAATTTGTAGCAACTACAGAGCTTTGGCTGCTGTGTTCGCATCCAGTTTATAAACTGCCACAGGGTTAGAGAAACTAAGACGACGAATATCAGCCATTTGCAGCATGTACTCCTGTAACTTTTTCTGTACAAGTTGAAAAACTGTCTATCCCTTCAACTCTCTAGTGAGCCACAATCAATATTATGAGAATAAATTTTTCCTTCTATCAGTAGAGGTCAAGAGACGATGCAATCGCCAGTGGGGAATCAAGTTCATAGTACGGGTTGGGTGGTTCAAACTTGGGCTTCTTTTGTAATTTCTGTGGCTGGAATGACCTGTGGTATTCTCAATCTTCCTGTAGACAGTTGGGTAAAGGGCTACATGGGAATGGGTTTAGCGTTTACCGTTGGCTCTACCATCAGTTTGGCAAAAACAACCCGAGATATGCATGAAGCAAAACGAATTACGTCTCGCATTGATGAAGCCAGAGTTGAAAAACTCCTCACCGATCACCATCCCCTCAAATAAAATCCCCGACAGCACTCAGCTATCGAGGATGATGGGGGTCAGAGGCGATACCAAAGAGCCTATTGATGTTTTTTCATAGACTTTTTGCGTTGTTCTCTGAGCTTCCGGCTTTGGGTAGCGACTATACTCGGGTCAATGGGATAACCAATCATGGGAATGACCTGATATTGGCGCTCGTCTTCCAAGTGTTTAAGTTCGGTGTAATCTACCCAGTGAATGCAATCAACTGGACAGGTATCGATGGCTTCCTGAATCACTTCTTCTGAATCGCCATCTTGCCGAACTACACGCGATCGCCCATAATCTGGCTCAATGTAAAAGGTGTTGCGAGCCACATGAGCGCAATGCTTACAGCCAATACAGGTGATTTCATCCACATAAACTCCCTTCTGCCGTAAAGCACCACCGAGTTCTGGCTCGAATCCTGAACGCTCAGGTGCATCCCGAAAGACGCCTCCCAATTCCGGTTCTAAACCCGATCGCTCAGGTGTCGGGGAACTATCAGACATTACGCACTCCAGCGTTGAACAACTAGACGGATAGAACCATCATTATTTTTTTGCTGTTGGGCAACTTGAAAGCCTTGCTTGGCAGTTTCCTGAATCACGGCATGATAAGCATACCCCTGCGTTACTCGATTCAAGAAACCCTCTACAGACCAAGGCTGTTGCCAGTACTGCAAATCTGCCACGAGTTCGTATTCGTTGCCATTCCAGCTAAAGCCAATGTCGTAGTTATTCTCTTGTTCGATGACGACTTCGGCAGTGCGAGTTTGACCTTTATAACCTCGAACCTGGCAAGGCCCGGTTTTCCAATCCACACCGATATCTGTTAAAGCAGATTTTAAAGAAGTAACGTTTCGGATTTGTGTTTTAATGTTGCTGAAATGTGACATGGCAGTTTATTAAGGTAGTACGCTAGGTTTGAGATAAAAGTTTACCATTCGCTGAATGTTGCCTGAGCAGTTACTTGCGTTGATTGAGACTGTTGTTGTGCAAAGTACTCTGAGGTTTGCTCCTGAGAGATAACTCGCCCAAGCTGAGCTTCAATCGCTGCTGTTACCTCTGCACAAGAGGCTCCCACAATGCCCGTAACTTTCTCTTGGACTCTACCATCTGGATAAATGATAAATTCTAGGGTTTCCATGCTCATGGTCGATCGCCGATAATCCTCAATTGGGGCTTGGAGCAGTGACTATGGACTGTTACTAATGTCTTACCTTCCGAGAAATGACCTTTTATGAGGCCAATTATTGCTCAATTGATATAGAGCAATTGCATCACTACTACTCATTTTTAAACAATACTTAATATTTTACTAGGGGAATACTCTAGTTTTTAGTTAAGTTTCGCGTATGTTTGGAATGCAGTCAAGCTAAGAAGTTTTCTCAGAAGTGAGCTTTTACAAAAATATACATACTCGTTTCTAAGATTTCTTGTGTCTTTAGGCGGATCGGGAGAGCCAGTCAACCCAGATAATGAAAGACTGTGTTGATTCCAATTCAGACCATTATGAATGACAAGCAAGGCACAAGTTCAACGGACACAATTATGGGGAATTCTTTATTCAAGACACCAATACGGGTGGGAGTCTTGGGTTTTGGAGGTTTAGGGCAAGCGGCGGCGAAAGTTTTGGCACCGAAGCAAGAAATGCTCTGGGTGGCGGCCGCTGATCAAAAAGGCTATGCCTACGACAGCACAGGGTTGCATCCTGATCACTGTATGGCGGCGTACCGTCAACGGGGTTCTCTGGGATATTTGGAGCCAATCGGTACACTCAGCCATCACAGCATTCAAGAGTTAATAGAAACAGCCTCTGTCGATGGATATTTCTTAGCGCTGCCCAATTTACCCAATACTTTTATGGCATCGGTAGCACGGCAGTTTATCCAAGCGGGTTGGCAAGGGGTTTTAGTCGATGCCCTCAAGCGAACCAGTGCGGTTGAGGAGTTAATCACTCTACAGCAAGAGTTGCAAACTGCCAAAATTACCTATCTGACAGGTTGTGGTGCCACACCGGGATTGTTAACCGCAGCAGCCGCTTTAGCGGCTCAAAGCTATGCGGAAATTCACCAGGTAAAAATTACCTTTGGGGTTGGGATTGCCAACTGGGAGGCTTATCGGGCTACCATTCGCGAAGATATTGCCCATCTTCCGGGCTACGATGTTGAGCGTGCTCAGAGTATGAGTGATGCTGAAGTTGAGGCTTTACTAGATCGGACCAATGGCATCCTGCACTTAGAGAATATGGAACATGCCGATGATGTGATGTTAGAACTGGCTGGAATTTGCCCTCGCGATCGCGTCACCGTCGGTGGTATTGTAGATACCCGTAATCCCCAAAAGCCCCTTAGTACAAATGTTCAAGTCACAGGTCGTACTTTTGAGGGTAAAATTTCCACTCACACCTTTACGTTAGGTGATGAAACCAGCATGGCAGCCAATGTTTGTGGACCTGCTTTTGGCTATCTCAAGGCTGGAATGTCTTTACACCAACGAGGTATTTATGGCTTATTGACTGCGGCTGAAGTGATGCCGCAATTTGTTCAATAGTTGGGAGTTATGGGTGATTCATGTATTATCATGCTTTTTTAACTGTTGCGGGGATGACTTTCAGGAGATAACATTTCTGAATGTTCCTCTGAAGTTGAGGGAGCTGGTATCTGCATGACAAACGGTAGACAGCTACCCATCAAGCCGCGCTGAATTCGTTCTGGCGTTTCTGGAAACACAACAAACAGGGGATGGATGCGGTTGTCTCCCTCACTCAAAATATGTTGATGACGGGGAGGCATCAGCCATTCATAGTCTTTATCTAGTAATAACTGTGTTTGACGCCAGCGACTCAGCAAGTCAGAAAAGTCTTCATGGGGGCGATGAATATATACAAATATCTCGCCCCCCAGTTTGATTTTCCATTCTGGATCACACATTAAAATTGCCACATCGCAGGGCAAGCCTACCGCTTCTTGTAATGAATAACTAATGCGGTTTTGTCCAGCCGGAGGTTTGGGGTGGCGAATTCGCACAATCGGCAAAGGAATGGTAATGAGGCTCTCGTCTGGCCGACGCATACTCGGCAGCATTTCTAAGTAGGGACGGTATTTTTTGAGCAGTGTGATTGCCCCTTCTTGGTTGCTATATTCCGCCAAACAGGCTTCGTAATCAGATGATTTAACAGACATTTTTTTATGCTATAAACTGCAACAATTAACCCAATTTTATTAACACTTCAGCAGACTTCAACCCTAAAGATGACGTGAATAATTAGAGGGTTTCAACGTCCTCAAATATTTGAAGTAACGTTGATAACCCTCTGTGATCAAAGCGATGAGTAACTAAGGAATTTTTCCTCTAGCGCTGGCTTGTTGGTTTAACCCAAAGCGTCATATAGCTTAAATAGAGGCAGATACATCGAAAGCAGAATGACTGCTACCATCCCTGCCAAGAAAACCATCATCAGTGGTTCAATCAAGCTCATCAATGCCTTAATCGCTTGTTCGACTTCATCTTCATAAAAATCGGCAACTTTCATCATCATGGAGTCTAATTCTCCAGTTTCTTCCCCAATACTCATCATCTGAATTGCTAACAATGGGAAAACCCCCTCTCGTTGCAGCGCCAGACTAATCATTCCACCTTGCTGAATCTCGTACTTGGCGGCTTCCACCGCATTGGCAATCACTTGGTTTCCCGAGGTATCCCGAACGATATCTAAAGCTTGAAGAATGGGTACTCCTGAACGAGTTAATGTCCCAAAAATCCGGCAAAAACGTCCTACGGCGGCTTTCTGATTCAAATCACCAAACAGGGGCATTTTTAATAAAAACCCATCAATTTGTACGCGACCTATAGGTGTTTTGTAGTACCATCTGAACGCAACAACGATGATTATCACGGCAACGATTGGAATCAGGATTTTCCAACTCCTCATGACATCGCTCAAGAAGAGCATAAATTGGGTCAAAGCGGGTAATTCTACACCCAATTCCTCAAAGATTGCCCCAAAGACGGGAATGAGAAACACCGTCATGCAGAAAAAGACAATAAGGGCTAAGACGCCGACAACTGTAGGATAAGCCATTGCGGATTTGACTTGGTTTTTCAACCGAGCCATATCCTCCAGCAGCTTGGCTAGTCGGTTGAGTACCTCATCAAGAACACCGCCAACCTCCCCAGCTTGCACCATACTGATGTATAACATATCAAAGCACTGTGGATGCTTCCGCATAGAGTCCGAGAGGCTTGTACCCTGTTGTACCTCAGCACTAATAGATAACAGTGCTTTTTTGAGCTTAGGATTGGGACACTGTTCGGATAAAACGCCCAGACAGCGAACCATTGCCACACCAGCATTGACCATCGCTGCAAATTGGCGTGAAAACACTGCTTTATCTTTGATTGTGAGCGAAGTCAAAGCAGCATTTAGCTCAGAGAGGTCAATGTCAAAATTGAGGCTTTTTTTAACAGTTCCAACTGAAGCGTATCCCCGATTTTGAAGGATGGAACGGGCTTGATCGGGAGAAGTTGCTTCGACCTTCTCTTTTTTGGGGTTTCCTCTTACGTCCCGAACCTCAGCAATGTAGGTAGCCATAATGTGCGTCTAGATGATAAGAAAGGCATTTTTAATACATGGGTAATGGGTAATGGGTATGGGGGATAACCCTTGGCGCTAACCCCTTACCAATGACCAACAGACTGGAAATGAAATCGTGAACTGAATTCGATATCAATGCTGAACATGAGGGTAGGATGTAGGATGATTGCCCTTCGCTTACCCCCACCCCCAGTAGCTCATTTAGCGGGTCATCTTAGTCCCCATTCCTACCCTGGCTGCAGGGATATTACCCGCTCCGGCACCAGCGATAATGCGCTGCATCTCTTCAGGTTTAGAACTCTTAGAGGATGCTATTTCAAACGTAATCTGTCCGGCTTTGACTAGATGGGCTAACGATTGTTCCATCGTCTGCATTCCCATTTTTGAACCCGTTTGAATCGCTGAGTAAATCTGGGCAATTTTGCCTTCTCGAATCAAGTTCGCGATCGCAGGCGTTACGATCATGATTTCTTGAGCCATCACCCGACCAAACTCACCCGGCTTGGCATTTTTCTTGGGAACAAGAGTTTGGCTAAAGACCGCAATCAGGGAGTTAGACAACTGAGCGTTAACTTGTTGTTGTTGTTCCGGTGGGAACACGTCAATAATCCGGTTGATGGTTGAAGCGGCTGAACTCGTGTGCAAGGTTCCCATCACCAAGTGACCCGTTTCCGCCGCCGTAATTGCCAGAGAAATCGTTTCTAAATCCCGCATTTCCCCAACTAGAATTACATCCGGGTCTTCCCGCAAAGCCGCTCTCAGGGCATTAGCAAAGCTACGGGTATCCTCACCCTTTTGACGTTGGTGAATCAAGCTCTTGCTGTTGGGAAAAACATATTCGATGGGGTCTTCAACCGTCAGAATATGTTCAGCGCGTGTCCGGTTAATTAAATCGATCATCGCTGCTAGCGTGGTGGTTTTACCCGAACCGGTTGGCCCTGTCACCAATACTAATCCTCGGGGGCGTTCGCTCATTTCCCGCACGACATCGGGCAAACCCAGCAGATCGAAATTAGGAATTTTGGACGACAAGGCTCGCAAGCAAGCCGCATAGCAACCCCGCTCTTTATAAACATTGACTCGAAAACGAGCCAATCCCTTGACTCCGTAGGAACAATCCAATTCCCAGTTTTGCTCTAACTCTTTACGTTGAGTATTGTTGAGCATACTAAAGATCAGCTTTTGACACTCGTGAGGGGTCAATGGGTCTTCATGGATGGGTTGAAGTTTGCCGCTAATCCGAAAGTAAACGGGGGCACCCGCTTGAATGTGCATATCTGACCCACCCATTTCGACTAGCTGCTCCATCAAGTCTTCAATCATCAGTTCCATTGGCATGGCATTGTCTCCTTAGTAATTGTGGGTTTTTGTTGGAACAGAGGTTAAAAATTAAAACAACAGTTAGCGGGCTTTATTCTTGAAAACGAGGTGTCATGCAATAAGGGCAGTCTAGCCATTCGGGTTGTAAGCTCGCCGCACAAGTCCGGCAGGTCAGGGAACTCTTGCGTTTGGCTTTGAGTTCGGATTCTAGTCCCGAGTCTGTAAAGGTAACACGTTCCACTTCTTCGAGTGTGGTATAGCCATCCCGAACCAGCTTTAAGCTGTAGGCTAATAAAGTAATCATTCCTTCCTGCACCGCCGCTTCCTTAATTCGTTCTGTCGGAGCGCGTTCGCTGATTAAGTTTTGGATCTGATCGGTGATACGCATAACTTCGTAGACACCGACCCGTCCCTTATAACCCACACCATTACAGGTTGGGCAGAGTTTACCTTTGTCCCTGGCCTCGTGAATTTCATCGGGTTGTAAGGTATTCGCTTGATAGAGTACGATTTCTCCATCACGGGAGGCAGTTAGACCAAATCGAGCCAACTCACCCGACGTGGGCATATAGGCAACGCGACAATCCTGGCAAACGCGTCGCATTAAGCGTTGTGCCAAAATTCCTAACAGCGCACCGGATACCATGAACGGTTCAACGCCCATTTCATCCAAACGTGCGATCGCACCGGCTGCGTCATTGGTGTGCAGTGTCGTTAATACCAAGTGACCCGTCAGAGCAGCTTCCATCGCTGTTTTGGCTGTTTCCAAGTCCCGCGTTTCACCGACCAGGATAATGTCTGGGTCTTGCCGCAGAAAAGACCGTAAGATCGAAGCGAAGTCCATCCCTTTTTCCCGGAGTACCTGCACCTGAGTAATCCCCGGTAAGGTATATTCAATGGGGTCTTCCGCCGTACTAATATTCACTCCTGGGTCGTTCCGTTCTGCCAGAACCGAGTATAAAGTTGTGGATTTACCCGAACCGGTCGGCCCTGTCACCAAAATCAGTCCGAAGGGACGACTGGCCATTTCTCGCACGATCTCTAATGAGTCTGGGTCAGTAATTAACTTGTCTAAGCCCAGTTGCGTCGATTCATTGTCTAGGATTCGTAATACAATTTTTTCGCCATAGCGACTTGGCAAGGTACTGACGCGAAAATCAACTTTACGCTTCTGGTACATCCGCCGAATTTTCCCGTCTTGAGGCAATCGACGTTCTGCAATGTCCAGCTCTGCCATAATCTTGAAGCGGGCTGAAACGGCGGGTGCCACTTTCTTGGGTACAGGATCGAAGGCTTGGCGCAACACACCATCTTTCCGGAAGCGGATGCGTAAAGATTCTTCCTGAGGTTCGACGTGAATATCAGAAACTCCTTCTTGTAGTGCCTTGGCCAAGACTCGGTTGACCAAATTGATCACTGGAGCATCATCAGCTCCCTGTAAATTTACCTCTTCAACTTCATCGGGTGCATCGGATAAGGTGTCGAGGCTGTCTATACTCTTGAGATCTTGGTTGATGTCTAATTTTTGTTCGTTCTCGAGCTGCTTTTGATGTGCCAGTTTTTCATCAAGATACTTGGAAATGATGTTCTGATAGTCTTCTTGAGTAATGACCATCCGTTGCAGACTAATCCCTTGGGGTCGCAGAATCCGGTTTAAGTCGTCCTGAGCGTCTAGATTATCCGGGTCTACCATAGCCACCAAAAGCGTTTGAGGCTGTCCGTCGGTCTTCGATAGCGGTACTAGGCGATAGCGACGGCAGATATCAATGGGGAGTAATGTATCAATCAGTTGCCCCACTTGGTGGCTAGCAATTTCATTAAGTTCCGGATCAAGAGACTCAACCCCGTATAAAACTTTGAGTTCAAATAACTGCTGTTTCTTATACTGACGCAGCAAATCGGGGGAAAGCTGACGCCCCGTCATCGATTCGAGAATTTCTGTTAGTGGCCTTCCTGACTTTCGGGATTCCACTAACGCATTCTGCATTTGGTCAGTGTCAACATAACCCGCCGCAATCAGGGATTTGCCAAAGGGCGAAACCTCGTTGCGGACAATGAGGGCCTTTCGTTGTGAAGAGGAGTGAGTCATAGCGGCTTGTAAAGTATTTCCTTAAGTTACAAATTATTCCCGATCTCGCTAATCCTTCTCAAAAGCCTCGATCTAAGTTGTATTTGAGAAGCTTGCTTGGCAGTATCAAAAAAGTCCACTGACTACAGTTAGATGACTCGAATGGCGGGGAGCAAGGCTCTCTCCTCCAGGTACTAGCACTACTATATGTTTGTAGTCTTTTGGAGCAGCACTCGCTAGCGCATGAGTCCTAGTGGATGCCAATACGCTTTGAATTATAAATATCCCAATAGGGATGAAACGCCAGCTTTCATCCGATAACCTGAGCTTGATAGAATATTACGAGTGGCAACGAACTCAAGCATTATTCATTAGATAGAATAATCTGATAATAGCTTTTACTCAGCCGCGCTTGCACGGCTCTCACTGATAATTTTGTCAGAGATTACGGCCTATCGTTGAGCTGTTTAGCTCCTTCATCAATGGCACAGAAATAGTGCAGACACAAACCCTATGGATGTTACATTAGGGTTTAGAAGCGCATTGGAGTTGCATCTGGGCATCAAACCTAGTACTGGGTAAGAACGCTTGCCTAATTTCGAGCTAGGTAAATGTTCAAGATATAGCTTCTAACTCCTTATCATCATCTCCGGGTCAACGAGTGATTTCGCTGTTGAGCCCCTAAAATCTGAGGAAGTTATAACCTTTGCGTTCTCACCCAGTAGCACTGCTTCAAAGCCTTACCCCACAAAGTAATGCTTGTAGGGAATCAGGTTGCTAGTGAAAATGACTACAAATAGTTATAAGGAAAGCTACTAGCAGTCTATAGATAACGTGAATGGAAGTAGAGCATGATCGACGAAGACAAGCAGCAAGAGAGTACATCGCAGCCTACGGATGAACCGATTGATAGCCAAGGCATGAGTGACCCAGAATCGGCAGCAACGGAGGGAGACTTGACGGATTTAGAGTCGCAGTCCAATGAATTTGAGCAACCTAATGCTGAGTCATCCCCCGTCTCAGCACAGACTCCAGATGGTCAGGAGTTCAGCGAACAAGCCACTCAAGCTGCACCTGAGATAGCAGCCGAACTAGGCGATTTAGCAGCCTTAGACAGCTTGAGGCAGGATAATGAAGCCCTCAAGGCACAAGTTGAAGATATTACTCAGCAGTTCGATGCCTTGAAAACTCAATCCATGCGGATGGCCGCGGATTTTGATAATTTCCGGAAGCGTACAGCTAAGGAAAAAGAGGAATTAGAGCAACAGCTCAAGCGAGTCACGATTAGTGAGTTGCTACCCGTGATTGATAACTTCGAGCGGGCGCGATCACAAATTAAGCCTCAAAATGATGGGGAAATGGCTATTCATAAAAGCTACCAGGGCGTTTATAAGCAGTTAGTAGACTGCCTCAAACGTATTGGAGTTTCAGCCATGCGCCCCGAGGGGCAAGAGTTTGACCCTAACCTCCATGAAGCCGTGATGCGCGAACCGACTCATGAATATCCCGAAGGAGTGGTGATCGAACAGCTACAACGAGGATATTTCTTAGGCGATCGCGTTTTGCGTCATGCAATGGTTAAAGTAGCCACTGCCCCAGAAACCCCCAGCGAAGAGTCGAGTGAAAATCAAGACGCTTCTTCTGAGTAAGCCTAGGCGCGGGGTTCCTCGTCTAAGAGGTAAGGTTGCTGCTGTTTGGGTTTCGGTGGTAACCTCATAAAGTAAGGTATCCCAAAGACCTAAGTCGCAGGATGCATTAACCATCCTTTGGTGCCAAACTGGCTTTGTACTCCACTCGGTACTCAAAAGCGTGTAACCAAAGGAAGGTTTGTTCTAGTAACTGCTTCAAGTTAAACCCAGATACTAACTGTTGACACTATTTTTTAGGCCGAAGCCCTATGGGAAAAGTTATTGGCATCGACTTGGGCACGACCAATAGTTGCGTCGCTGTATTAGAAGGGGGTCAGCCCATTGTCATCTCCAACGCAGAAGGGGGACGAACCACTCCGAGTATAGTGGGATTTGGCAAATCAGGCGAACGCCTAGTCGGTCAGCTCGCAAAGCGCCAAGCCGTAACGAATGCGGAAAATACCATTTATAGTATTAAGCGCTTCATCGGGCGTCGTTGGGATGATACAGAAATGGAACGATCTCGTGTTCCTTATACCTGTGTCAAAGGCCGCGATGATACAGTCGATGTTCAAGTCCGGGGCAAAGCTTATACCCCCCAAGAAATTTCAGCGATGACCTTGCAAAAACTGAAGACAGATGCTGAAAGCTTTCTGGGAGAGACAGTTGAGCAAGCGGTTATTACCGTGCCGGCATACTTTACCGATGCCCAACGTCAGGCGACAAAAGATGCTGGGACAATTGCGGGCCTAGAAGTCCTACGAATTATTAATGAACCAACGGCGGCCTCGCTTGCATACGGACTCGATAAGCAGTCTGAAGAGCAGAAAATTCTGGTCTTTGACTTGGGCGGTGGCACCTTTGATGTGTCAATTCTACAACTTGGGGATGGCGTTTTTGAGGTCAAAGCGACCTCCGGAAACAATCACCTAGGTGGGGACGACTTTGATAATGTGATCGTTCGTTGGATGATCGAAAACTTCAAAGCCACCGAAGGGCTAGACTTAGGTTCAGATAAAATGGCGCTTCAGCGCTTGCGAGAAGCCGCAGAAAAAGCCAAAGTCGAACTCTCTAGTATGCTGACAACATCCATCAATCTGCCGTTTATTACGGCTGATGAAACCGGACCCAAGCATCTAGAGATGGAGTTGACACGGGCGAAATTTGAAGAACTGGCTAGCGAACTGATTACGGGTACGATTGAACCGGTCACTCAGGCGATTAAAGACGCTGAGCTTAAACCCGACGACATTGACCGCATCCTACTTGTTGGTGGTTCAACTCGCATCCCGGCGGTACAAGAGGCCATTAAAAAGTTTTTTGGCGGAAAAACACCGGATAAGTCAGTTAACCCCGATGAAGCGGTCGCCCTTGGTGCAGCTATTCAAGGGGGAGTCTTAGGAGGGGAAGTCGAGGATTTGTTATTACTCGATGTCACCCCCCTGTCATTGGGAATTGAGACATTGGGGGAAGTCTTCACAAAAATTATTGATCGGAATACCACCATCCCAACCAGCAAGTCTCAAACCTTTTCCACGGCAACAGATGGACAAACTTCGGTAGAAATCCATGTCCTCCAGGGTGAACGGGCAATGGCCAGGGACAACAAAAGCCTGGGGAAGTTCTTGCTGACAGGTATTCCCCCTGCACCTAGAGGAGTCCCTCAAATTGAAGTGGCGTTTGAGATCGATGTCAATGGGATTCTGCAAGTTGCAGCCGCCGATAAGGGAACTGGAAAAGAACAAAGAATTCGTATAACAAATACGGGGGGATTGAGCAGCAGCGAAGTAGAACGGATGCGGCAAGAGGCAGAGAAATTTGCTGAAGAAGACTATCGCCGTATTCAATTGGTAGAAATCAAAAACCAAGCCGATAGCCTCTTCTACAGCTATGAGGGAACGCTTAAAGAAAGCGGAGAGGCAGTTCGGGAAGACCTCAAAGCTCAAGGAGAGCAGAAAAAACAACGACTGCAAGAGGCGATGGCTGATTCTTCAGTTAGTGTCGAAGAAGTCAAACAACGGCTGGATGACTTCCAGCAAACTCTGTTTGCCATTGGTGCTGCGGTCTACCAGCAAGCTCCTCCGGGTACGGAAACGGACGAGTTTGTAGAAACGGAGGAGGTATCCTCTTCAATGCCCGAATTTAGTGAACCGTTGGAAGAAGAATCCTTGCCAGGAGACAGTGACGATTTAGATTTAGATCTGAATTTTGATGAGGAGACTGTAACCGCTGACTACGAAGCCGTTGACTAAAGACGAGCAGATCAAAAGTAGTCATTCGCTTATTTTTCTGTTACACAATGGATAGATGCATGGGTGAGAGAGTGAAGCAAAGCGATCGCTTTTTTGACTGTTCTGACCCACCTTCCATCCAACCTGCCCCTAACCAGTAAAAAACACAGATCGGCGCTCTATGCCTGACTACTATGACGTTCTAGGTGTCTCCCGCGACGCCGACAAAGAGGAAATAAAACGTGCTTACCGCCGCCTTGCCCGGAAATATCACCCGGATGTGAACAAGGAAATGGGGGCTGAAGAGCGCTTTAAGGAAATCAATCGAGCTTACGAAGTCCTTTCAGAGCCAGAAACTCGCGCTCGGTATGATCGGTTTGGAGAAGCCGGCGTTAGTGGTCAAGGTGTAGGTTTTAGCGACTTCGGCGATGTAGGATTTGCCGATATTTTTGAAAGCTTCTTCAGTGGTTTTGCCGGTGGCATGGGTCAGCAAGCCACCCGTCGGCGCGGTGGCCCGATGCGGGGCGATGACCTGCGGCTAGACTTGAAACTGGAATTTAGGGAAGCCGTATTTGGTGGAGAAAAAGAAATCCGCATTCCCCATCTAGAAACCTGTAACGTCTGTAGCGGCAGTGGGGCAAAACCCGGAACTCGACCCCGTACCTGTCCGACTTGTAGTGGCACCGGTCAAGTCCGTCGGGCAACCCGCACCCCGTTTGGTAGCTTCACTCAAGTTTCAGTTTGTCCAAGCTGTAATGGTGAAGGACAAGTGATTGAGGACAAGTGTGAAGCTTGTGGAGGTGCCGGACGCAAGCAGGAAACGAAGAAGCTGAAAATTACGATTCCCCCCGGAGTAGACAATGGCACCCGGCTGCGCGTGTCTAAAGAAGGCGATGCGGGATTGCGTGCAGGCCCTCCAGGAGATTTATACGTTTACTTATTTATTGAGGAAGACGCAGAATTTCATCGGGATGGAATTAATATTCTCTCGGAACTCAAGATTAGCTATTTACAAGCAATTTTGGGGTGTCGCCTAGAAGTGAATACAGTTGATGGGCCGGTTGAGTTGACGATTCCCCCAGGAACACAGCCGAGTACCGTGTTGACACTAGAAAATCATGGCGTCCCAAAACTCGGCAACCCCGTGAGTCGAGGCAATCATTTAATTACAATTTTGATTGATATTCCCACCCGGATTACGACCGAAGAGCGGGAATTACTGGAAAAACTAGCAAAAATTAAAGGCGATCGCACGGGAAAAGGAGGGCTTGAAGGATTCTTGGGAGGGTTGTTTCGCGGATGACTAACCCCATTGCATCTACGCCCAATCTAACGCCCGATGCTCAGCTCGATTTGCGCGGTACACCTTGTCCAATTAATTTTGTCCGGACTAAACTCCGCTTAGAGCAAATGTCGCCAGGAGGCTTACTCGAAGTGTGGCTCGATCCCGGAGAACCCATTGAGCAGGTGCCTGATAGCTTAACGATGGAAGGCTATCCCATTGAGAAAGTCGAAGAGTGTCAGGGTTATTTTTCCCTGTTTGTGCGGCGTCCAGAAGAATCTGCATGAGTGGAGTTCCCTCCGATATCTCATTGTCCCAAGTATCCACACCCCTACTGGGGACTGTACTCGCCGTACAAGCAAATTTTTATCAAGTACAGCTTGATTTAGATTTAGAAGGGACGGGCGACGCTTCAGAACTGATCAAACAATCGAGCCAGGGGGAGATTGAGTTGCCCCAATTGCTTTGTACCCGCCGGACACGGTTGAAGAAAATCGGGCAACGGGTGATGGTGGGCGATCGCGTGGTGGTAGAAGAACCGGATTGGGAAGGGGGAAGAGGTGCGATCGCACAAGTGTTACCTCGCCAAACTCAGCTTGATCGTCCCCCGGTTGCTAATGCCGAGCAAATTCTTTTAGTATTTGCCTTAGCCGACCCTCCCATAGACCCCTATCAACTGACTCGGTTTTTAGTTAAAGCCGAATCGACTCAATTACAGGTTTGTTTGTGTTTAAATAAGCGCGATTTAGTCTCCGATGAAGAGATAGAGGATTGGAGAAGTCGGCTGAAAGATTGGGGGTACGAGTCGATATTTATTAGCGTCTACACAGGTCAAGAGCTCGAAGACTTGTATCAACGACTCAAAGGCAAAATTACGATTTTGGCAGGCCCTTCAGGTGTAGGCAAGTCGAGTTTAATCAATCAGCTTATTCCCGATGTCAATCAGCGAGTCGGGGAAGTTTCCGGCAAACTGAGTCGGGGGCGTCATACGACTCGCCACGTTGAACTGTTTGAGTTACCTTGGGGTGGGCTTTTGGCCGATACTCCTGGCTTTAATCAACCGGATATTGATTGTACTCCCCAAGAATTGGCTCAGTATTTTCCCGAAGCACGGCGTCGGTTAGAAATGGCTAGTTGCCAGTTTAGTGACTGCTTGCACCGAGATGAACCCAATTGTGCCGTGCGAGGAGATTGGGAGCGATATGAATATTATTTGGATTTGTTGGAAGGCGCGATCGCCTATCAAGAACGGTTAAAGCAACAAGCCGATCCAGAATCCAATTTAAAAGCGAAGTCTACCAGCAAGGGACGAACTCAGTACGAACCGAAATTAGAAACTAAAAAATATCGTCGCCGTTCCCGTCGTACTCAGCAGCAGGCACTTGAGGAAGTTTATCTGGATGCTGAGGAATGAGCTGCTATATAGGGGCATGGCATTCCGTGCCCCTACGAAGATGGTGTATTAAGGTCGAAAAGGCGTAAGTCCTGTCCTAGATGTATCCATTGTCTCTAAGGTTTTTTAGGCAGCTTTCCGGTTAGTACCCATGAAATATGCCCTTTACTCGGGGGAAGGTGCTTACCTGTCTTAGCATGACGCACTTGGAAATGGAGATGGGGGCCTGTGCTGCGTCCTGTGTTACCCGTTCCGCCGACGATTTCCCCGGCATCCACCTTCATTTTGGAACCGTTAGTCGGTGCTTTGCACCAGTTTAAGTGGAGAGCATCAAATTTGTAGGATGGAAAACTCGGAGAAATCATCGTCGCTACTAATCCCCCTCCCTTGGCATCAGTCCAACATTGCAACGCTGTTTGGGTTCCGGGTTTACCGATCGCGTAGACGTTGGTATTAGTGGGAGTGGCTAAATCTACACCACCGTGAAACCGGGATCGCTTCAAAATTGGATGTATCCGCATCCCGAAAGGAGATGTGACGGGGTATCCTGCAATCTTCACTCCTTTGTTGGGAGTATTTTTCAGGCTAGGTTTCCACTCAGCAATACCTAAGTCAGTGACCTTACTAGTCTCGACTGGCAAAGCATCAATTTCGTTGGTTAGGTTCATACCATTGGTATTATTCTCCCACACCGGATCGAAGCTTAGTACTTCAGAAATGGGGGATTGAATCGAGGAAGCAGAGAGGTTAGACGAACTCTCTGGAGAAGGTTCTGTGTCCTTGTTTCTTGTCCCTTGCTCTGTTGCTTCCTCTGTCGCAGTTTGAGAACTGACATTGAAATCTAACTTATTCTCACTCTCAACAGAAGCTGTCGAAGTCGAGTTGGTTGCTGAAGTGGGTGTAATGGGAACCGACACCACAGGATCGAAGTTTAGCATCATAGAGGTGGAAGGGCGATTGCCTCTGGCACCGCCCCTTGGGCGATCGCTTTGTTGGTTCGTTTCAGGGAATGCAATAGTATTCTCTTTTTCTCCTACTCCCTGACTCTCCTGTTGTGTCACTATCTCCCCAGTGTTTTGCTTTAAAGCTTTGCGTATAATCCGAACTCGCCGCTTCTGATCCAACGCAATGCATTGCCAGCGCCACGCTTCTGAATAGGGTTTTATCCCTGCCAATCGCCTTTTGTAATAAGGTTCTCTGGCACAAATGCCAAAGAGTCCACTCGCGTCTAAAGTTCCTGAGCGATCGCGGAACGCTTCAACTCTAGCCCAGATATTGGCAGTGTTACCCTTAAATCCTTTATCCAATGCTTGCTTGTATTTCTTAGCGAACTTAGGGCCAGCCGAGTTGGACTGATTCCATAAATCAGCCCCATTCACCAATGCTTCTGTATGATCTTTGGGGTCAAGCTCAAGAGTTAGTAACTTTTTTTCTGTAGCAGTACTCTGGCGTTGCAAAGCAGACAGGCAGCGCTTATCAGCTTGAGCAACAGACAAATTTTTGGAACGATTCCAGCTACAAAAACCCCGATTGGTGACGTGGTTCCCCGGATCGGTATGCCCCGAATACAAAGAGGTGATTTTTCCAGTAACAGTCAGGTTGCCTTCAGCAGCTCCTATGGCGATACTACCAGGAGCTTTTTTCGTAGCAAATAGGGTAGAAGCTACCGAGGTAGTCAAGTCCTTATGACTACTATCAGACTTCAATGTTGGAGTTTGAGAGGCTGTCGTTGTTGGTTTGTTAATTTTGAGTACTACAGAGGGTACTTCGTCAGCCGTCTTTTGCTCTTTAGTTTCAACTTCAATCGGTGTAGTAGGCTTATTCTGTGGATTGGGATGCCGCACGCCAAAATCTAGTCCACTGGATGAGGTGTTATACAACGTTGCATCCACAGGAACCATTTTTTCTTTTACATCCCCGGCTTCCTCTACCTTTTCTTTTGAAGAATTAATCGTATTAGCCTCGCTTGAGGGTGGGATAGTTTGCTTTGGCGCTTGCTCAAAATGATTATCTTCTAGTGCTTTCGATTGACTTGCAGAGTTCTCTACCGAAAAATCAACACTGGAAGCCTCAATCGCTTGGCTAGCTGTAATCGGCCTAACTTTAGGTGTGTCTGAAGAATCCAGGGTTGGAAGCACTAGATTCGTATCAGAGTTAGCCGTATCCAACACAACCTCTGAGGATTTAGCCGCAACATTCGTTGCTGGCAGCAACATCAAAAAAATGGCGATAAGTTTACCGAGAAAAAGTTTCATAAGATGCCTCCAAGTACCAATCGTGTATTCCGTTGAGGTCAAAACATCAACGGCTGATCAAAAGTGCTTGAGCTATAAAACTGCACAAGCATGGGATAAAGAAGAAGTGGTAAAGGGAGTTCCGTGAAAAAAGTTCCAATTTAAAGGCAAGTTGCTTTTTAGTGCGAAATGAGTAACTGAATTTTTTAGTTAACTTGCCGTTCTTTTGTGGAGATTTATTGTTTGGAAGTTCCTAATTTGAAAATAGGGGTCAGGGGGTCATATCAAATCCGGTTAAATAGCCATAAAACCTGTAAGGGCGGGTTTTGATGTTACGTTTTCGGTACTGTCCAAAGCTGTTTCTAAACCCGCCCCTACGATAATCGGGTTGTTCAAATGGATTTGATATCAAAAGTCAGGGGTCAGGAGAAAAGGATTTTCAATCTTTGTTTGTGTGCAATTGCTCATGGCATCTAACCACTAACCACTTAATATGTTTACTTCGGTTGCAACATTTGTTCGAGAAGCTTCTTAGAAGGTTCAACCATTGCCCACCGACCATCTGGTTGTTGGTTCAGCACACCGAAGTGTAATTCATTACCCTTGCCAATCGCTTCACCTGTACGCCGGAATCCATAGTGGGGTGACTTCAGCCCACAAAGTCGGAATAGGTAAGCTGGCACGTCCTCGCTGGAGAAGATAACGCAGTCTGCTTTATTCGGCTGCAATCGTCCATCAAACGGCGCATATACAGTATTGCCCTTCATCGCGATGGATACGTCACCGAGACTGCTTGCCACCGTATGACCCGCTACTACATCCCCCGGTTGCAGTTCCCAGTTTTGGTAAAATTGCAACTCTCTCGGTGCTTCTGGCATGGGCGATCGCGTGCAGCCCTGGGCAAACAGTAGCATCACCGTCACACCCAGCATCCATTGCGGCCTAATTCGTTTTGGCTTTCTCTTTGACCCCATACCCCACATAAGTTTCTCCCTCATAGACAACAACTAGGGATGTTTGCGGATCGAATGCCAAGGGGTACATTTCACGTTCTGTTTTTGCCCCGGCGCGGATACTTAAATTCGGCAATCGGCAGTAAGGTTCCTTAAGGATTGCCTGTACGTTGCGGCGCTGGCTGCGTTCGGGAGTACTCAGAAGTTTGGCTAACTGCTCCCGTGATAAGGCCGCTTTTGGCTGCACAATCTCTTGACAAGCCACACTTCCCTCTTGGAGTGCGGTGTCTTCGGGTATCCCTGGACGTAAATCGAACTGCCAGCCGAAAGCGACCAACACACCAACACCAACCACAGCATAAATGGGTCTGAAGCGTGGCAGTTTAAGTGACTCGATCATTTTTTCCCCTCCTTCTGTGGAAACATTGCATTCCACTGAGATGCCGGACGTTGAGCCAGCTTAGACGTAGATAGCTGCCAACCAACTGCACTCCTTCCTGCTTGGTAGACTGTTTAGTAGAGTTCCCTTTCATGATGTTTTCTTGCTCTCATCTGGACTGGAGTAAATTGCCATCCTCCTGATCGAAGGTTTAAGGGTCAATAGATCTATTGGTAAACCAAAAAAGCCGGAATGAGGTTATTTCATTCATTCAACTTGGTGATGCATTAAAACAATGCTTTGACGCAATCTGAAGCATTAATGAATGAAGGTGATGCATTACCTGAAGCATTCATCTAAAATCTTTGCAGGTAAGCTGGTAAAAAAAGAGTTTAAGTTAATTATTAAAATTTCTATGAATCTAATCAACAAACAAATAGAGCCATTAAATGCTGAAGAAGAAGCCTATTGGAAAATTCTGGAGCAAGAATTGATTGCTGAAGGAGGAAGCATCGAAATTAGTCAAAGTAAATTTGCTAAACTTTGCCAACAAAACAACCTCAACTGTTCTACCGCTACAGCCCGTAGAAAATTGTTACGGTTTCAGAAAGTTGGGCGGATTGTTATGGAGCGTACCAACCAAGGTAACAATCCCTATAAAATTACCTGGTTGAAATACAGCGACTACAAGCAGGTTAATGCTACCAAGCAGATTGCTCCACTGACAGGAACTGTGCCGCTCGATTCACCCCTATATTTGGAACGGGAAGCCGATGAAATCTGTCTTCAAACATTGAAAGCTGGTGCGAGTCGAGAAGGTTCAAGACCCTTTATCAGAATTAGAGCGCCTCGGCAAATGGGAAAATCTTCCCTACTTCGCAGAATTCAATACTTTTTAGAAAAGCAACAAAATCAAGTTGTTGGTTTTGTGGATTTAGGAGTTGATGAATATTTTTATACGGATATATTCAACGATCTAGATGCGCTTTTATATCAGTTTACTTATGCAGTTATTCAAACATTTAGTAATTCAAACGAACCAAATCCAATTAATGAATTAAACGATTTACCTCCACTTAAAGAGCATTGGCAAGAAAATCTAACGCCCCAGCTCAAATGTGCAAATTACTTGCATGATTATGTCTTTTTACCGATTAAACAATCTAAAACCCTACTGATTGATGGCATTGATGAAGTTCTTGGCAAACCCATTCAAGACCCATTCTTGAAATTTTTACGTTCTTGGAATGAAAAACGAATGAAAGTCGTGAGTCAAGCCCCAATCGTCTGGCCTAGCATTGTGATTGCCTACTCTACAGAACCTTATTCTATCCTGGGAATCAGAGGTTCAGTCCTGCAAAATGTGGGAACAGTAGTAGAGTTGAAAGAATTTAACCAAAATCAGATCGTAGAACTTTCTAGAAAATACAACTTACCCCAATCTTTGCATCAACAAGAGGTGGATTTTTTAATGAGACTGACAGGAGGACATCCTGCTTTTGTCAATCGAGTGCTTTATAAAATTAGTCAAGGAATGACGTTTACGCAATTGGAAGCAAAAGCTACTCAACCGGATGGGCCATTTTGGAATGAGTTAGCTAGGGCATCAGAGCTTTTGGAAAGTCATGAAAATTTATTATATTGCTTTCAAAAAATTCTTAGAGGAGATAGCTGTAATGACGACCTAGCGAAGTTTCAACTGATGAAAGCAGGATTGCTTAAAATGGAAGATGATGATGTGAATGTCATTGAGCTATATCAAAAATATTTCGATGGACATTTTTGACGCATTAAAAATAAGTTTTAACTGGCTCATGGGTATTAATGAAGTAAATAGCTACTATCGCATAGAGGCAGGCGGTATCCCTCTCACGGAACAGACTTATGTGGAGCGAGGGGCAGATGAAAAACTACGTCAGTTTGCTCAGTTAGAGCGGGTTAGTAGCCGGATGTGCTTTATTCTAGCTCCTCGTCAAACCGGCAAGACTAGTCTGATGATTAGGACAATTGGACAATTGCCTAACGAGGAATTTATTTGCGTTCAGCTTGATTTTCAAGAATTTAGTAGTAGTGCGAGTTCTGATGAAACGCTATACTATAGTCTTCTTAATCAGATTTGCAGACAAATTTCGGATTTAAACTCGGATAATAGCTGGATACCTCTGCTGAATTCCACTTGGAATGAAACTCCTGATTTGGCTCCTGAATTAAGATTTAAAAACTTTATTGTTGAGCAAATCCTGAAGAAGAAAAAAAATCAAAAATTAATTATTTTTATTGATGAAATTCAAAATATTATTGGCTGCAAGCAGCAGAATAGTTTTATCGGATTTATTAAGTCGCTTGCCCAGAGCGATCGCCCTGCTGCAATTCAGAGACTAGCTGTTGTTTTACTAGGCGTTGCTAGACCTTCAGACCTGGTTACAGATTATAAAGTTGCCTTAAATTTGGGTGAGCGAATTGAACTAGGAAGCCTCAAAGAAAGCAATTGCAAACCGCTTTGGGAAGGATTGACAAATGTTACCAGCGATCCAGAAACACTTATTCACTTTATCCTAAACTGGACAGGAGGCCAGCCTTTCCTTACTCAGGCACTTTGTCACTTAATTGCTCAGGGGCGTAAAATACAAGAGAACTCCAATCTAAAAGATTACATTGAAAATATCGTAATGAATAAAGTTATTAAAGATTGGAGAAAGCAAGATAGATTATATCGATTATCGCACCTAGAAGAAATTGAGAATTGGTTCATTCGAGTTGACCCGGCACATAAACTTGAGAAACTGGCTTCCTTGAGGTTATACAAAAAAATTCTTAATCAAGAGCCTATGACATTTGAGCAAAACAACCCAGAACATTGGGATTTGCTAATATCAGGGCTAGTGATTAGAGATAGCGATGATTATTTAAACGTGGCTAATCCAATATACGAAAGAATCTTTACATTAGATTGGGTTAACGAAAAAGAAGAAGCATTACAGGAGGGCATCATGGTAGATCCACTCAACCGAATTTATAACAGAGATGTGTTTGTATTAATTGACCAGAGCGCATCGACTTTGAAAAAAGATGGAGGAGAAAAGTCTCGCTGGAAGCTTTTGGAAGAATTAATTACGGGTCATGTTGCCACCATCTTAGAACGGGATGATGGGAGTGAAGCGCAGACTAATATCTGTGAACAGGTTCAGGTTACAACGTTTAATTTGAACAAATTCAGGGGAAATCTTTACTTAATTTCTGACCCAGAACAAGTAGAAGATATTTTCCTAGAAAATCGCCCGGATGCTAATACATTTGTCGTCCCTACTCTCCGTCACTGTTTTGAGCTTTGGTTAAATGGACGGGAAAAAGTAACGGTTCAAGAGGTTAAAGAGGGTAAGGCGAAAGGAGCTTTCTTTATCATTTATACCGATGGTCAGTTTGATGACCCTTTGGCGTTTGAAGAATTTATTAGAGAAGCTTGCTTAAAAATTGATGACCAACGCATTATTAAGATATTAATTATTGGTTTGGGTAAAGGGGTAAATGTAAAATTCTTTGATAGCCTTGATTTGCGTAAAGTCAAAAATGCTAAAGGAGAAGACTGCGATATTGTAGTTTTCGAGTTAGCTGACAATTTAGATGAAGGTATCATTGAACTGATGCAGCGGCAACTCAAAGATACTTCAAACATGAGAAAGGGTTTTAGTCTTTAAGAGGCGGTTAAGGTTAGCTGATTCGTTATGTTTTTGGGATTGGGCGATCGCAGATATCAAGTCTCGGTAGTATTGGGAAGGTTGTATCCTAAAATCGAAGTTCTACTCTATCTTGGGGTTTGCGTTCTGTTTTCAGTGTGCGAATATGGGTAAACTTGCACATCTTTCGGACACTGACAACATCGAATCCTAATGCCTCTATGTCTGTTTGGAATTGAGTAAGGTTGCTAAACCGGGAAGTTGCTTTGATAATGTGCAACTGACCATCCAGTTTAAGGGTGCGGTGTGCTTCCCGCAGGTAGTTGGTGAAGTTGGAACCTATCAGGGAAAGAGAGAAGATGGCGACATCGAGTTCGCTAGTGTACAAAGTGAATTCCGAGAAAGATTATGCCAGTATGAGTTATCGAACAAGTTGCTGGATTTGATGGTAGAGAAAGACCTAGGACCGCAAATCTACAGCGAGATTCAAAATTCAAAAAGCATCAACGCTTGCCTGCTAAATCCTTTGTATCTTCACCACAAGTAGGAACACCATTTTTAAGTCTGGGTGTTGAGGGTTTAGTCATTCCAGGACGTAAGGCTTCACAGACAATTGCTAGAGTTATTCTTTCCTTGTTATCCGCACTAGAGTCAACATTAATAGCAGGTACGGCAAAGACGCCCCCAACATAACTCTTAATATTTTCCTGGCGAGATACTGCATAATTCAATACACCTTTACCTTTATTAGTTGAATAAATAGAATAGCTGTAGTTTGTGGTTTCAGTTTTTATGCCGACACCCAACTCTGAGAAGGAATAGCTAAATTCTTCATACTCTAAAAAGTAAGCTAGCTGGGCGCGGTTAATTGCACCAATATTATTTTTGGCTTCTGCTTGCTTGGATTTATGTGGACTTCCGAAAAATAGTGGAGACAACATTCCTACCAAAAACAATAAAAATCCAAAGTTCATTAAAATAACTAAACCTCCAACCATATAACTCGGCAAATTCCTAGCCCGTTCAACATCAGGAGCTTTTTTAACTATAGAATTATTAATGGTTTGCAATACACCTATTGCTTGACGTGCTGTACTAAATCGCCGTTCTGGGGCAGGTTGTATTAACTGTTGAATCCAGTTCGCCAAATCAGGATTAATATTCACCTTGTCTTGAAACTGAATCTGCATTTGATGCTGGGGTAATTCAGCCGGAGAGATACCCGTTAATAAATGAATTAAAGTCGCTCCCAAGGCGTAAAGATCAGAAGCCGGAACCGCCTTTCCCCATAACTGTTCGGGTGGTGCATAGCCACTCGTTCCTACTACAGTAAATGTGGCTCCTTCGGCTTTTGCTCTGTCTTGAACAGCTCCAAAATCTACTAGATAAATTTGGTTATTATTGCCTAAAATTAAGTTATTTGGTTTGATATCACGGTGCAGAACGGCTGGGCTAAGTTCGTGTAAAAAAATCAAAATTCCCAGGATTTGGCTAGCGATGAAACGCACTTCTATTTCTGTAAATTTTGAGCCTTTTTCTAAGAGTTCCTTAAGTGATTTGCCCGCAATATACTCCTGCACTAATCCAAACCACAGAAATCCCGAACCTTCTAAATCGTCCAGTGAAAAATAGTCTCGATACTGGGGAATTCTAGAATGATTGAGATTTTTAAGGACTTGAGCTTCCCGTTCAAATAGTTTCAATTCATCCCACTGCATCTGAGGATTAAAAGCTAGCAGCTTGACAATGACTGGCGAGGGTGGTGATGTTTGAGTATCTATTGCTAGCCAAGTTTGACGACCTGAATTTTGTCCTAGTTTTTGTTTGAGTTGATAACGTTGGTGTAAAATTTGTTCTTTTTGCATCGTCTTTAGGGGGTGTTGATTGCTAATTTCAGGTTTAATTTTTATGAAAGCCAGTCTTTAATTTCTTGTATCAGCCATTCACATTCAGCTTTTGTTTTAGTTTGGGCTAAATAATATTTTTTAGACTTCACTTTAATAAATACAGAGTTATCATCGGTAGGCGTACATACAAGGATATTGGAGTAGAAACTTTTTTGATGACAAAAGGAAAATTTATAAGAGGAAAGTTCCACAGACAAATCGCTTCTTTTAAGCTCGATACAACAGCTTAAAAAGTTTTGAGAATATGTATTTTCTATATTTTTCTTCAAGTAAAAAATATCTTTATTGCCGTTCTTCAAAAATATCCAATTCAAAATCGTTACTGCAATCATAATAAATGCAAAAAAAACTTCTCCTGAAGACAAAAAACTTATTGATATTAGTAAAAGCTGTAAAATAATCGGAAACAATAATACTGCGAATAATAGAGAAAAGAAATGAATTAATACTAATATTATATTCGTTATACACACTAGGAAATCTAATAGCATTAATAGCCCTCGTCCTGGTATTTTAAATTTTAACTGCGTGGGAGATTTGTAGAGTTTAATCTTAGTACGAAATGGCGGATAAACTCTTTCTAGTGGATGGTGAATCAAGCGGCCTGTCTGAAGTGCTTCCAGGGCTTCTGTGGCTGTACTCAATCGCAGATTTAAATCCGGTTCTGTGAGGGCTTCAATCCAATTCATAAAAGCTGGATTTAGACTTACTTGATGTTTAAATTGAATTCGTAAATTACTCTGGGGCAAGTCAGCCGGAGGACATCCTGTTAACAAATGAATCAGGGTAGCACCTAAGGCATATAAATCTGATGATTCAACTGCTTTTCCCCAAAATTGTTCTAAGGGTGCATATCCTGTAGTCCCCACTACCGTAAAGGTGACTCCTTCAACGGCCGCCGTGTCTTGAACGGCTCCAAAATCTACTAAATAAATTTGTTTATCTTTTCCTAAAATAAGATTGCTCGGCTTGATATCACGGTGCAGAACCGGTGGATTTAAGCCATGTAAATAGGTGAGTATTTTTAAGACTTGAATGGCAAGGGAACGAACTTGAGTTTCTGTAAATCGCTTGCCTTTATCTAATAACTGTTGCAACGAATACCCAGGAATATAGTCCTGCACTAAGCCAAACCAGCACAACCCGCTACCTGCTTGTTTATCCAAAGAAAAATAATCGCGATACTTAGGAATACGGGGATGATTGAGTTGTTTGAGAACCTTCGCTTCCCGTTCAAATAGCTTGAATTCATCCCATTGCATTTGAGGACTAAAGGCCAGCAATTTCACCGTTACAGGTTCGGGGGGTGAGGTTCTGATATCCGTTGCCAACCAGGTTTGACGCCCTGCATTCTTGCCTAATGGGTGCTGTAGTTGGTAACACCCTTGTAAAATCTGTGTGGCTTGCAACATGATTTTTTCCTCTTGGCAGGGGTTATTAGCTCAGTCGTAATCTGAGTTTGGTACTACAATCAGATACCTCTGAGTGCTTGCCACTTATGCACTCATTCTGTTGATAGTCTGTAAAGAACTTCTGCCTTCTGCCTCTTGCCTTCTGCCTTTTGCTATAAATAGCTCTATAACCTGTAAGGGCGGGTTTTGATGCCAAGTTATCGGTACTAACCAAAGTTGATAGCTAAACCCGCCCCTACGATAATTGGGGTATTCAAACAGATTTGATATTACTACAAACTAAATCTTTTCTGTTCTCTAGCCAAAAATAAAAGCCCCATAGATTCAACTAAGAGGCTTCAAGAAAAGATTGTACTAATTGCAGTGGGCTACTGGCCATTACACCGCAACCTGCTCACCAATCCGATGAGCTTTAATCAGATTAGTAACACCAGTGATAGGTAGAGGCAAACCTGCAATCATCACCACAATATCTCCCATAGAAACCAATCCGTTTTGAACAGCCGCTTGCTCAGCCAAGATAATCATGGCGTCTGTATTGTAGACTTCCTGGAGTTGTAAAGACTGAACACCCCAGTAAAGGGTTAAACGACGTTGAACATCTCCTGTGGGTGTGACGGCAATGACTGGAATCTGCTGGCGATACTTCGACAAAACCCGTGCCGTAAAACCATGTTCGGTAAAGCAGATAATGGCCTTGGCGTTGATATTTTGTGCCAATTGGCAAGCTGCATACCCAACGGCATTAGAGACAGTATGTTCCCGCTTACCATTGATAAACAAGGAAGAAGCTGCCAAACGTGCCTCAGCTGTCTGAGCAATGCTGGCCATTGTTTTTACCGCTTCTACCGGATAGCGTCCTACGGCGGTTTCTCCTGAGAGCATCACTGCATCCGTACCATCGAGAATTGCATTGGCAACATCAGACACTTCTGCCCGAGTCGGCCGTGGGTTGAGAATCATCGACTCCAACATTTGCGTTGCCGTAATTACAGGCTTCTGATAGCTGTGGCAGGTGTCGATGAGAGATTTTTGGATACGAGGCACTTGTTCTAGAAGCATTTCTACACCCAAGTCTCCCCGTGCTACCATCACAGAGTCGGCCGCCGCAACAATACCATCCATATCCTGAACTGCTTCGTGCCGTTCAACTTTGGCGATAATGTGTGCTGATTGTCCAGAGTGGGCCATAATTTCGCGAAGTTGCTCAATGTCGGAGGCTTTTCGGACAAAGGACAACGCCACATAATCCACACCTTCGCTCAAGCCAAACATCAAATCCTCTTTATCCTTATCCGTCAAAGGAGGCGCTGAAATTGAATTGGTAGAAAGGTTAATGCCTTTATGACTTTTTAATTCTCCGCCGTAGACAATGGTGCAGTAAATCTCATCACCCATCACCTTGTCTACATCCAATCTGAGCAAACCATCATTTAGCAGAAGAGTATCACCGGCTTGCACATCACGAGCTAAACCTTTGTAGGTTGAACTAAATCGCTCTGCTGTACCGATGTCATCTTCCATTGAAATGATAGTTTTTTCGCCTTCTTGCAGGAAAACACCATCCTGCATCTCGCCAACGCGAATTTTAGGCCCTTGCAAATCTTGCAAAATAGCGATGGGACGATTTAATTCTGCGGAAACTTGGCGAATGGTATGGATATAGTTGAGGTGGGTTTCATGGCTGCCATGAGAAAAGTTCAACCGAACCACGTCCATCCCTGCCTCTGCCATTGCTTTGATGGTTTCGTAGTCAGAACTAGCTGGTCCGAGTGTACAGATAATTTTGGTCTTACGCATAAAAACTAAACTCTGTCAAGAGTGTTATTACTTACTGTGTCCTATGCCTTCTACGTTGGTTAATTCTCCACTTCCGGATGTTTAACAGAGTCTTGAATTAAAGTGGTTTACCTTTCAGCGTTTCTTCATATTCCTCGCTTGAAAATAAGGGTCAGGGGTCAGAAGTCAGAAGTCAGAAGTTAGGTCGTGAGTATTCCCACTCAAAGTTATCCATCTTACATTTTGAATGCGTGAATTTAAAAAGCCTGGGTCAGAGTACAGCACCGATTCTTCTTACCAATAATAATCAGTCTTGGTTTGCAGTAGTGTTATCTTTAATACTCTAAAAATCTAATTTGCTTTATTTACTTCTTTTAAACAGAGAATAAAAAATATACTTTGTTTTATACTGTTCTCAGAGAAATCTCCGTCAATTTAGGGAGTCAGGACTTAGACAGAAAGCTATTTCTCGCTCATTGAAAATTAAAGATAATCTTATGGAGTTTGCTAGTTTAAAAAGAGTCAAAAGTCAGAATGAAGTTCCTAGAATTAGGTCTGAATAACAAAAAAAGAGGGTGAGTAATCCCACCCTTAATCAATGCGCTTTTACGTACTCTCACTACTCACTAATAGGCGGTAGTGATTGGAAATTTTGTGGCTATTAAGCTCAAGCTTTTACCTTTTTAACTGCAGCTCGAACCATCTGATTGGCATAACCCCATTCATTGTCATACCAACTCATCACTTTCACTAAGTCACCATCAACCACTTGGGTCATGGTTAGGTCAACAATGGATGCATGAGCATCACCTACAATATCAGAGGAGACAATTTCCTCATCACAGGCGCTCATAATTCCTTTATAGCGATCGCTGTCGGCTTCTTCTCGGAAAATGCTATTAATCTCCTCAACCGTAGTTGGTTTTTCGGTGACGAACACAATATCTGAGATAGAACCCACTGGAATCGGGGCACGAACCGCTACACCATCAAATTTGCCTTTATACTGAGGCAATACCTTCGTTGTTGCGATCGCAGCACCTGTTGTACTCGGTACAAAGTTTGCAGCAGCAGCACGTCCTTCGCGAACTTGCTTTTTACTCGGCCCATCGACAATTGCCTGCGATGCAGTATAAGCATGAATTGTGGTTAAGATTGCCTTCTTAATCCCAATTCGACGACCCATCACTTCAACCACAGGTGAAATACAGTTGGTGGTACAACTGGCACAAGAGAACATATCAGACCCTTCCGGGACATCGTTCACGCCATAAACCACCGTTTCTATTCCGTCACTCTTGGTGGGAGCTGAAAGAATAACACTTTTTGCACCCGCCTGTAGGTGTTTTTCCAACGCTTCTTTTTTGGTGAAAAGACCGGTGCATTCAAACACCAAATCAACACCCATGCTTCCCCAAGGTAATTGAGCGGGGTCTCTTTCACTCAAAACTTTGAAGTATTTGCCGTCTACAATCAGGCTATTTTCATCACTGCCTACTTTCTTTTCATAGCGCCCGTAGACAGTATCATAGTTGAGCAAATACGCTAAATTCTTCGGTGGAACTAAGTCATTTACTGCAACTAATTCCAATCCTGGCTGGTCTTGGATGATTTTGAAAACTGCTCTACCGATTCTTCCCAAGCCGTTAATTGCGACTTTTGCCATTGTTTGCCTCCTTTGGATATATTTAATATTTGTGGCTGTGCCAATGACAGGTCTGGCTATCTGCCTTTATCAACTTTTAGTCCTTTGAAGTTCCAGACTAATTGTCAACGACAGTTATTTAAAGGTGCTAAAACTTAACAAAAAATTTGGTTGAAGGGTCAGAAGTTGAGGATTAAGGGAATCACATCTAACGTTAAAAGTATCACTCTTATACCAATTTCTTGGGGGCGCTACACGTTCTCATCATCCCATCCCCAATTTCTGGCACTCATCCATGAGTCATTACAGTCCCGCTCAATTCAACGTCTTCACTTTGACGGAAAATTACCTCAATTTCTTCTTCCTTAAGAAAGAGGCAATCTTTCTAGCCTTCTCTTGTATGAGACATAGTGGAGAAAAAGCTATTTTTTGTCATATTTAATTCATAAATTCCTAGGGATTTGACTTGTGCAATGCTTAAGTTAACATAAAGAATAGTCAGGAAATTCTAGGATTTTCGTAGATTTATTCCGATTAAGCTGAATACTGCCACTCAAATTTTAGGTGGTTGAGTGATTACCAAACTGAGAGAGATTAAAATTTTTTTACATTTTGTGAGCTGATAACGATGACCCGTTCTAAACCATACCAGCCTTCTCTGCTCCGATTCCTGCATGGAGTTAATGCTCTCGTCGCTGTATTGGCCATTGTGACTTCATTTTGGGTGTATAACACCTTCGATGGACGATGGGGACGACTACCCCTGCCCAATATTAATGACATGATTGGCATTCACGGCACCTTTGGTTTAACCTTTCTGCTCGTCATGCCTGTGTTCGCGCTGTACAGTTTTCATGTTGGCCAGAAGCGTTTAGTACAACCTGATTCTTTTGCTAAATTGCAACAACTTGGTAAGCCCATTGGATGGTATAGCCTCCATCGCATTGTCAACACAGTCATGTTACTTGCTGCAACGTGGTCATTAATCACGGGCAGAATGATGAAAGAAGAATGGCTCCCTGCTGGGGAACTGGATCATATTTGGTATTCATTGCATCTATTGGGTTGGGTGATTCTGGTCGTTTGTCTCGTGCTTCATCTGTTGATGAGTATTAAAGTCGGGGGTTTGCCCTTACTTTTTTCCATGTTTCGTATCAAGTACCATCCTGAAGACTCTCCTGCTACCTGGGTTCGGCAAATTCGCTCTTTTTTTCATCGTTGAACAACCCCATCTGGTAATACCAATGCCATCAGGATTTACAAGGTATCCATAACAAGCATTGAACAAATTGACATTACATTTCTTCGAGTTCCTTACCTTTGGTTTCCCTGACCAACAAGACTACAAAAAAGATAGAGACGGCTGCTGCCAAGGTATAAAGTCCATAGGCAGCACCTAATCCGAAGAATTTGAGTAAGGGTGGAAATGTGGTGGAGACGATAAAGTTAGCAATCCACTGCACTGAAGCACTTAAAGACAGGGCTGCTGCTCGAATTTTGTTGTTGAACATCTCCCCTAATAGCACCCAAACAATCGGCCCCCACGAACAACCGAAGAAGACGACGTAGAGGTTGGCGGCTAAAAGTGCAATAATCCCTGAAGTACCTGTAAGAGTAGGATTGCCTGTGGCTGGGTTAATCGCAGCATTGCCAAAGACCAGTGCTAAGGTGCCTAAAGTCACAGTCATCCCAATCGAACCGATAAGCAGGAGAGGTTTACGTCCAAATCGGTCTACAGTTGCGATCGCAATCACTGTCGTCACGATATTGACAACACCCGTAATCACCGTAATCAACAACGAATCCCGTTCAGAAAATCCAACGGCTCGCCATAAAATACTGCTGTAGTAAAAAATAACGTTAATACCAACAAACTGTTGCAGCAAAGACAAACCCATTCCTACCCAAACAATAGGAAGTAGCCCACCACTGCGACTCAAAAGGTCTGAAAACTTAGATTTTTGCTCCCGGTTAACTGTCTGCCGAATCTCTCGAACTTTGGTTTCAACATTGCCCCCAACCACTTTAGCCAGTACGTTAGCAGCTTGTTGCTCTCGCCCTTTAGCCACTAAATATCGTGGGGATTCCGGAATCTTAATTGCTGCTATACCGTAGAGGATGGCAGGTGGAATTTCTGACCAAAACATCCAGCGCCATGCCGGTACTCCAAACCAAAAGGGTAACTCGGCTGATCCCCCTGCTGCTAAGGCAATGAAGTAGTCACTCAAAAGAGCAATGAAAATACCTACGACGATGGCCATTTGTTGCAACGAACCCAGCCGTCCCCGTAAATGTGCGGGAGCTATCTCTGCAATATAGGCAGGTGCAATCACACTGGCAATACCCACGGCAACTCCACCCAACAAACGCCAGACGATGAAATCCCAGATGGTAAAGGCTAAACCTGAACCAATGGCACTGAAGCTGAACATGACGGAAGCCACAATCATCGTCTGGACTCGCCCGCGTCTATCGGCAAGTGAACCAGCCATAAAAGCCCCAAGCGCAGAACCTAGTAACGCGGAAGATACGGCAAAACCCGTCATCCCACTACTAGTATTGAAGGCTTGTTGCAGTGCCGCAACCGCACCATTAATCACAGCCGTATCAAAACCAAACAAAAAGCCGCCGAGTGCGGCAGCACAAGCAATCAAAATGACAAAAGATGTTTTAGGTTTAGTAGCGGTATACATTTGAACGATAAATTTTTCTAAAGCTAGAAGAGTTTAATGAGCTTGAATAATGAAATGGGTTCAATTAAATTCAGCTCAAATTAGAACTTGCGATCGCGCCTCAAGTTCTGATTTCGCCCACAACATATTGCAGTGAAATGGCGTCTCGACAGTCCATCAACAGCCTAATCACACTGAATTCAATTCAGATTAATAAAGAGTTCTCCCCTCTCTTTGGGGAGATTGTCTCGACTTTTTTTCACTAAATATCTTATAGATTCTTACTTATAGCATGGAGAAATTTTGCTCAAATCCCCCCTTCGATATAGGGAAATTAGAGGGATGAGTAGGTTGAGAAAATAAGGGAGAGTTTAATTTTTTGTCAATTTTTGTCAATAAGGCAATAAAATCACCCGATAGGATGACTCATTTGAGGCGCTTTTTCAGGAACATCGGCTTGATATTTTTTTCAATATTAATAGAGATATTGTCGAGACTGCGAATCATGAAACTGAAAACTGTTTTACTTGGAGCTGCTTTAGTCGGCGTTACGCTGATCGCTTCATCCCATCCCGTACAGGCTCAAGTTTGCCCCAAAGGTGAAGTGGTTCCGCCATCTGAGCAAACCCGAATCATTCGTAGTGATTCATTAAATTATCGCTTTAACATTCCCCGAAATTACAGAACAATGCTGTTTCGAGGAAATGTGCTAATTTATGACCCTGCAACGTTTGCACAAGCACAGTGCTATGTCAAAAATCGAGTTCCTTCAGAGCTGCCTAGGGGAGTTTCGGTATATGTCAAATCGGTGAATCCTGGGTCTCGGAACGTAACAGATTTGGTCAAGCAACAATTTGGTGTAGAAATTCTTGAATCCACTACTGTTGCTAATCAATCGGCTATTCTTTACAACAGTGATACGCTAGGACGTTGGAAAAATATTTCGTTTTTGACTCCCGACCGCAGGCACATGATTACTATCGCGGTTCCTTATCAATATTCAGGTGGAAAATGGGTAACATCGAGCTTGTTGGAAGAAGTGTTTAAAACGATTGTTTCTAGTTTTACTTTTGTCTAAATTTTCTTCTATTCTTGCCCCGATATTCGAGCAGCCCTTGAGCTTATTTGGTTCGGGCTGTTCAATTCAGTTGTAATATCGTTGACAACAACGTGACCCATCTAATCTAACTTGCAGGGTATAGGGAACTTAGTCCCTAATCAAACTAGAGGTAGAACTAGGAAGAATACGCCTTGAGGTATAAGGTGAGTGGTATATCAACGAGCAGAACTTCTTGAGGAAGGGATTAATAGTGAGAAATGTATGATTTTGAGGGTAAGCAAACTAACGCGCATTTGGATCGACAACCAGTAGGCGAGATAAACGTCCAGAAAACAGACTTAACTGAAGTCTTCTCGAATCAAACCCCTCGGGTTGAGATGCCTACTAATAAGATAGTAAAACCCCAAGCCCAAATTTTAATAATCCCTATGGGGATTTTAGTAATTGCTTGGGCAGTGAATTTTTTTAATCAATTGCGATTCCAGAATCCTGGTGGCAAAAAACTGAATACTATAAAAGGAAAAAAAGGAAAAGGCTGCCATCCAATTCACTGTTCAAACTGTCGATTCTTTAAAAATGAACCTTATCTCAAATGTGCTGTACATCCTTGGAAAGTTGGCAGCATAGAAGCGATTAATTGCTCTGATTTTTGGCCGTTGGATAGTGGCAAATTTTACCACCATCCTGAAGAGGTATAGGGAAAGTTGATTACACATATTTTTGAATCAGTGAGGCTGCAATATCGAGTTTTTGTTGATTGTTAATTGGCTAATCACTGGATAGAACTAACAATGTTTGCCCAGCCTTCCTAGAGAATATTTGGTGCAATCGCGACCACTTGAAGACCAACTTTCACGCCAGAAATAATAGGCATATTATCACCATCATTAGGGATAATATGCCTATAAAAAAGACTAGATATCTTAAATCAACATAGTAGGGTAGACCATACCCCTTGGCTATTTACTATCAGGAGCTCCCGAACGAATGCTTTCTTCTGCAACTTCGGTGGGGGCTTTAGTTTCACCCGGTTGTTGTCCCTCGGCCGCACCCGAGTGAGGCCACTTCCAATTGCGAACCTCTGGCAAATCATCCCCATATTGGGAGATGTAATTGATGTGTTCAACCAGCTTATCGCGGAGCATTTGTTTGACATGAGCTCCGACATACTGGAGTTTAGGGACACGATCAATCACATCCATCACCAGATGAAAGCGATCCATATCATTCCGCACCACCATATCAAACGGCGTGGTCGTGGTTCCCTCTTCTTTATATCCCCGGACATGGAGGTTCTTATGGTTGGTACGGCGATAGGTCAGGCGATGAATGAGCCAGGGATAGCCGTGGAAGGCAAAAATAATTGGCTTGTCGGCAGTAAAGATCGAGTCAAAGTCTGGATCGGAAAGACCATGAGGGTGTTCGGTTTCCGGCTGGAGTTTCATCAAATCCACCACATTTACGACTCGTACTTTTAAGTCAGGGAAATGCTGACGCAGCATATCAACTGCCGCCAGAGTTTCCAAAGTAGGTACATCTCCACAACAGGCCATCACCACATCCGGTGCTCCATCTTGGTCATTACTCGCCCATTCCCAGATGCCCACACCTTGAGTACAGTGCTTAACGGCCGCATCCATGTTCAGAAACTGCAATGCGGGTTGTTTTCCGGCAACAATCACATTGACGTAGTTGCGACTCCGCAGGCAGTGATCAGTGACCGATAACAGCGTGTTAGCATCCGGTGGTAGATAAACCCGAATTACACTAGCTTTTTTGTTCACCACATGGTCAATAAAGCCAGGGTCTTGGTGACTAAAACCATTGTGGTCTTGTCGCCAAACGTGAGAAGTGAGCAGGTAGTTAAGAGAGGGAATAGAGCGCCGCCAGGGAATGTGGTTACAGCTTTCTAGCCATTTGGCATGCTGGTTGAACATCGAGTCAATGAGGTGGATAAATGCCTCGTAGCAAGAGAAGTAACCATGACGCCCGGTGAGTAAATAGCCTTCTAACCAGCCTTGGCAAGTATGCTCACTCAGAATTTCCATCACTCGTCCGTCGGGTGATAGATGATCATCATAGGAGTAGGTCTCCTCCATCCAAGTGCGATTGGTGGCTTCAAATAGGTTGCTGAGGCGGTTGGATGCGGTTTCATCCGGCCCAAAGACTCGGAAGTTGCGACTATTGAGATTTAGCTTCATCACATCCCGCAGAAATTCACCAGAAATGCGGGTGGCTTCTGCAAACTCCGTACCCGGATTTTTGACCTCAACGGCATAGTCTTGGAAGTCAGGCATCTTCAAGTCTCGCAGCAGGACACCCCCATTAGCATGAGGATTGTCACCCATGCGGCGGTGTCCTTGGGGTGCAAGTTCTGCCAGTTCATCGATCAGTTTACCGTTCTCATCAAAGAGTTCTTCGGGCTTGTAGCTATTCATCCAGTCTTGGAGGAGTTTCACATGCTCAGGCTTGCTTTTCATCTCCGCGAAGGGGACTTGGTGCGATCGCCAAAAACCTTCAGTTTTCTTGCCATCCACTTCCTTAGGGCCTGTCCAGCCTTTGGGTGATCGCAAAATAATCATCGGCCACTGCGGACGCTTGGTATTGCCATTAGTACGGGCTTCGTGTTGAATGTGCTTAATTTCTTCTACCACCGTATCCAACGTTGAGGCCATCACTTGGTGCATGGCTTCCGGTTCAGAACCTTCCACAAAATAAGGCTTATACCCGTAGCCAACAAACAAGCTTTCTAATTCTTCGTGGCTAATCCGCGATAGCACAGTTGGGTTGGCAATTTTGTAGCCGTTGAGATGTAGGATCGGCAGGACTGCACCATCCGTCACGGGGTTGAGAAACTTATTCGAGTGCCAAGCGGTAGCCAAAGGCCCAGTTTCCGCTTCCCCATCACCCACTACACAGCAAACTAACAAATCAGGGTTATCGAATGCTGCACCATAGGCATGAGATACGGCATAACCCAATTCACCCCCTTCGTGGATAGAGCCTGGTGTTTCCGGTGCAACGTGGCTGGGAATTCCACGGGGGAAAGAAAATTGCTTGAACAGCTTTTTCATCCCGGCCACATCTTGGGAAATATTGGGGTAATACTCGCTGTAGGTTCCCTCTAGGTAGGTATTAGCCACTAAACCCGGCCCACCATGTCCGGGTCCTGCAATATAGATGGTATTGAGGTCGTATTTTTTGATGATGCGATTGAAATGAACGTAAATAAAATTGAGTCCGGGTGTAGTTCCCCAATGCCCCAATAATCGAGGCTTAACGTGTTCTATTTTTAACGGTTCCCTGAGCAGTGGATTATCTAATAAATAGATCTGTCCCACAGAAAGATAATTTGCTGCACGCCAATAGGCGTTCATCTTGCGTAATTCTTCAGTCGATAGCGGTGCTTGTTGAACTCTAGGAGCAGTCGCTTGAGTCATAAGAATTTATGCCTTTTTGTGTTTGCAATTTTGAAGCAGTTCGATTGAGCATGGTTGTGGTTCCAGTTGCGATCGCCTCGTTAGACAACTCATCAATGATTGCTAATAAACAACGCAGTACACGCATGATGGGCTAGCAATACTACTAAACTCCTTGATCGCATCCCTCATTGGATACCTAGTCTAGTAAATAGGCAATTTTTAACTGGATGAACACTGCCTCATCTCTACACATGAGGACTTTTCTAGGTAGTTCTAACATTTATTTGCAGGCAATACACCCTCCTTTTGGTGTATACTGCACTCGGTTAGAAACTCACATTTTGTGGATCTGTTGATTGTTCATTGTTCATTGTTCATTGCTATGTACTACCAAGCATAAGCCGAAGGCTACATAAACCCTGAACTATGAACTAAGAACGACCCTCTTGAAAACTGCCAATCTCTGAGGTGCAAAATGTATTTGCCCTCGTTGTCTCTAATATCTCAAAAAGACTGTCAAAATTCCTGATAACTAGACGACAATCTTCAACCCTACTTAAGCGAAAAAGCTTAAGATTTGGTTAAGTTAAGATGGGGATAATTGCTGGAAATCCTTTCTAAATTGTTATTAGATTATTGATAGAGCTTCACCAGTGCATCTTTAAACGATGAAGGCAACTGTCGTAAAATTTTACCCTTTTCCCGGTCAACGGCTACTAAAGTCACACAGCCGGTTAAATAAAGCTCCTCTCCATCTAACGAGCGAATTTGGTAATCCCAATTAATCCGAACCCCTTCCATGTCTGTCATCCGAGCTTTGACAATGGCTGCCATACCCATGCGTAGGGCGCGATGATAGCGGATAGACAGTTCTACAACGGGTAACTCACACCCTAAGGCCACTAACTCCGCATAATCGATACCGAGAGAGCGTAGGCATTCAATTCGAGCTTCTTCCATCCAAGCGATGTAAGTACCGTGCCAAACAACACCGGCATAATCGGTGTGATGGGGTTGTGCTCGCACGGGATATTCAAACCAGTTTTCGGCAGTTGCCTGGAGTGAATAGCTTTGAATTTCTCCACTAGGGGGGAGTTGGCTGGAGGTCTGGGGTTCTTCAGGCACGTTGCAATCGTCTTCGAGAAGTGACGCTCATCAATTACTAGATAACACATAATGGGGGGAAAGCAGCAAGTTCATCAGAATTTGCCTGAAATTCCGGCTTGATGCAAAGGAACCCGCAGAGGGAATAAATTTAGCAAAATCTGGCAGAATCCCCCTCTTGTATTCCTTGTTTAGGGTTACTAGGGGCTATTTTTATAAATTTAGGGTTTAAAAACCTAAATATTACCCCTGCTAACAGCAGGGGTAACGCCAACTGATAGGACAGCAAGCTATTACTAAAAATAATTTTTTTTAGATACTTTATCCCCTACTCAAAGACCTATTTCTAAATGTGTAGTTAACATTGACGGCTCAGAAATTAACAAAACTATAAACTTATAGCGTGACAGGTTTGAGGATGAGGGAATGAGAGATAAAACTTTGATGAAAAAAATTAACAAAAACTGAGGAAGTTAGAGATAAATCCTCACTTTAACCAGATACTCTCCATGTTGGTTGCATAAGCTCCTAAGACTGAGAGATAAGACTTAAACAAGGTATACCTATAACACTGGCGCTCCCCAAGGGTTTTGTATTGGGAGCTGGAAGGGGAGCATGTCACCTTTGTTAGCCCTCACCCTAAATCCCTCTCCCTCAGGGAGAGGGACTTTGAACTCTTGCGCCCTTCTCCCCAAGGGAGAAGGGGCTGGGGGATGAGAGGCTGAGGGGCTGTCCGTGCAAACCTGACATGCTCCCGCTGGAAGTTCATCGTGATTCGTCAACCATTAACGAATTCCTGCCATCAATCTCACGAGAAAGCTTATCAGCTAATCATCATTTAAATTGCATAGTTTGGACAAGCAAAATACCTACCCCATAATCAAAAACCTGAAACCTGGCTCGTCAATTCAATTCCTGATTAAAGAAGAGGTTGATTATGCCCTGCATTAAGCGGCGTAAATTTTTACAATTCGTGGGTGCATCGACTCTGGCTACCTTGAGTTTAGGTCAAGTAAATCTTCAGCCGAAAGGGACTCGTTATACCCAGGCTCTGGCTCAAACTACACCTCGGAAACTAGCCTTGTTGATTGGTATTAATACCTATCTCGATCGCCAACGATTAACCCTGCTCCAAGGATGTCTCACGGATGTGGAATTACAGCGACAATTACTCACACATCGCTTTGGTTTTAATCCCAAAAATATCTTGAGCCTCACGGAAAAACACGCTACGCATCAAGCGATTTTAACTGCTTTTGAAGAACATTTAATTAAACAAGCCCAGCCAGAAGATATTGTTGTGTTTCACTTCTCCGGCTATGGTTTTCTGGAGCGTGACTTAGATGGCAAGGTTTGTGATTACCTTACCCCTACGTTGGTGCCAGTGGATAGTTCCTTACAACCCGATGGCACAATTTTAGAGATTACGGGACAAACCCTTTGGTTATTAATTGCTGCATTAAAAACGGAAAATGTCACGGCGGTGATTGATGTTAAACTGCCTGGGAGTATCGTTGATGAGGCTGTTTCTTCCGCATCCACAGTTGTTGAAGCACAACCGAGTCGCCCGAAAAGTCGAATCAGTACCCTAGAGACAGCTTATCAGCAACAATGGCTAGAACGGCTTGGTCTTTCTCCGACAGAATTTCAACAACAGTGGCGTACTGGAATGGCTAAGGGGGTGTTGATTCGGTGTCTTCAACGAGAAGTTTTTGCCGATGAGAGGGTTTTAGGGAATGATTACACGGGAACTTTGACTTATTTGATGACTCAGTACCTGTGGCAACAAACAGGCAAGGAATCAGTAAAAACAGCGATCGCAAATATTACCCGTAGCATCGTACAACAATCTGCGATCGCACAACCACCCCAGTTAATCGCTAAACCCAACAGTGGCAATGAATTGCGCCCGATTTATTTTTTTGAACGGCAGACACCACCGGCAGAAGCGGTTATTACTCAAGTCGAAGGCAAAACAGTTCAGGTATGGCTGGGTGGCATTGAACCACAGAGTTTACTAGCATTTAATCAAGGAGCGATTTTAACCCTTGTCGATACCATCGGCACAAAACAAGGACTAGTAAGATTAGAATCTCGGCAAGGATTAGTTGGAGTCAGCAAAGTTTTAGAGGCAACATCCAAAGCGGTTCGAGTTGGGGCTTTTTTACAGGAGCGCATTCGCGGGATTCCTGGTAATCTAACCTTACGAATTGCTCTCGATTCTTCTTTGGGTGCTAACTTAGCGGAGGCGAAACAAGCTTTACAAGCCATTCCACACCTCGAAGTTCTGGCAAGAGAGCAAAACGAAATTGACTATAGTTTAGGTTGCATTACAACTAGCGATCGCGTCCCCTCTCAGCTTGCTTCTGTTGGCAGTATTGGCTTATTCTTACCCGGACGAGTATTAGTTCCAGGTTCCTTTGGTGCAAGTGATGAAACCATCATAGCTGCGGTTCGTCGCCTCCAACCTAAACTCAAATCTTTGTTAGCAACGCGAGTCGTGAAACTAGCTCTCAATTCTAATTCTTCTCGATTGAATGTAACAGCTCGAATGACGCGAGAAGGCAGCGCTGGAGGAACACTTGCCCAAGCTGTTGCCCTTCGAGGTTCTTCTCAAAAGCCGGCCGTTGCCTCTGCTGTGGAATTTGATGCTGCGCCTGTTTTATCCCTAGCCATTCCCGTGCAGTTACATATTACAAATAATGAAATTCGTGATTTATATTGCAGTATTTTAGTCATTGATTCCACTAGGGAGATATCAGTTCTTTTTCCCAATCAATGGGCGGCGGCAGAGGATGTGACACGAGTTAAGGCAGGGCAAATGTTACTTGTTCCCGATCCTAGTAAAGATGCGTTTCGACTGGTGACTCAAGAACCCAAAGGAAAAGGAGAAGTGTTGATTATTGCTAGTAGCAAACCGTTGCGAAAAACCCTGTTGTCTTTACGGGCGATCGCGCAACGAGGGGGATTAAGAGGGGGGCCGGTTGCATTGGATGGGGCGAATGATTCCACAGACTTGGTAGCTAATTTATTAGATGATTTGGATGTAGGTAAAGCTGAAGGTGATAGCCTTCTTTTTGCAGAGAATGCCGCTACGGCAATTCATACCAGAATTTATCGCCTTGATACAACTCAGTTAGCGGTGATGTCTATTCCGTATGAGGTGATATAGCGATTCTATGACTGGCTTATTCAACTGATTCAAATGGAATACTTACCGGAATCAGCTATTAAGCTTTTGTTTTAATTGGCAACCGCTTGTGAAGAATATTTGAAAAATAGAAAATATAAGTCTAATCTGAAAGGAGAAAAATATATTGAGCTTTTAGTGAATAATAAGAAAACACTCTTAGAAACAATAGCCTTGACATTCAGGAAAAATTTAGTATGTCCCGGTTTAAAAGACGCCACTTTTTACAATTAGCAGGCTCAACCTTAGCTACTTTAGGTTTCAGTCAGTTCGATCTCGTGCAGCAGAGCGATCGCTATGCCCGAGTACTCGCTCAAAGTACTCCTCGTAAGTTAGCGCTGTTGGTGGGTATTAATCAGTATCCAGATGTACCTTTACAAGGCTGTGTTACCGATACTAATTTGCAACAACAATTATTAATACATCGCTTTGGTTTTAACCCCAAGGATATCCTAATTCTCACCGATGAAAAAGCAACACGTCAAAACATTCTCACCGCGTTTGAAGAACACCTGATTAAACAAGCCAAGCCGGGAGATGTTGTAGTGTATCACTTTTCCGGACACGGCACTCAAGTCCATGACCCCGATTGCGATGCCTCCGATTGCTTAACGACTGCCTTTGTACCCTTCTATAGTTCTTTAGGGAGCGAAAGTTCTGAGCAAGGGCAAGCTGTACCGGGAATCATGGGGCGTACCTTATTTCTGCTGATGCATGCCCTACAAACTGAAAACGTGACAGCAGTTTTAGATACTTGTTACTCCGGCGGCGGAACCCGAGGAAACCTCCGTATCCGCAGCCTGGTGAATGCCGCATCTTTAACTCGTGGTACGCCTCAATCCTCCGCAGAAAATGCTGAACATGAGTATCAACAACAGTGGCTTTCTAGGCTCAATCTTTCCCCAGAAGAATTTAAACAAAAACGCCGCAAAGGGGTGGCAAAAGGAGTGGTTATTGCCTCCACACAACGCAATCAACTGGCAGCCGACGCTGGCTTCAATGGCTTTTTTGCAGGCACCTTTACTTATTTAATGACTCAATATCTCTGGCAGCAATTGAGAAGTGAGTCCTTTAACAGTGCTATCCCCAATGTGGCACGTACCACGACTAGAAAGTCATTTACCGGACAGGAACCATTTTTTGAAATCAAACCTGGTACGGACAATGGCCAACAACCCCTATACTTTCTCAAGAAACAAACACCCCCAGCCGAAGCCGTGATTACTCAAATCGAAGGCAATCGGGCTGAGTTATGGCTAGGAGGTATCGATCCGGATAGTTTAGAAGCCTTTCAAGCTGGGGCAATTCTCTCGGCGGTAGACTCTCAAGGGCGTCAGAGTGGACGAGTGCAAATTGAAACTCGTAACGGTTTAAGGGGAGAAGCCAAACTACTAGATACTGTGCAACCGGGAGCGTTTTTACAAGAGCGATCGCGTGCCATTCCCCCTAACCTTACCTTAAAAATTGGTCTTGACCCGTCCCTTGGTGGGGATGCCAGCACAGTTAAACAAGCTCTATCTGTCTTAAAACGGGTAGAAACCTTCTCCTTGCCTGCCCAAGAGGTTCACTATATCCTGGGGCGCATGACACCCACCTACCGCCAGCAAGTGCAGCCACCGCCAGGGGCGACATTACCGGAAGTGGGAAGTTTAGGTCTATTCTCACCGGCTCTAGAACTGGTTCCCGATTCTTTTGGTGCCAGTGGTGAAACAGCTACGGCCGCTATCCAACGCCTTCAATCTAAACTTAATTCCCTCCTGGCCGCCCGTATTGTCAAAACCGTCCTCAACACTAATTCTTCACGCCTGAATGTTGTTGCTTCTATGCATCTGGAGTCGGGTGCACAGACGTTAGCTCAAAGCATTCCTCTACGGGGCAGTAATCAGCCTCAGCCTACCCTTTCCTCAACCTCGCGCAAACTGTCTCTGGATACTGCCATTCAGTTCCAAGTTACGAACAACGAAACGAGCAACTTGTATGTCAGCGTACTCACAATCGATCCAACCGGCGATATTTCTGTCTTATTTCCCAATCAATGGTCGGCATCCGAAGAAATCACCCTCGTCAAAGCAGGTCAAACCTTAAGCATTCCTGACTCGAGTAAAGATAATTTTCGCCTCGTTACTCAACCCCCTATAGGCGTGGGAGAAGTGCTGATTTTGGCTAGCAAAACGCCATTACGCGAAGCCTTGACAACCTTACGAGATGTAGCGGCTCAACAATTGGGTACACGAGGCAACGGTCCAATTCCCTTGCGCTCATCTGCTCAACAAAATGAGGCGGGTCAAGTGGTGGATCATTTACTTAATGATTTATCGAGGAGCACTCGTGGTGGTGCCAATTCTGCCACGCCCAACTCTAGCAACCATCCTCGCAGCATCGAAACAAATCAATTAGCAGCACTGTCTATTACCTATGAGGTATTCTAGGTGTTAGGCTATCTTGAGTCATCAATCATGGGATCAAGCCTCAAGTCTGTCCTATCTACTTCCTTTGTTACACCTATTTTCAGCCCAATACAGCTAAAGGCTGAAATCTGTCTGTTATACTAGCTTGGCTACGGAAATGCGTGGTAGGTTATGAATAGTGTAAACATTCTGTAATAATCAGAATAAGAGGAAAACCATTAGGTTAGTCCTGCCGCTTGCGAATCCAAGGTCTACATGCGGATCGCAATCGTACTGGATGAATGGTATATAGGAGTTTGGCTTTATTACATCAGTCTGTTGTGTTGAGGTTGGTAAGGATCGTCAGAGATTGTCTGGGCGCGAGAACCGTTCGTCAATCCAACCCATCCTTAGCCAGGATGACTGCCCATGCGAACAAACGTTTTTGAATCCAACACTTGGAGGTAATTCTCATGTCCGTTCGTCTCTACGTAGGCAATTTACCAAAAGAAGAGGTAAACCGCGATGAGCTGCATTCTGTGTTTGCAGAAGCCGGCGACTCTGTAACAACCAAGGTGATTAAAGACCGCAAGACCGGCAAGTGCCGGGGCTTTGCCTTTGTCACCGTACCAACGGATGAGCAGGCTGATGAAATCATAGAAAAGTTTAACGGTCACATGTTTAAAGACAGCGCTCTCAAAATTGAAAAAGCGCTGCCACGCTCGAAAAATTCAGCACAAGAGGAGGAAGAACAACCGCAACGCTCATCTTCATCGAGCAATCAAAATCCGCCCCGCCGCAAAAAATCCAAGCGAGGGGGTGGTGGTGAACATCGCACCCAGACCCAAAATGACTCGGGTGGAATTCAACCAGATCCACGTTGGGCGGATGAGCTGGCGAAGCTCAAAGAGCTGTTATCGGCTCAAGCTAACAATGCCTAATGCTAATTGAAGGTGTCACGTAGTTGAGCCTATCTCCTCCCCATTGGAGGAATAGACAATCTATTGAAACGCTCAATCAGCTATTAATGGGCTTACTAGTTCTTCCCGACTTAAAACAATGAACTTTTTGTAGCAGGTGCTGTAACTCTTAGTCCTGTTGTGGGCTTAAAGATACAGCACCTGTATTTTTTTGAATTCCAAATTATTAATTCAAAATTCAAAAAAAAAGATGAAATTTTAAATGGATAATGCGTAAATTTTGAATTGATTTGAATCTCTATTTTTTAGATCGAGGGGGTCATTTATGATACTCTACAGTTGGAAGCTTAAAAAACTATAAATAACTTCAAAAAGGATTGGTGTCATGAGTGCAGGACTTGACCCCGTTCAGGTCATGAAACAAGAAGTTGGAAAAGCCGCTGCCGCTTTGGTGCAATCAGGAACAATTGTCGGATTAGGTACGGGTTCAACGACTGCCTATGCGATTGAATATTTGGGAGAACGCCTAAAATCGGGTGAAATCAAAGATATTCAAGGCATCCCAACTTCTTTTCAGGCAGAAGTTTTGGCCAAAAAGTATGGGATTCCTCTCACTACCCTAGACGCTGTTGATCATATTGATATTGCGATCGATGGTGCCGATGAAGTCGATCCTCAAAAAAATTTGATAAAAGGTGGGGGGGCTGCTCATACTCGCGAGAAAGTTGTTGATGCTTTGGCTGAGCAATTTGTTGTGGTTGTGGATGCGAATAAATTAGTCGATCGCCTCGGTTCCACCTTTCTTTTGCCCGTGGAAGTGATTCCGATGGCCATAACCCCGGTGATGCGAGCGATCGAAAAACTAGGGGGTACACCAGTATTGCGGATGGGGATTAAAAAAGCAGGCCCTGTCATCACTGACCAAGGGAATATGGTCGTGGATGTTAAATTTGATGCCATCGATAATCCGGCTGAACTAGAAAAGTCCTTGAATAATATTCCAGGCGTCTTGGAAAATGGCTTATTTGTCGGCGTTGCTGATAAAGTTCTTATTGGCGAAGTTAAAGACGGTCAGCCCATTGTCCGGGAAATGTGAAATCGCTAATGATCAGCTTGTGGATTGCACTTAGCGACTCAACACCCGCCCATTGAACTTACATATTTTTGTTAGGGAGTCATCTTTCATCAGTCGTTAGTCATTAGCCATACTAGTAATGAGTATCCCGTGACTAATGACTGAAGATTAATTGATTCAGAGCGAATTTTATGGCGATGCAATATCGAAGATTTGGGCGTACAGAATTACAAATGCCGCTATTAACTTGCGGCGGCATGAGATACCAATATAGCTGGAAAGATCGACCTATGTGGCGAATTCGTCGGTCTAGTCAGCAGAATTTGGAAGCGATTGTCCATCGGTCTTTAGAAGTTGGTATTAATCACTTTGAAACGGCTCGTGGCTATGGAACCTCAGAACTACAAGTGGGGCGAATCCTGTCAAAGCTTCCCCGCGAACAGTTAATTGTTCAGACGAAAGTTGCGCCTGAATGTAGTCCAAAAGAATTCCGACGTGAGTTTGAAAAATCGCTGTCTAATTTGAGGCTAGACTACGTTGATTTGCTAGGGCTGCATGGCATTAATACCCACGGGTTACTGCATGATAGCATCCGTCCCGGTGGCCATTTGGATGTGGTTCGCAAGCTGCAAGAGCAGGGTAAGGTGAGATTTGTTGGTTTTTCCACTCACGGCCCTACGGATGTCATTGTTAAGACCATTGAAACGAATCAATTTGATTACGTTAACCTACATTGGTATTACATTTTCCAAGCCCATTGGCCAGCAATAGAAGCCGCCGCCCGTCATGATATGGGCGTTTTTATTATCAGTCCTTCGGATAAAGGAGGAATGCTGCAAAAACCACCTCAAAAGTTGGTAGATTTGTGTGCGCCTTTGAGTCCGATGGTATTTAATGATTTATTTTGTTTGTCCCATCCTCAAGTGAATACCTTGAGTATCGGAGCATTTCGACCGACCGATTTTGATGAGCATCTCAAGGTTTTGGACTTACTGGATCGAGCCGATGAACTGTTAGCACCGATTTTAGTACGTCTCGAACAAGAGGCGATCGCAGTCTTAGGCGAAGAATGGGTTAAAACCTGGCAGATTGGCTTACCCTCCCATGAAGAAACACCAGGATTGGTCAACATTCCTTTTATTTTGTGGCTACGGAATCTGGCGCTGGCCTACGATATGGTTGAATATGCCAAAGCGCGTTATAACCTGCTCGATGGTGCAAGCCACTGGTTTCCAGGTAGTCGAGCAGACCGAATTCAAGAATTAGATTTGCGATACTGTTTACGTCACAGTCCTCACGCTGATAAAATCCCCTCCTTGCTAGAAGATGCACATCAACGTTTAGGGGGTGAGAGAGTAAAGCGTCTATCGCAGCAGTAGCTGTTTTGAGTTTGACTTGGACAATCGACCGAAGCATCGAAGCAACGTCAACATTGAGGGAGCATCTAGGCAGCGATGGATTGGATTGTCATACAAATACAACGAATTCTCACCAATTTATCTAAGGTTTTTACAGCTACACTCTTTGATTTTGGCGGTAAACCTTTCTCTCTGAGTTCGCTAGCCGAACTCATTTTTTATGTTTTAATTGCTTTGCTGGTTTCTCGCACGATTAGCGAGTGGATGAAGCGATCGCTTTTAGCTAGGTTCAAGTTGGAACGGGGGACTCGGGAAGCAATTGCCTCCGTTTTTAACTACATTCTTGCCAGTATCGGGTTGTTAATCGTCCTGCAAACGGCTGGAATTGACCTGAGTTCCCTCACTGTCATCGCTGGAGCATTGGGCATCGGGTTTGGGTTTGGACTGCAAAATCTTGCCAGTAATTTTATCAGTGGTTTGACTCTTTTGGTGGAACATCCGATAAAAGTTGGAGATTTTATTGAGGTCGATGACCTTTTAGGAACCGTTGAAAGTATTTCAATCCGCTCTACAATTGTTCGGACTCTGGATGGCGTTTTTGTGATTGTTCCGAATAATCGTTTAGTTGAAAATAATATTATTAATTGGAGTTATCGAGACAAGAAATGTCGCCTCCACATTGCTGTCGGTGTTGCTTATGGGACTGATTCTGTTCTAGTCACAGAAGCTCTTTTAGCGGCTGCACGTCGAGAATCTAGGGTATTATCCTATCCTTCTCCTAAAGTTTGGTTTAAAGGATTTGGAGACAGTTCTTTAGACTTTGAACTCTTAGTTTGGATTGATAATCCTCCAGAAACTGACCCGATTACAAGCGCATTAAATTTTTTAATTGACTGGGAATTACAAAATCGAAAAATTGAAATTCCTTTTCCTCAGCGAGATTTACATATCCGCAATATTCAAGAAATCCAGCCATTATTAAATAATCATATTGTTGAAACTAATGGTAAAAATGGCAAAAAGTCTCCTGAAAATGTTACGGTTATAGAAGAAAAAAAAGCACCTCCAAAATCACCGAATAACTGGACACTCCGTGACCTTTTACGACGAGTTAGTTATTTTGAAAATTGTGGAGATTTGGAACTACGAGAGTTAATCGAATACGGGTATCGGCAACTATTTTCTCCTCTCCAGATTGTTTGCTGGGAAAATGAGCCGGGAGAATCTTTCTATCTAATTCTTTCAGGTTCGGTTGAAGTTTTTTCGCAACGTGCCGAAAAATATATTGCTACCCTGCACTCGGGTGAATTTTTTGGGGAAATTTCTTTACTTTTAGGGACTCCTCGGACTGCTAGTATTCGCACGTTGGAGGATACAATTTTATTTGTAGTAGACCGCAATGACTTGCAAAAACTATTAGTGAATCACCCTAACTTAGCAGACCAAATCGCTCAAAAATTATCAGAACGTCGAGATTCACTATACAATTTGGGTTTACTAAATGATACGTCTGATTTACAAGACACTCCTTTAGAGAGAATTCGTAAACGAATTAGTACAATTTTTGGGATTTAAGAAAATGATATGACTCATTGGACTGATTCTGAACTTAGTCTTCCTCGACTCCAGTAATGAATAAGTACCATCCCCACTGCCATCGCCAGAATTAATACAAATCCCGCCTCAGGGCCAAAATCACCCCCCGTTATCCATTCTGGCCCTGAAACAGTTTGCTCGATAATCCGAAAGCTTGTAAAACCACTGATAGGAAACCCAAATACAATCCCCTCAAAAAAATTCCAACCCGCGTGTAAACCTAGCGAAATCCACAACTCATGAGTGCGAACCCAACCGTAAGCTAAAAAGAAGCCAGCTAGAAAAATACCTAACGTAGAAATCCAACTTGCATTCGGATTTCCCAGATGGCGGCCGGCAAACATGGCAGAGGAGATAAACAACCCCCAAGGTAAATTTAGGCCATCTTTGAGATTTTGTAAGAGATAACCGCGATCGCGCAATTCCTCAAACCAACTCACTGCCACACCCACACTCAGCAATCCGACCAATGTTTGGAACAGTACAGAGTACCAAGGTAAATGCTGCCACGCAAATCCTTCAAACTTCAGCCAACCTGCCGCCCACTCTAAACTATAGATTAAAGCCATTAAAAAGCCAGCCAGTCCGAACCCAAAAAGTAGGTCGAATATAGCCTGTCGATTGCAATGCAAACCTAAAGAAATGAACGTACGGCGATCGAGATAGCGGCGGGCAAGAAATACCGATAATGTTACAATCAATGCCTGAATAGTGTAACTAATTAGCACTTGAATGTCATCGGGTAAATAATCTAAACCCAATCGTGGATAAATGGTTAATTCAAGAACAATTATTAATACCCATGAAATCAAGATTTCTCCCAAAATCCGCCAACCTGCACGTAAGCGGCGTTCTCTAGGAGAGAAGAAAAGGCGAATTAATCGCGATCGCCATCTTGGTACTCTACGATGGTTCATTTCGTTAAACGTTTTCTAGTTTTCCCCCTGAACAAGAGGGGCTATAAGCATAAAAATGTAGCACTATCTTACGCAAATTTATCTTTGAATCGTCATGGGTAGGGGCGCACCGACGTGCGCCCTGGCTATATGTAAAGTTCTGGCGTCAGTCCTAACTATTTGATGGATGAATTGGATATTATTCTACTTTTTTTACCCTCTTTCTTATTAATTTCTCGGACAGATGAACAAGAACGGATATAAATACAGTGACGAATGCTGTTACTTAGAGGTGTTGTAAATTCTTCTATTGATTCAACCTTGCCGGATAACTTCTCAACAACATGCGTTAAATTTTCTGTTTCTTCATCTGTCCAATGGCCTCGATAGAGAACCGCTAAACCCCCTGTTTTTAAAAAAGGTAAGGCATACTCGGCACAAGTAGAGGCTGGAGCCACCGCTCTTAATAAGGCAATATCATAATTTTTTCTGAATTCTGGCTGTTGATTAATAGCTTCAGCTCGACCGATTAAAGTTGTAACATTCTGAATACTCAGTTGAGTGATTAAAGTATCGAGAAAAGTAATTTTCTTGCGGGTAGAATCCAGTAAAGTAATAGCATAATGAGGACAGGCGATCGCAATCGGGAGTCCCGGAAATCCAGCCCCCGTACCAATATCAATCACCTTTGGAGATAAATTTTCTTGCTTAGTCTCTGTCTCCTGTAGAGGTATAGGATGATTGTCTCCAATCCCTCCTAATCCTTGATACCCAATTCCCCGCAAAGAATCCCACAAGTGTTTTTCCCAAAATTCCCTCGGTTCGGTGATGCGGGTTAAATTGAGCTGTTGGTTTCCGGCAATAATCCCTTCATAAAGATTTTGAAATAGCTGTTTTTGTTCAGCTGTCGGTTGCCAGTTTAAGGTTTGCTGCCAGATATCGTTCATTTCCGGCAGCATTAATTTTTCAGATTTATTCATCATATTTTTAGGTTATTGGTTATTTGTTCGATATTATTGGTTATTCGCAACAAATAACAAACAACCAATAACTAATGACTAGTTACTAATGATTCACTTCTAGATTTCAACGTGGCAGGGTCAACTTCGTTTAATTCTCCATGATTGAGTGTCCAGCAGCGATCGGCAATGGGTAATAATTCACCGGCATCGTGAGTGACAATTAAGAGTGTCCAATGGGTTTTTAGCTTGGCTAAGAGATTGACTAACTGCTGTCGCATCGACCAATCTAAACCCGCCGTTGGTTCATCTAACATCAAAATATGGGGTTGGCGAATCAATTGTACTGCTAAGGCCAATCGGCGTTGTTGGCCTCCACTGAGGTCATGAGGTGGGGTACTGAGGGATAATTCACCTAGTCCAACTTCACCGAGTGCTTCATGAACTCGATGGGAACCGAGTTCTGGATGTCCTAGACGTAGTTCTTCCAGGATTGTACCGCCACAAAAATGCCGTTCTGGAAACTGAAACACTAACCCTCCTAATTGCTGCAAGTGTTCCGGCGTGAGTTCCTGATCGCGCCAGAAAACGCCACCTGCGGTTTGCTGTGCCAGTCCTGCCAAAATTTCTAATAAGGTGGTTTTGCCAGAACCACTCGGGCCAATGACGAGTCCCAGTTGTTGCGGTGCGAGTTCCAAATTTAGCGATTTTAAAATGGCGAGGGGGGTAGCAGGGGGATGGTAAGTTAGATTCTTGAGATACAGCATTAAGGTTTGTACAAGAAATGGGCTTTGTGGATGAAGCAAGGAGTCATCTCAATTGTGACAAACATCACCCTAAACCTCCAGGCTAAGCTGATCAGCATAAAACATTGCATAATCGATTCTCCCCTGCTCCGAAAGAGCTCCCCTGCCCCTCCGCAAACCTCATGATGCTTTCTTAGATGAACAACAGCTTATTACCTGCCGGAACCTAGAATCAACAGCAACGTCAAATTTTTATTGAGCATTTCTCTTGAGGATGACCATGATCCATAGGTTACTTGTACCCAAACGGATGCTGACGGCCTTGGCAAGTACCGCAACGGTGGTACTGAGTTTGTGGGTATCACCCACATTGGCCAAAGACCCCTTTCGCACCACTAATGCTCGCCCCATTGGCGAACATACCGAAGCGGCTTTTGTCTCTATCTTCAAAGAGGGAAACTACAAAGCCGCTCAAACCTACCTACAAAAAGCGGAAGCGAATGAACCCAATGAACCCTTAACCTATGCCATGCTGGCGTCCTTGGCCTACACCACTCAAGACATGGACAGCCTCAAACGCTATGCCACCAAAACCCTACAAACGGCAGAGCAACTCACTAAAACTGATGCCTTGCGCGGTAATCTTTATACGGCCGTAGGTCATTTCTTAGAAGGCACCTATGATTTCAAAAAAGATGGCCCGGTTGGAGCCTTAACTAAATTACAGAAAGTTTTTCAACATCTGGATGAAGCTAAGAAAATCAGCCCCAACGACCCAGAATTGAATTTGCTGACGGGCTACATGGATTTGATGTTAGCGGTTAATTTACCGTTTTCTAACCCTGCTCAGGCTATTGAAAAGTTAGAAAAATATGCCAGCCCTTCTTACTTAGCCTATCGCGGTATTGCATTGGGTTATCGGGATTTGAAAAAGTATGACCAGGCCCTAGCTTTTGCCAATCGAGCTTTGGAATTGACTCCAAATAACCCAGAAGTGCTGTACCTGAAAGCGCAAATTTTGAGGAATCAGGGTAAAAATAAAGAAGCTCAAGAGTTTTTTAACCAAGCAGGGACAAAACTCGATCAGCTACCCAATTCTTCGGCGGCACAAATTACCTACGAGCAGTGCCGAAACCAAAATCGCCTGGAAAGTGGTAGTGAAGACAAAGGGCGCAATTGTTCCGAGGAACGGAATAAAATTCGACAAAGAGGTTAATTGATGGAAAAAAGGCCAGCTATCCCTGTAGCTGGCCTAGCAAAAGTGCTTAATTCGTTGTCTCTCTACACAGTGGAAATCTATGCTGCACGTTCCCAAGCGGCAACAGGGCGACTTCTTTATTTTTTATTGTAACAGAAAATACGATTTCTCTGTAACTAAAATTTACATCTTACTGGGGAATCTCTGTCATAGGATAGTGGCTGCCTTGATGAGGATTCCCCCAAATAATGGTTTCGTGCTTGTAAATGGCCATACCAGGTTTAGCGCCTTTGGGCTTATAGACGTGCTTGGGTTTAGTGTAAACCACCGGCACTTGCTCACTCTGACGACCCCGGCTATAGAGGGCAGCGAGATCGGCGGCAAATTGCAAGTCGGCTTCGTCAGGTACAGTTCCGGGTTCTAGGCGGAGGAGGACATGGCTACCTGCAATTTCTTGAGTATGAAACCAAAGATCGTAGTCCCCTGCTGTGCGAAATGTGAGTTGGTCATTCTGGCGATTGTTACGACCAATTAATAATTCAAAGCCACTGGGTGTCTGATAGTGGTAAGGTTCAGAAATATGGTTAACATCTCGACTCCGTTGTTCGGGCGAATCTAGATAGTTTTGTTGAATGAGTTCTTCGCGAATTTCTTGTAAGGTTTGTAAGTCTTCTGGATTATGGTAACGGTCTAACTGGGCTAATGAGGCTTCGACTTGCTCGAGGTATTGAATTTCTGCTTGCACTTCTTGCAGTAACGGCTCAACCGCATGGCGAGAACGTTTGAGCTTTTGGTGGCGTTTGTAAAGCGCTTGGGCATTTTGAACCGCGTTTTTCTCGGGATTTAAGGGAATTTTAATCGGTTCACTGGATTCAAAGTCAGCGAGTGTGATGGACTTCATCCCAGGTTCCCAGTTGTGCAAGTGTGCCATTAACAAGTCAGCTTGCTGACGGTATTCATCTGCCTGATCCGATTGCTGCAAGCGGTCTTCAAAGGTAGAGGCTTTCTGTCGCAATTTTGCCAAAAGATTACTTACCTTTTGACTCAGTTGATGACGCAATTGGCTAAATTCTTGTTGATTGAGTTCGCCCGTGTAATATTCATTGAGTAAGGTTTGCACGTTTTTCGCTGGCTGAACGATACCCCAATCAATAACGGTGTAACCTGCGTCTGTCCAACCGGGTTGAAATGGAGATGAAGAATTTTTTTCTTGTCCTTCTTGTCTCCCGATTCTCCCTTCACCATTGCCCACGATTTGTAGCCATTCTTGCCAGCGTTGAAATAATTGCTGCCAGTCAGAGGCATTAAGGCTTTCGGTGGATTGGTTCGGGTCGAGTCCTGCCGCTTGCACCATTAATCGCACGAGTGCTGGACTTAACCCTCGGTAACTTTTGAGCAACTGCCGTTGGAGAGTTCCGGGGACTAGGCTGACTCGCTCTTGCCAGCGTTGTTGAGATTCGCTCAAGCTAGGAGAATTGGCAATCAGCGCGGGTGGGTGTTCGTAGGGTTGACCAGTTTGAATCGGGCGGACGCTGGATTGTTGCAGACTCACTTGATGGGCAGCGGTGATAATCAGATGGTTGGCATCTGTGAGGATGACGTTACTGTATTTACCCATAATTTCGACATACAGGTGAAATTGGGGTGAGTCTCCAGGGCGTCGGGCAAATTGTAAGTCTAATACACGCTCCCATGGTGCGATCGCTTCAATGGCTACTAAGGCCAGTCCATTTAATTGATGCCGTAGTTGGTCGCTAAAGGTAAAGGTATCGGGTATCCGGGGGGGTGGGTTGCCCAAGCACATTCGCGCCGCTTGGGGGTGCCAGGAAATCGACAGCCAACCCCGATGTTTCAGGGTTCGTAGGTACAGCGAAATCGTGTAGCGATCGCGCTGATAAACTTGTTCGACACGTCCGGGCATCCATTCCGAACGCAGTTCATAGCAGGTTGCAGTGAGGGTCGTAAAGTCAACGGGTTGCACAAGCAGTCTGTTTGGTAATCACAATTGAGCATTCATACCCTTCCATCCTCGCAGATTCGGTCTAGACCCTGAGGGGTAGAAGTCGTAATTGGTCAGAGAGTAGCCCTAAATCGAAAAGGTTCCTCTTCTCTTTCTGGGCGATAATGATTATCATTTTGGAAAGAGTTGAGAAGTCTGATTATCCTATGGTTACAGCTCAAGTACCAAGTGTAGTGCCCGTGACGGTTTTAACTGGCTATCTGGGTGCAGGAAAAACGACGCTGCTAAATCACATCCTGACTTACGAGCATGGCAAGAAAGTTGCTGTGATTGTCAATGAGTTTGGGGAGGTCGGAATTGATCACCAATTGGTCATTGATACCGATGAAGAAATTTTTGAGATGAACAATGGCTGCATTTGCTGTACCGTTCGGGGTGACTTGATACGGATTATCGGCAATTTGATGAAGCGCCGGAATAAGTTTGACCATCTGGTGATTGAAACAACAGGTTTAGCAGACCCCGCGCCTGTGATTCAAACATTTTTTGTAGATGAAGATATGCGAGAGCAACTGCAACTCGATGCAGTGGTAACGGTTGTTGATGCTAAGCACATTTGGAATCACTGGGATGCAGATGAGGCGCAAGAGCAGATTGCCTTTGCTGATGTGATTTTACTCAACAAAACCGATTTAGTGACAGCAGAACAGCTCGATGAGCTAGAAAAGCGGATTCGGTCGATGAATGCTATGGCAAAAGTCTACCGTACTCAAAATTCCGAGTTAGGGATGGATGCACTGTTGGGAGTTAAAGCGTTTGACCTGAAGCGAGCGCTAGAGATAGACCCCGATTTCTTGGGTGAAGAGGCTCACGAGCATGATGAATCAGTGTATTCTATTGCGCTGGTCGAGTCGGGTGAAGTGGATGGTGACAAGTTAAACGATTGGCTCTCGTATCTTTTACAAACCCAAGGGACGGATATCTTTCGGATGAAGGGGATTTTGAATATCCGAGGAGAAGACCATCGCTTTGTCTTCCAAGGCGTTCACATGCTTTTTGATGGAACTCGCGATCGCCAGTGGAAACCCGGAGAAATCCGTAAAAACGAGCTGGTGTTCATCGGTCGTAATCTGGACGAAGCGAAACTTAAAGAGGACTTTAGAGCGTGCCTAGTTTAAGTGCGAATACCCAAAAACTTTTCGATCCCTACTGGCAGGGGATGCTTTCTGATTATGTGACAGCCGTGGCTTGGTCGCCATCGGGTCAAATTTTGGCGGCTAGTACAGGGGCGGGAGAGGTGGTATTGTGGACGGCTAAGGGACTGACTACATTGCAGGAAAGTAGCCAACGTTCGGTAGATGCTTTAGCCTTTTCCTGGGATGGGCAGTTTCTGGCTACGGCGGGACAGGATGGACGGGTACAGATTTGGCAGCACCGGGAAATCGGTCAGACTATTGATTCTGCATGGTTCCAGCTCATCCACACGTTGGAAAATTCTCCGGCTTGGATTGATCGGCTAGCCTGGAGCCCTACAGATAACCAGTTAGCTTTTAGTATCGGGCGCTACGTGCAAATTTGGGATGCTGATCGCAATGAAGTGGTGACCACTCTCAATTTTGAAGCCTCTTCAGTGTTAGGAATGTCTTGGCGTTCGGATGGGTCATGGCTGGCGATTGCGGGAAATCAGGGTGTGAAGGTTTGGGATGCTCAAGCGTGGGAGGATGACCCTTTTGTGGTGCAAATACCTGCGGCCAGTGTAGCGATCGCCTGGTCGCCGGATGGCAAATATTTAGCGTCTGGCAATCTGGATAATACGCTCACCGTGTTGGAATGGGAGAACCCTAACTTACCTTGGGTGATGCGTGGCTTTCCAGGTAAAATCCGGAATCTAACTTGGTCGGAGAAACAGACGCCAAGGGGTGCATCTGTTTTAGTCGTGTCGAGTGTGGAGGGAGTTGTGGCTTGGGAGAAGCACCCAGATGACTCGGTGGGTTGGCAAAGCCGAGTGCTGGATATTCATGATGGCGTGGTGCAAGCGATTGGGTTTCAACCTAGGACTTTTCTACTGGCCTCGGCGGCGGATGATGGCTGGGTTTGTTTGTGGCAAAAAGCCAAGCAAGTTACACAAATTTTGGAAGGTGCACCGCATGGGTTCTCTAGTCTGGATTGGCACCCCGCAGGAGAAAAGCTTGCTGCTGGAGGTCAAAGTGGGGAATTACTCATTTGGACTAAATCCACTAGTGGCAAAGGATTTGGGCAGCGAACACATTGAAGTTTTGGACAGGTAATACCCATTAACTTGTTCAACAGTCTTCGGCAAGGAATCCCCACTTGTAATCAAAGATTCAAGTGTGGGAGGAATTGCTGTCCGGATGTGAGTTTTGTCAGCAGACTTGAGCATGAGAAAGCAGCCTTGTAGAACGTTTAACAAGTTGAACCTTAGACACAGAAAATTGTCCAATCCGATGCCAGTTAATGTCGTAAACAGAAACTTTCTTCTGTTTCTCAACGTATCCACCAATCCAGCCAATATAGGATTTGCCAGCTTTTTCAGCTTTTACCTTATCTCCTGAACGGAAGCCAAAAGGTGTAACTGTACCACCTTTGCGTTTACGGTGTTCTGGATGGAAGGATGAGCCTTTAACTGGATTCTCAAAGTGTAGTTGACGACGATACAGTTGAGGTCTAGATATCACAGCAAAAGAGCATCGAGTTAGCTGAATTTCGCCAACCCAATGTCCTCCATGAGTTTTATTGCCAACCCATTCCTGCCACTTAATAAAATGACTAGCGGCTAAAGTAATTCCGTCATGAGAATGCGTTTCGGGTGTGGGGTTAGCTTTATTCGTTTTGTCTTTAGCTAGTCCCAACCACTGCCTTAGATTGGAGGTTTGCCAACCTAGTTGAGTGGTCGTTGGACGAAGTTCAG
>CAZPRJ010000029.1:0-80914 GCA_964588805.1 uncultured Microcoleus sp. | reverse complement strand
GCTGGGGGATGTTAGCGTAGCGGCACGCAGTGCGGGGCTGTCCGTGCAAACCTGATATGCTCCCCATGGTATGCCTGCCATGCCCCTACATCTGTTGTCATCGCTCAAAAACTTGTATAAAGTCCAGTTATACTTGAAAATACCTATTGCCTTTCCTTCTCACCCCAATACCCAAGAGTAAATGTCAAGCGTTACGCTTAATGATGGGTCGAAGTAACCGCAGACAAGAGAATGAGAACGGCAAGATTCGAGAATAAACGAAGGGTAACACTGTGGCTCACACCTTTTTGATGGAGGCAGGACGCTGGACACTCCAGGGAAATTGGCTGGAACGCAATGGTATGCCAATTCCTGTCAAAGGTATGACGCTCATTGCCTGGAGTCGGGAAAACTGGTTTACGATGGTCACAAAACTGGTATTTCCTGACAGTGAGCGTGAAGATATATCGTTTCAATATCGGGGGCGTCTAGATACAGGGGAACGACAGTACACTTTTATCCTAAAGCACAGTGTTTTAGGACATGTCGAGGGCGAAGGTTGGGTGACTCCAGAATCTATCGTTCAACGTTATTGGGTTTTGGGCGATCGCCACCGTCGCAGTGGTTTTGAAACCACTCATCGCCTGGATAATAAGACTTACTACCTATCGAGTGGCATTATGGCTGGTCACTATCTGACGAGTACGATGGAGGCAACCCTAGAGCGCCAGCCTGAATGAGACCCATGAGTTGATGTTGGCGATGCAAGGAATTCACTGGAGTGGATTACTCTCTTATTTCAGACTTGATTGGTGTTTTTTGAACTACAATTTGTTGTTGAAACCAAACAATCGGTATTCAGCCCAAAGATTAACACCAGCATCAGGCTTGACCATCCATTGCTCGGAAAAACTGAATGAAAGGGGTAAGCTGGTTAAACAGGGCGGACGACAGACAGTGGTTATGGCGGTAAATTTTGCCCTGCAATTGCCTCAATCGCCTAGGGTGGAACTGCTTTTTAGGTATTGGATTTCACTTTTAACTGCTTGAATTTGCCAGAATTTGCATCATGACAACAGACCCCAACTATGGTCGCTTACTCGCCAATCGCTATCAACTGGTCAGGCTGATCGGCAAAGGCGCTATGGGGCGGGTGTATCAAGCTAAAGATATCCTCTTGGGAGGCGTCACTGTTGCCGTCAAATTTATTTCCCAGGCATTATTAACCAAAAAAATGCGCGATCGCTTCGAGCAAGAAGCCACCATTTGCGCGTTGCTAGGTGAAAAAAGCAATCACATCGTTCGGGTTAGGGACTATGGCGTAGATGAACACGAGATTTCCTTTTACGTTATGGAATACCTCGAAGGTGAAAGCCTCAGTGATATCATTCGACGACATCCCCTCTCTTTACTTCGGTTTTTAACTATTTCTCGCCAAATTTGTTTGGGATTGCAATGTGCTCACAAAGGTATCGTCATCGGCGGTACACTCAGTCCTATTATTCATCGAGATATTAAACCGAGTAACATTCTCGTCATTCAACCTGAAGATGAGTCCTACGGGGAACTCGTCAAAATCCTCGACTTTGGCATTGCTAAGTTGCTACAGTCCGACGGGGCTCAAACTCATTCCTTTATGGGTACTCTGGCCTATTGTTCACCTGAACAAATGGAGGGTAAAGAACTAGATAAACGCTCAGATATTTATAGTCTGGGTGTAATGATGTTTGAGATGCTCACCGGTGAAATGCCGATTTTAGGAGAAACTCACTCCTTTGGCGGTTGGTACAAAGCCCATCACTATTCACCCCCTCGCACTTTTGAATCCGTTAATCCAGACTTAAAAATACCCAATCCCCTCAAGAATTTGGTGATGAATTGTCTGGCTAAAGACTCCAATCATCGCCCTCAAGGTGTTGAGGATGTTTTACGAGTTTTAAAATCTCTTGAAGATAGCCTAGAACATGGCCAAAAACTAAGTGAACAATGGCGGGACAAACTCAGACAAGCTCCAACCATTAAGCTACCAACCGAACCACGCACCCCTACAGCCGATGAAGTTTGTTTAGCCACCTCTTGGCCAAAAAACAAACCCCAAGCCAAAATTGTTTTTCCTCATATCCTGAGAACCCAGAAAGAATTATTTGCCACTCTTTGGGTGATGCTGGATCGCAAGGAAATTCAAAACCGTTTAGTTAGTACCCGTTACAATCAATTTTTATTTTTACCCTCTCCCCATCCAACAGTGTTATGGATTACAGCGTTGCATAACCGTGAACACGGTGCTAGTTGGCTTCCTTGTTACTTAGACCTTAAAACACCCCTTGGTCAAAAAATCGTTAGACTGTTGGGAGAATCAGGTCGTTATCGTATTTTATTCTTTTCACTCTCAGAGCCCGAAAAATGTGCCAATGTGATGATGTCAACTATTGCTCCTGCACAGTGTAAAATGTTGATCCATTGGGCAAATTCAAGCCGAGCTACTGTATCTTCTACTCAACCTCAATTCAGTAAACGGATACTTAAACAGGAGTTTGAAAAACTTAAGCCCAAAATTTTAATGAAGTTAGAAGCAATTCATACTGATTATCCGACTGATATTTCGGGTTGACACTCCCTCGCTCTCATCCGAAGGGATTTTTGGTTTCATCAACCTCAAATCCAATTGGCTGTTTTTCGGACAAACAGTTAGATGAACTACCCCTTATGTGAGGCGGGGTAGTTTATTCTAGAAATTCTTTTAAATGCTGTTCTAACTGTTCTAATAACGTATCAATATCTTTACCAACTTGCTCAAAACAAGCTGGAGGTGGAGAATCGGGTTCAAACTGAATTAGCTTAATTTGGTCATTACCAATGCCAATGATTAAAACTTCTTTTTCAGGTTTATGAGCGTCGATAATTCCCAAAATTTCTTGAATGTGGTTTTCCAGCTTACGATTAAGTTCCTCGATCGCACTTTTGGGACAGTAGACAAAATGCGGGGTGGGTTGCAAGTCAATGCCTAACGTATCATCGCTTTCTCCCCGTTCCTGAAACAGTCCCCAAGATAACGCCGCCAACTCTTGCTGATGCTCTTGGGCAAATCGATCGAGCTGACGCTTCCACTTATCTTCTGGCTTGTCTGCCTGGGGGCGACCAAACATGATCATTGTCTACATTCCGTTATTAAAATTCAAAAATCATTTTAGACCTGACTGTACTCGCCAGAGGCTGGCATAAATTCCCTGTTTGTTCAACAATTCTTCATGCCGCCCTTGCTCGACTAATTTGCCATACTCCATCACATAAATACAATCAGCATTCCGAACAGTAGAAAGACGGTGCGCGATCGCAATCGTTGTCCGGTTCTGAGTTATCTTCTCCAATGAGCGCTGAATGGCTGCCTCTGTCTCATTATCCACAGCCGACGTTGCCTCATCTAGGATAAGAATCGGTGGATTTTTGAGAATAGCCCGAGCGATCGCAATCCGTTGCTGCTGTCCTCCTGATAACTTCTGACCCCGTTCTCCCACTATCGTGTCATAGCTTTGGGGCAATTGCTCAATAAACTCGTGTGCTTCAGCAATTTGGGCCGCCGCCATCACCTCAGCTAATGTGGCATCAAAACTACCGTAGGCGATGTTTTCCCTCACCGTACCGTGAAATAAAAACACATCCTGGCTGACTAAACCAATGGCTCGGCGTAAATCTTGGAGTTGTATTTGTTGTAGTTCAATTCCGTCAAGGGTTATAGTACCCCCTTGTACTTCATATAACCTCAATAATAACTTCACCAAGGTACTTTTACCAGACCCAGTAGAACCCACAATCGCAATCGTTTTACCCGCCCGAATGTGCACAGAAAGATTTTGAATGACTGGGGCGCGGTCGTGATAGGCAAAAGTAACATCGTGCAGCACCAACTCCCCCCGCACCTGTTGAATCGGTAAGGCAATGTCTCCCGGATGCATTTCTAAAGGCGTATCCAAAAGCTTGAATACTCGATGAGTAGACGCCATTGCCCGTTGATACAAATCTAGGGTTTGTCCCAAGCTGGTGAGCGGCCACAGCAAACGCTGGGTTAAGAACACTAACACGCTATACGTCCCTACCGCCAGCCCTCCGGCCACCACATCCATGCCACCATAGAGGAGAATCCCTGTAAAGGCGAGTAAGATAATCATCCGAATTAAAGGGACAAAAGCAGCAGAAAGCGCGATCGCCCGCTTATTGCTGACTTGATAGGCTTGGCTTTGAGCGGCAATCCGTCCGACTTCATACTCTTCGGCGGTGAAGCTTTTAATCGTAGTAATGCCGGTTAAATTATTCGCTAATTGGCTATTAATCAGACTCACTTGCTCTCGCACGTCGGCGTATCGAGGTGCAAGCAGACGTTGAAAGGCGATTGAACCCCAAAGAATAAATGGGATGGGTACAATCGTCATCCAAGCTACATCAGGAGCCAAAATATAGAAGGTTGTACCAATCACAATGGCTGTGGTTGTGACTTGGATAATATCATTCGCCCCCACATCCAAAAAACGTTCGAGTTGATTGATGTCATCGTTCAAAATCGACATCAACCCCCCAGTACTCCTGTCCTCAAAATAAGCGAGTTCCAGGGATTGTAAATGCCCGTATGCATCTAAGCGCAAGTCGTGCTGAATGGCTTGGGCAAGATTGCGCCACAATCGAGCGTAGGCATATTGAAATACGGATTCTAACCCCCAAACAATAAAGCTGAGGAAACTTAAGACTAGAAGTTGTGAAAAGATATCTTCAATTCCCCATTGAGCAATTAGGGAATTTTGCCGCTTGACGACCACATCGACAGCCGCACCGATTAAGACGGGTGGAGCTAAATCAAAGATTTTATTGAAAATCGAGCAGGCGATCGCTTGCCCAATTTGCCGACGATAGTTGTGTCCATAAACCAACAAGCGCCAGAGAGGGGGTGTGGAGGAGGATAAATTGTTTCGAGATTTAGGGTGATAGCAAGAACGGTTAACACCCTTGTTCTTGGTTGCAACAGAGCGCGGGTTCTGGCTATTTTTTGTTTTTTTGAATCGGGAACTGGACACGCTGATTGAAAAATAGGGGATAGGGCGGAGCTAGGTGGGATAGCAGTGTCTAAGGGGAAAAGTGTACCCAGTTCATAATGATTACTTTATCTTGGCTTTATAAAGCTTACCTTAATCAGAGGAAATAAATAATGGTTCGAGAGATTGTTGCCCGAAACCAATCAGCATTTAACGTCTAGCCTCAATTTTATTGACTGGCAAAATAGTTGTGAAGCCCCGAACTCCGTCTGTAGAGCGGTAATGCTCTCAACATCAATACTTTACACAAGGAGTAAAAAATTCTGGATATAATACCTTTTGTCTAAACTAAAGTGTCATATAACTGAGGTACGAAGCAAAATTAGTTAATTTTTATAAATGACTATAAAACTATGCTGTTTGGTAGAAGTAGACATTCTTCAATCTAGCTACTATAACTATTAAGGTTGATACATTAGTTGCGGAGGTAATAACTTGGCAAGGAATGTAAACAATTGAAAATAATGACGAAACCTTTTTAGAGAACATTGCGTCAACCCCTGAGGAAGACATAAAACTTCATTCGGAGTTAAAAGGACTATCCTCATATGCAGACTCGTTTCAGGTATCTACCCAAGCACTCAACTCTTGCCCCCCCAACTCACTTCAATGCTCAGGCGTTGCATGGTTGGGTTTTAGGTCAATATTTCAGCTTGTTAAGCTCGACTCAAGAAAATTAATCGTTCCTAAAGAATCTCAGAAAAGCTTACTTAGGCTCTTGGCAGTGTTTAGTGTACGTAGATTATGATGATGTAGTAGAGAATTGATGTATGTCTTCAACTTCTACACTTCCAATCAAGTCAGCATTTTTGTTGGTGAGCAGTAGCAGTTTTCGATGAATTCGATTAAATAGATTCAGGCACAACGCTTGAGATGGAAGGACACAGGAAATTTTTTCAGGACTAATAACGTCAACCCAAACTCACTCAAACCAGGAATATTAGGATTGCTCCCTGCTTTCATGGCTGACTTTGGTTATTGTGTACCAATCTTCGTGTTTAACTCAACAGTCCTGCTCTATACCAGAGCTGAATTCCGGTCTGGACAGGATAAGGCAATCAATTAGGTAGCCGACATCTGCCCTAACCCTCACAGGAGAATCGCAATTTATGGCAACTTTAGTTCAAACCTCTCAAAACTTCTGGGCGAAATTCTTTGATTATTGTACCAAAAGCTTCCAGTGTTTGAGCAAAAATCCTGGATTGTTTTTAATGCGGAAATTGGCACGAATTGAATGGATTCGTAATGCCATCAGCTTCTTATATAAGCTTCCAAGCAAGTCTTACACCATTAACTCAACGCAAGAAGATTCTGTTTTTGCAGATATCGATGTAGATCAAATGGCTTCATCGATTAATACTGACAGTTATGTGGCTGGAATAAACCTACCTCCAGAGGTAATTCAAGAGATACTCGACTACGCTTATTCCTCCCCTTGCTATGCAGACAGAAACCAAAACACAAGCTTCCGCTATCATCAAAAAGAGCAAGCGCAAGCGTCTCTAGGAAGACCAATTCGCTTAGGTAGCTATTTTCATGGCCAGGGATGTGCAGCCATAAGAAAGCTGGAAAATGACCCTAAGATATTAGCGCTCGCAGCTAAATTTTTAGGCACAACCCCCGTGCATGTTGCGACAGAGCTTTGGTGGAGTTTCCCGGTAGCAGGAACCTCATTTGAACAACTCAAAGCTGCTCAAGTTTTTCATTACGATTTAGATGATTATCGGTTCATCAAATTCTTTTTCTACCTTACCGATGTAGACCACACCAACGGGCCTCATGTTCTGTTGCGAGGAAGCCACAAAAACAAGAAATTAACTCACCAGCTTCTGGGTGTACGCTGTGCAAGTAAAGACGATCAAGAAATTCTGGATTGTTATGGCGCTGAAAATTTAGTTACGGTTTGTGGCCCTGCGGGTTTAGGATTTGCGGAAGATTCAACTTGTTTCCACAAAGGTTCTCTACCGTCTGAGAATGAACGCTTATTGCTACAAATCGAATTTGCCATTAACAGTTATGGTGATATTCGAGGCATGGCATCTTAGAGTTCTAGGTAAAGAATGTAAATCTTTCCTCCTCACTCCTGATTTCTGATTTCTGACTCGGAGACTCCTAATTATCAATCAGTTCCGGTGGTTGTTGCTGTACGAAATTCTAGCACCTGCCCACTGGAGCTTTTCGCGTAGCGTCTTGTAATAGGAATTATTTTCCCGCAAGATAATAAATTTGCCGTAACAATCGGCCATGCGAACATCGACTCGCTGTCCTGGCCAAATAGAAGTCGCTAAAACCCCATCCATCCACAGCTTGGTATTGAGTTCATAATCCCCCAACGGCCAGATACTCACCACTGCACCGGCTGGTAAAACGATGGGACGGCTGGAAAGGCTTAATGGGGCAATCGGCGTAACGGCGATCGCTGCCATGCCATCGTGTAAAATCGGCCCATTAGCCGAAAGCGTGTAACAAGTCGAACCAGTTGGTGTGGCAACAATCAATCCGTCCCCTTGATATTGATCAACCACTTCTCCATCAATTTCCATCTCCAGCACCGAGGTAATCATACGATTTGCCGAAGCTGGCTTGATACACATTTCATTGAGTGCTAAAAAGCGATCGCTGACGGGTTCCATATTAGTGCGATTGCCTTCAAACACCGCCGCTTGCAACATCATCCGTCGTTGAATCGCATAACGATCTTCAATTAATCGATTCCAAACCGCCTCTGTGTCCTTAAATTTTTCAAACGGTTCGGTCAAAAACCCCAAATGTCCGCCAATATTGACCGCTAAGATCGGGATACCTTCTGGCGCAAGATGGCGTGCTGCTGCCAATGCTGTACCATCTCCTCCCAACACCACTGCCATATCGATCTTGTCCATCACAGAAGCTAAAAAGACAGGGTAGGGATTATCCTGGGGGCCACTCGGTCCCATGAGAACATGACACTGTAGTTTTTCCAACTGCCGAGCACATTTCTCTGCCCAACTCCGGCTGTGGGAGTCTCTGGCTTTGTAAGCAATGATCACTTGCTTGAGCTGCACGTTGACCTCATCGAAAAAGGCACAAGGAAATTAACGCACTCTACAGGAACGTCTAAATCTCTTGACTATTATTTTCTTGCGTAATTTCTTCAGTTTCCGCCAACTTCAAGGGAATTTTCACCTGCTCCATTGGTGGAGATACTTTTGCATGAGATGTACCAATTAAACACGCCTCCGCTAAATTAACCCCCTCTAAATTCGCTCCTTCTAACTCGGCACAAAGCAAATTAGCCTCTGAGAAATTCGCCCCAGCTAAATTCGCTCCTCGCAAATCTGCCTCTTCCAAATTCGCATTATTCAAGCTAGCCCCTTGTAAATCCGCTTGAGATAAATCTGCCCCTTTAAGATTGGCACTATTGAGATTTGCCCCACGCAAGTCAGCGCCCCGTAAGTCAACTCCTTGCAAATTGACTCCCATCAAATTCGTACCACTTAAAAAAGCACCGACCAAGGACGCCTTACTCAGCTTTGCCCCCATCAAATTAGCCCCTCGGAGGTTACTGCCGCGTAAGTCAGCACTACTCAAGTCAGCTTGCATCAAGTTGGCACCCAAAAAATTAGCTCGCAAATCAGCCGATACCATTTTGGCTCCTACTAGATTCGCCCCATCTAAACGAGCGCCATTCAAGTTAGCAGCCGAAAAATTTGCCCCCGCTAATGTGGCACCCGCTAAATTAACTCGTTCTAGATGGCCACCCGAAAAGTCTTCTTCTTCTAAATCTACGCCGGATAATTGCTTGAGTTTACCCGCACGAATTGCTTCTATTTCCATCACTCCACTCAAAAAATCAGTTGGCATATTGAACGTTTGAACCTCAATTTTTTCACCTTCAATGGGTTGTTAATGCATTTTCAACGCTTGACTACTATCAGAGTCCAGCAACCACATCCCTGCTGCAATTTTAGGCTGATTCACCTGCAAGTTCATCCCTTGCTGCATCCCCATTACCAATAAGGTGAGAGCTTCCATTAATTTAGGGTCAAACACTTCACCGACTTTGGCTTGACAGGCGGCTAACGCTTTCGACAATATTTCTTCCTGCTTTGGGAGTGTCTCCTCTTTCCCTTCTAATGAGGTTCGCAACTGCCTGACGTGCCACTGAAACTCTGTCACCAGTGCTAAAATTCTCGACTCTAAGGGAATCGCATCATAGGCTAATCCGGCGGGTATACCCTGACCATTCCACCATTCGGTTTGGTGTGTAATAATTTGTGCGATCGCTCCCATTCTCGACATGGCGCGTAGTGCCTGTACCCCAGGAGTGAGGGGACAACTGGGTGCTTCTTCAGACGAGTGAACCGATTGCACCAACGACGAACTCAATCCATGCAGTAAAGCTGCAAGGCGTAAACGCTTAAGTTGCCAAGCCGGTATATCCAACAACTGCCCCATAGCCTCAGACAGCGCTGCCACTTCAGCCGCCGCTAAGGGGTTGGTGGCATTGGCTTGGTCAATGAGCTGCGCCATCCGCAAGAATGCCTGCATTTCATTGGATAGTAAATTCTCATCTAATGCCTGTTCATGGATGGGGGCACTGATTAGTTCTCTGTCTCCAAGCTGGCCAATTTGCCCTTGACTTGCCTGGAGATAATCCACCACACGGGTAACAACCGCACCGATATCATCTCGTGGCTTCGTTCCATAGGCCGCCGTAATCTTCTGTATATGCTTGGTTAAGGTATGTTGCAAGCTGGGATTGTAATCTCCCACATGGGCGATCGCGATTTCCATTGTTTCCTGCACCAATTCCGGCTCAAATGTCCAAAAGCCGTAGAACTTGCGTTCACAATCATTTTCGGGCATCCCTTTATGCCCATAATCCAAGGCAGAGAGCTCTTGACAAAGCACCATCGCACTGTAGGTTTCCGACAAAATCATCAGGTGCCATTCTTGAGCTACTGGATCGTCAGGTTTCAAGCTCATCAGCGCCACATTTGCCCGTTGGCTAGTCGAATGTTCAGCAAAGCCGGCATCCGGTGTCGCCATAATCACCACCTGAGAGGCTTTCTCGGCTAACTCACCATAACGCTCCGCTTCTTGTAAATACCACTTCCCTCGCTGGAAAGCCGTAATCATCAGGGGTGTCCCACTCGACTCCAGCACAAAGTCTTCTAGAGCATGGCACAGAGCGACCAGCGTATTTTTGTAATATACTCCAAAGTTTAAGGGCCTTTTGCTTCCTCGATGGGCTGTTTCTAAGTGATGTAAAATCGAACCTTCCAGCATTTTTTGAACTTTATTATCTTAACGACTTGTGATGAACTATAAGGGGGTGAAGACAAACAATCTCAATCGAGAAAAAGACAAAAAAAGGGAAAATAGCTCCCTAATTATTGTATGGGCAACAGTTCTAAACTGCCCAGATCTGTATCAAACATTAACTAACTGTTTTTGTAGTTTTTGCTTGGATTCGATGGGAGCCACTAATGCTTCCTCTAAATCGGCACATCCTAATCGTTCTTCCAAAATCTTCATGACTTCGCGTCCAAAGTCGTTAGGATTTTGCCGCCAAGCTTGGAGACAAACTTCGCCAAAGAATGACCCTAACGGCTCAGGATTCCACAAAAGTTTTTTCACCGTCCAAGGCTTCAAGTTCATTGGGTCATAATTACGATTTAGGATATTATTTTCAAAAGCATACTCTTCGAGATGAGTATGAGGTTGTAAACCAATAAAGAAGATAGCAGGCTCAACTTTATCAGCTCCAAAAATCCGCTCTAACTCCCGATGATAGGCAACAGTTTGCCGAATCGTTTCGGGTCGCTCATCAATTACATTAAAGGAATAATTGACTGAAACCAAGTCATCAAAACCGGCCGCTTTCAAATCGCGGCAGTTTTCCAAGACGGTGCGGAGATTATAGCCCATTCGCATCTTCCGAACGAGTTCCTGAGAACCACTGGTAATACCGATTTCAAAATAATTCATACCGGTTTTCACCATCAGCTCACAGAGTTCTGGTGTGAGATTATCCGCTCTGATGTAGGCCGCCCAATGAATATCTGTCATACCAGAATCCAAAATTTTCTGCAAAAGTTCGGCGGCATCATCCATAAATTTGCGTGCCGGAATAAACTGAGCATCGGTAAACCAGAAGTTACGAATACCTCGATCATAAAGTTGGCGCATTTCAGCCACCACTTCATCGGCGGGATTAATCCGAACTTGTTTCCCTTCTACAACGGTATAAATACAGTAGCAGCAGTTGTGGGGACAACCCCGCTTGGTTTGAACACCAATGTAAAAGTCGTTCTCTTGCAGGTAATAATCAAAGCTAGGCCAAATTTGTTCGATGTAATCGTAGTTACAGGCCGTTTTTTCTAAGGGGGCAGGTTGCTCGTGGATCATGCGATCGCGCGGCTTGCTTTCCCCAACCACATAACAGCGCTCATCCAAGAAATCTTGACCTCGCATCAGTTTTTCGAGCAAGGCTTCTCCCTCACCCACCGAAACGATGGTTCCCTTTGGCAGTTGATGCTGGAGTTGCTCGTAGAACACGCTCACCGCACCACCACCTACCATGGCGCGAACCTCTTGATGATACTGGCGAGCTCGTTTGAGTCCTCGTTTAATCAAGCCCGAGTTACGCCAAAGTTCAGCATAATAGGATATCGCTAAACGCAGCAGTCCAAAAGCACCGCGTAGCTTGAGCGAGGGATTCCAAGAATAGAAAAACTCGAAAGCATATTGCAGGGGATTGCCGCCTCTACCTCCTACGGGTGCATAAATTTGGATGTCGCGCCACGAAAACACCAACAATGTGGGCTGAAATTCGTCAATGCAGGTGTCGAGAGCATGAGTAAAATCCAGGGGAGGCACCGTTCCTAAGTCAAAAATTCGCTGCTCCACCTCTGGAAACAGCTTATGGACATGATCGGCTAAGTAAACTACGCCAATCGGAAAGATGGGATTACAGGGAAGGCGTACATAGAGAATTTTCTGCTGCATTGTTATTTCAAGTATTTTAGAGAATTTTATAAACTTCTCAGTTCTGATCGAAGGTTGCTCGACGCCAATTCTGAAAAAGGGATTCACATAACTTAACTTTAACAAGATTGCCTAGTTCTCTCAACTGTGTAATATTTTCTCTGGATGTAGCAAAATACCTCAAAAATAAGAGAAATCGAATCCACCCCCTGGGATAATCGCAGGAAAAATTAATTTTTCCTTAAATAAACGAGATTAAACGCTAAAAAACGACAAGTTCCCCAATTATGGGAATTTATCCCGAGGCAACGGGGGAATAAGTGATGCCAACTAAAAAGGGATTGGTAGTAGGCTTTACAGCCAGCCGGGATCGCAGGTGCTAACTTGGGGGATGTAACAAGCTTGATGCGTTCATCACACTGGCAGTTATGGCACAAATTCTCGATCCTCTCCCACCCGATAACCAAAAGCGTCAAATTCTCTGCTGCTATGTGAATGCCACTAGCCAAATACAGATTGCTCGCATAACAAACATCCCGAATTGGTATTTTGAGCGAGTTGTGTTTCCAGGTCAGCGTTTAGCATTTGAAACCTTGCCAGAGGCTCAACTGGAAATTCACACTGGTATGATGGCTAGCGCGATTCTCTCAGATACGATTCCTTGCGATCGCCTGCGAGTCGATGAAAGTGGTAATTACATAGAGGAAGCTGCACCTCAGCCTAAAGCAGAAGCGACCCATAATAAACACTTAGTGGAAACCGCCCATAACCATAATAAGAAGAACCCGTTACCCAAAGAAACTTTAACGTTCGCCACTTTGGGCTAAATTTACCCGTCTGAAGTGAGATTGTATAGCCGAAGGGGTTGCCCAATATCCAAGCGGGCAGCCCCTCATTTTAATTTCAATATATATTAAGATGTGTAAGACCTAGGCAAGCCTCACATAACTTTTAATCTTCTGTTGGTAAGCTAATCAGGTCAACCATCACACCCTCTATTCTCCAAAAGCTCCCCAGCTCCCCCGCTCCCCCGCTAACTTCATAAATTGTGGATTTACCTTCCTTTCTTTGGTTATGGAAAATAGCGGCTTGGTCAATGGGTTTTTCCCTACTTGCCTATTTCCTTCTCGGAACAACTGGAACACTGCTCTGGATTCGACGCCATAATCAACGTCCGAGACTGAGTGGGTTACGGCCGTTCCACTACATCACTGGTTGGGTGATGGTTACTTTGGTGTTGCTGCTGTTGGCCATTGGGATTGTAGGAACTCTAGGTCACTATGGAGATTTGGGACATTCAGGACACTTAATTGCTGGGGTGTCGGTGGTGTTTTTGGTTTTACTATCTGCTGGGAGTGCAAGTTTAATTAGTCCACAGCGTCCTTGGGCGCGTGCGGTTCACGTTGGCACAAATATTGCCCTATTCGTAGGATTGGCCTGGGTTTCCTGGACGGGTTGGCAGGTGGTACAGAAATATTTACCTTGATGGAAATGAGCGCAGGTTACATTATTGCCAGAGAATAGGAGTACTCAAGTTCTCAAATATTTCTGTCGCAGGCGTTAGAGACATCAGGAGATAACTTTAGGAGAATGATTAATGGCAAGCTAATCTAAATGAAAATTGCCCTCCCCTGACCCCTGACCCCTATTTTCAGATTAAAAGACTTACCTATTGACTATGGGTTTAGATTATTCTTGTAGATCGACAGACTCACAATTGTTTCTTTAACTTAGGTTATGAACAGATTTATTGGGTTAATTATCATGGTCGTCGCCATCGCCGCTTTGGCAGGAGCAGCGATTGGTTGGCGCTTTCCCTTCCTAGGGGAAAATCGCAGTGCTCAGCAATTTGGAACAAATCGCTCAAATCCCACTATCCAACCTGCTAACCGCACGGCAGGACAGCAGACTCAACAGCAAACTGCACAGGCTCCACAAAATACCCAGACAACCGAAACAGCGCAAGTACCAGATGCTACCACAGCACCTGATACCACAACAGCCCAAAACCAACAACAGACCCCAGTAACGGATACACAACCCGTAACTGCACTTTGGTAAGAGTGGTTGAGTTTCGATCGTAGTGAGCGGTCTATGTTGTTATAACAACTACGTAGGTTTGGCTGCGCCTGCTTTATTCTCGCGAAGCATCACTTCTTTGGAACTGCCAAACTCTAGGGTTTCGCCTAATCCATATACCGTACTAAAGGGTCATCGCGTTCCTAAAATCGGGAAGTCGAAACCGGGGTTCGGAGGATAGAGTCGCAGCCTTTCTAAAGAAAAATCGGAGGAAAATCAATAGTAGGTATAATGACTTTGGCTTGTTGACGGATGCAAAGTTTTTTTCGCAAGGCCCAGGTATGAACTATGAACAAAGTAATTGGATTAGTTAGTAAGGTCATGGTGGCTACTGTGGTATTGAGCGCAGTAGCAGGTTGTAATAGGATTCCCTTCCTGGGTCGGCAAACATCCAATCAAGTTGTCCGTGATGCTTCACAAGATAGCCAGACTGGACAAACAGAAACGGGTGTGAGAACTCAACCGGCCAATCAGCAAGCTCAAAACCCGCAAACCGACACCCAAAACCAAGATGTTACGATAGACCCAGAAGCGCCTAATACCGATGATGGGACGGGTAACAATTCAGGCGTATCCGCACTCTGGTAATTGGAGCGGGGGAGCTAGATTATACCCTATCTCATGCTGATTAGTTTACATACTGGTCAAAGCATGAATCGTTGGCTTCTGATTGGATGAGAGCAACAACAGCGCAGGCATCTGGGACGGGCATCTAAATTTTTTTCAATGAACGCAGCAAGTGATAGTTTAATTATCGGCGGTGGCGTGATTGGTTTGGCGATCGCCGTGGAGTTGAAGTTGCGAGGACAGGCCGTAACTGTGGTAAGCCGCGACTTCAAGCATGGCTCGACCCGTGCAGCAGCAGGGATGTTGGCTCCAAGAGCTGAAGGGATTACCAACCCTGCCATGTTAGAGCTGTGTCAATGGTCACGCTCATTGTATCCGGAATGGATTAGTAAACTGGAGCGATTGACGGGGGTATCGACGGGGTATTGGCCTTGTGGTATCTTAGCTCCTGTTTATCAAGAGGCAAGGGAAAATCAAGCTAGTGTAGGTCGGTGGTTAGACCGGGATGCTATTCATTTATACCAATCGGGTTTAAGTTCTGAAGTGGTTGGGGGATGGTGGTATCCGGAAGATGGCCAGGTGGATAATCGGGAACTCGCTCAAGCTTTGCGGTTAGCCGCCCAGGAATTGGGAGTGAATCTCCGGGAAGGGGTGGAAGTCGAAGCGATTGAGCAGCACAATCATCGGGTGCATGAGGTCAGAACCTCACTCGGTGAATTTCAAGCAGAACATTATATTTTAGCTACAGGGGCTTGGTCTAACACGCTGTTACCTCTGCCGGTTTATCCAAAAAAAGGGCAGATGTTGTCCGTGCAAGCACCTCCAGGCAGCCGTCAAGCTTGTCCTTTACAACGGGTGCTTTATGGGTCTGATATTTATATTGTGCCGCGTCGGGATGGTCGGATTTTGTTAGGGGCGACGGTGGAGAATGTAGGATTTGCCCCACATAATACGGCAGCAGGGATTCAAACGCTGCTGACTCAAGCCATACGGCTGTATCCTCAATTGCAGGATTGGTCGATTCAAGAATGTTGGTGGGGATTTCGTCCGACTACACCCGATGAATTACCGATTATCGGAGCGAGTCCCTGTGAAAATCTTACCTTGGCGATCGGTCATTATCGCAATGGCATTTTGCTGGCACCGGCGACAGCCGTACTGGTGGCAGATTGGATGAGTCAACAAACCCCTCGTCCCCTGCTCGATCATTTTCGTTATGATCGGTTTTATTCTAAGCCCGCCTCACAACAGGCAAGTCCTATCGTTTTTGAGAGCAACTCTCCCACTCAAGCTGTGTCCCCATCCAATTCTTCAGTTCTGGTTTCTCAACCCTCATCCCTGCCTGAACCTGCGGCGGATACGCTGATGATTGCAGGGCGACGGTTTAACTCTCGCTTGATGACGGGGACGGGTAAATATAGCAGCATTGAACACATGCAGCAAAGTATTGCGGCCTGTGGTAGTGAGATTGTCACCGTTGCTGTGCGTCGGGTGCAAACCAAAGCACCGGGACATGAGGGGTTAGCCGAAGCCTTAGATTGGACAAAAATTTGGATGTTGCCCAATACCGCCGGGTGTCAAACGGCAGAGGAAGCGGTGCGGGTGGCACGGTTAGGCCGAGAAATGGCGAAACTGTTGGGGCAAGAAGATAATAATTTTGTCAAATTGGAAGTGATTCCTGACCCTAAATATTTATTACCTGACCCCATTGGGACATTGGAAGCGGCCCAGCAATTGGTAAAAGAGGGGTTTGCCGTATTGCCTTATATTAATGCTGACCCCTTATTGGCGAAGCGATTGGAAGAAATCGGCTGTGTGACGGTGATGCCTTTGGGTTCCCCCATTGGTTCCGGCCAAGGGATAAAGAATGCGGCGAATATCCAAATTATTATTGAAGAGGCTAAGGTGCCGGTGGTAGTCGATGCGGGTATTGGTGCACCGAGTGAGGCCGCTTATTCGATGGAATTAGGGGCTGATGCCTTGTTAATTAATAGTGCGATTGCCTTGGCTAAAAACCCTGTGGCGATGGCTAAAGCGATGGGGATGGCCACACAGGCAGGGCGTTTGGCGTATTTGGCGGGACGAATGCCACTCAAAAGTTATGCCAGCGCGAGTTCTCCATTGACGGGGACGGTGAATTAGGGAATTATCGTAGTCGGGCGCACATCGGTACTCCCGTACTTTCACTTTTTTAGTGTCCCTTGAATAAGGGGGCTAGGGTCTGTTTTTAAACTTGTCGAAGGGCAAAGCATTTGTCTATAAAACTTAGCTCTAAGACACAAATCTCGGTACAAATGCTTTGACCCTACACCCGATTTTGGACTTTGAAAACACGCCCTAGGGAGGTTTGATGGCTAATATCCACTGGAGATGGGATTACACTCCGGTTGGGGTTGCCATTCGCCTTGAGGAGTTGCCTTGGCTGCTTGGGCGGTGAGGATAACTTTCCCATTTTCATCTATCATCCATCCTTGGGCTTCTACTAATTGTTGAGATTTGGAACGGGTGGAATTGGTCTGAGTTGGCTGACGATGAGGGTTTTCGGGTTTATCTTCCAGGGTAGCCCAATCGACCCACACTTCATTATTGTTTAATGGGTCATTGGGGCTGGGAGGTAAACCCCCTCGTCCGGTGATGGTAAAACTACTTTGTCGAGCACTGCTACTGGGAGTGCAACGTCGGTCAATTAATTCTGTCGCATCTGCTACATTTGTGGGTAATTCGGCTAATCCGCGACTGGGGTCAACATTAGTTAGTAAATCAAGAATAAATTCGCCATCTAAACCAAACTGAGAACTAGCAGTAATATCACTCAATGGTGTCCGGTTTTGGCGGAAATCAAGCCCATAAATACCTTGAGTTGTAATATTGATATTGCCACCATTTCCATCAAATGCATTAGCAACAATATCGCTATTTTCTTTGGGGACAGCAACAACAAAATCAGCGTTAATTGTCATGTCACCTCCATTACCCCCTCCGCCCACTTGGTTAGTACCAGCTTCGGTAGAAATTAGACTGTTGTTGCGTAGTAACAATAAATCATCTACAGTAAGGATGATATTTCCGCCATCTTTAGATACGGTTTGTGTCGTTAATTGTGCCTGATTATCTAAGAAAATAGAGTGAGCATCAACGGTCAAATCACCAGCCACTCCTGAGCCACTAGCCGCTACTGACACTCGAGCTTGATCAGTAACCCTTAAATCACCTGTTGTGATGATGAGGTTTCCACTATCTCCACTCGCAAAGCTCTGAGCATACAATCCACTACGACTTTGACCATTGGCCGAAATACCACTGAGTTCTACAGCATCTGAAGCGAATACATTTAAGGTTCCCCCTTTACCTGCATTTGTTGTGGCAGATGATGTCACAGCTCCATCTTGAACGATTAACCGCCCAGTTGTAATCGATATGTTTCCAGCATTACCAATTCCGTCAGTTTGGCTAAATAAACCACTCGGTGTTTGACCATCATTGGAGGTTCCTATGAGTTTCACAGAATCAGACGCATCGACAATTAAATTTCCTCCTTTTCCTTGATCGAGAGTTCCAGACGATACTTGTGCTCCATTTTGAATTACTAACTGTTGAGTATTAATCGTTAAATCACCACCATTCCCAGTGCCTTCATTAGCTTGAGTTTTGATGCCACCTACTCCACTGATTTCCACCGATTCATCGGCTTGAATCGTTAAATTTCCAGCATTTCCAGCACCAGAAGTAGAAGTTAACAAAGCGCCATCTTGCACAATTAACCGTCGAGTTGCCAGGTTTAAATTCCCGGCAGCCCCATCTCCTTCAGTTCCTGTGAATAAGCTACCTCTAATTACCTCTACAGACTCTGAGGCATTAACCACCATGTCACCTGCTTGCCCCCTGCCTAAGGTAGCACTGGAAACAAAACCGTCGTTTTCAAGGGTTAATCGCCCCGTATCAATGGTTAATGTACCCCCATTTCCTTGGGCGGTTTCATTAACTTGAGTACCGATAAAACCCCGATCACTTACTTGCACAAATTCGGATGCCTGAATGGCTAAATTGCCCGCATTTCCAATGCCAGATGTAGAGGCTGAAATTCCCGATCTATCCTGAACCACTAAGTTTCTGGTATTGATAGTTAAATCGCCTCCATCCCCTCTGCCTGTAGTACTGACGCTAGCCCCAATAACGCCCCGTTGTCTTACCTCTACTGAGTCAGATGCCCAAATTTGTAAATTTCCTGCCTGCCCAATTCCTGCTGTATTTGTGAGTATTCCTGCATTATCTCTAACAATTAATCGCCTCGTATCAATTGCTAAATCCCCCCCATTTCCCCTACCCGTTTCTCCAATATCAGCCGCAATGACACTCGAGCCAGTAGCATCTACTAAATCAGTCGCCTCAATGATTAAAGCACCAGCATTACCCACTCCATTAGTACTACTAGATAAAACGGCGCGATCGCTAACGAGTAATTGTCCTGTTTTAATGGTTAAATTGCCCCCGTTTCCCGTTGCGGTTACGCCAACATTCGTTAACAATCCACTTTGGCCACTCACTTGCACTGAATTAGTTGCCTCAATCGTCAAATTTCCAGCATTACCAGTACCGGCTGTTCCTGCGATCGCCAAGGCTGTGTCAGAGAAGATAACATTAGGCGCATTGAGGTATAGATTACCGCCATTTCCAGTGGAACCGAAATCAGCACCGGGAAAAAGCCCACTAGCAGAACCTTGATTAATCACAATATCCTGGCCGAACTGCGCCAATCGATTTGCCCAAGTTGAGTCTCGACCTGATAGGGTAATGCTATCCGTTGCGCGAATCTCGATATCACCCCCACGCCCTTCACCACGAGTTAATGTCAGAATCTGTCCACCGTTGACGGCTTCAAAGGTTCTAGCATTAATGGCAACATTCCCCCCATTACCGACATTATTTGTTAAAGCACTGACAACGGCTCCATTGTCTACCCGAAATGCACCTGTAGTAACGTTAATGTTTCCAGCATCTCCATTTGCTCCTCGTTCCGTACTTGTTAGCAAGCCACTGGAAATACCGTTCTGACTCACTCCAGATATATTTACAAAATCAGCCGTATTAATGATAATATTTCCGGCTGTTCCTTGCCCTCCAGGTGTACCTCGAAAGAGAATGCTCTGCACTTGAGCACCATCACTCAGGGAAAGGGATTGTGCTTGAATTTCAATCGTACCGCCATTTCCGACTGTTCCAGGATTGATACTGCTTAAGATACCCGATGATTCACCTGCAATTGTAATAGCACCATCTATATCTACAGTGATATTGCCAGCATCTCCAACTCCAATCGCGTTAGCCAGTAATTGACTACCATTGGTTAAAGAGAGAGAGCCTGCTTGTACGTTAATATCGCCGCTATTTCCAGGGAGAAAAATGGCTCCGGTATCAATCACAGCACCATCAGCGAGAGAAATATTTCCTCCTGCATTCAAGGTAACAGTTCCGCGATCGCTAAAAATGCTACTAAAAACATCAGTCAGAGAAATATTGCGTCCAGCTACTAATTCAATATTTCCACCTATGGTCGAAATAAATCGATTAACAATAATATCATTCCCTGCTTGAGCGGTCAGTCCTACCCCATCATTTAGGAAAAAAACATCGGCATTAAAAGTAATATTTTCGGTAGCTTGAAGAGTAACATTTGCCGTCGCTAAATTAATCGCAAAAACATCAATTCTTGTATCCCCATCTGCACCAATATCCGCATCGTTGAATTCATCAACATCCTCTAAGTCAGTAGTCTCAGCATCAGGACTGAACAACGCTACAACTTCAATATTGGTTGGATCGAGCAATAATGTACCGATTTGCCCTTGAGGTGCAAAAGTATTAACTTGTCCAGTAAAATCCAAAAACTGCTTCCCAGAGACTTCTACAAAGCCACCATTTCCCGCAGTAGAACCACCACGCGCACTGATAGTCCCATAAAATCGAGTACTGTCATCTGACCAAATAATGACTCTTCCACCATTCCCACTACCTAGCGCATCGGCATTAATCGTTGCGTTTGGGCCGACAAAAGTACTGCTAGCATTGGGTAGTGAACCTTGGCCTTGATAATCTCCCCCAATCAGTACTGTACCGCCACCACCAGGAGCTGATACATCTATTTGGGCATGGTTGAGTAAACCTATGCGATCGCCCAATACCTGAACTGTACCACCAGGTGCGGCTAGCATACCCGTGCTAGCAACTGTACTGCCATGTAAAGTCAGAATTTGTCCTGCACCTACCGCTAAATTCCCAGCATTCGCAATGGTTGCATTCGGTTGATTCGTTCCATACTGCAACCCCGGAGTCAGATTAACTGTGAGTAACGGTGGTGCTTCTGGGTTCGTTGCACTAAACTGATTTCCATTCTCAAACACCAAAGAATTTGCTGTACTCGCCACAAACGAACCTGCAATATCTAACCGGGCATTCTCCCCAAAAATAATGCCATTGGGATTGAGCAAAAATAAAGAAGCTCCCCCGTCTACCCCCAAGGTTCCCAAAATATTCGAGAGGTTATTCCCCGTTACCCGACTGAGAATAGTCTCAATTCCCGTGGGATTAGCAAAATAAACCCGTTGCCCATTGCCAACATTAAAATCAGTGAAACTATGAAATAGGTTAACTCCTCGTGTCGCACCACCTTGAATCAAGTCGGCCGGAACCCCTCTGACATTAGCATTGGGTGTCACAATAGAGGTTTCATTGCCCAATGTAGCGTCGGGTGTAATTTGAGCTAAGGCGGCAGGGTGATGAAGTGCAATACTGGCGAAGCATCCCAGTAAGGTGATTGCACCCCCTATCCCAAACCCCCCACTGCGATAATATCCGCCTACCCCATACCTTGAATGTTTGCTCTCGCTTGTTAGAGGTTGCATCTGTCACCTCAAGGAACTCGTATTTATGTCATAGCACCTACCTAGGGATAGAGATTTAAATCATTATAAAAATTAAGTATTTTTGCTCACCCCTACGTCCATAGGGCAGGGACAACCGATGCAAGCAACTCAAATCATTAAAGTACCGACCTCCTCTTAAGTAAACCTTATAGCAATGGGACTTTTAGCAACTGTCCTAACCGCCTGCATCGGTGCGACAGCCAACGACTTCTGCAACCTTTACAATATTTGACCAATAGATGCGCTTAAATAAAGCAAACCTAGTTTTGAGGTAGACCATATCTACCCTACCTTTAGACTATAGACAATGAAGGATTTGCACGATGCTTAGGCAAAGAACAATAGACGTATTTATAATATTTTTACTGATATTAACTATAATTATTTTCGCTATTTATGCTATTTTTTTAAATCTTAGGACTTTTCTACCTTTAGTTGTTTCAATTTTTGCTATTGTAGGGTCTGTTATCTCACTTTTTAGAGAAGAATTATTTCCGTTTAAATTAAAAGTATTCGCTGGAGACATTATTTTTTTAAATAATCCCAGCAACCCAATTGTTGATTTAGTTTTAATCCTAACCTTTATTAATCTAGGCTATGTTGATGGCGTTATTGAGTACGTCGCACTCAAAGTAACCAATGGTAAGGAACAAAAAAAACTCTATATCGCTTGTAATGAAATAGATAATCGCTCTGTTTTTAACCTTGTGCGGCAACCTCAACTTCAAATTAGTAATACCGTCCTGTTTCCTTTTTCTGCTTTTCCGTTGCAATCGAGACAGTCTATCAAAAAACACCTGGCATTTGCTTGGTCGAGTACTTCTGAATTTACGAATTGGGAGGTAGAACACTACAAGTTCGAGGTGTACTTAAAATTAAGCCACTGGAACAAGCTCAAAAAAGTCTCCGAATTCACTCATGATATGTCCTTTAGTGATTTTAAAACCTATGCAAGCCAAGAAAGCTATTATATGGCAGGTGTATTAGAGCGCTCGATTATCAAACAAGTGAATCAACTCTAGAGTTGATTGACCTGAGCTTTAGTTAGATCGCAGATCCAAGGGTAGCTTAACAGTAACCGTTGTCCCTATCCCAACTTGACTCTCTAAAAAGATTTCACCTTTTTGTAATTTCACACATTCTTTCACAACAGTTAACCCTAAACCACTTCCTCGAACTGTGCCTACATTACTGCCTCGATGAAACGCTTGAAAAATTAATTCTTCCTCTTCTAAAGGAATACCGATTCCTGAATCTTGAATAGTAAACCCAACCGAGGATTCCTGGCAGTCTACTTCTAACTTAATTTCACTTCCTTCGGGGGAATAATGAATCGCATTGAGTAACAAATTATTCAGAATGCGTCGTAGTAGCTTTTCATCCCAAATCCCGGAACGTGAGCCTCGACTGATTAAGGTTAATTGATGTCTGCATCCCTTACCCTTTTGGAGCTTGGCTATGAGTTCGCGGCAAAACTCTGTAATATCAATCAAGGCTGGATTGAGTCTGTGTTTTCCCGCTTCTAATTTTCCAATTAACGAAAGATCCTCTAATAAATGATTGATGTGTTTGGCATGGACTTGAATTTGCTGAAGATAATCGCGCTTTTTCTCCTCACTCCAGCGCTGAGAGTAACTTTCAATTAATTTGGCACAACAAACAATATTATTCAGAGGATGGCGCAGTTCAGAGCAAACAACCGACGCGACATGAGATTGCAGAGTGCTGATTTTGGCTTCTTGAGTTAAAATAACACTCGCTGTAGCTTTTGCTTTTATAGGTTCGAGTGCAGCTATTGCTGTTGTTGGTGCAACTTTCGCCTCTGGCGTTAAGGATTCACCCTCTGGAGTGAGTTGAAGAGTGGATGATTTGATCAAAGCATCAGAAGCACAAGCCTGTTCTTGAGTAATCTTTTCTCCGGGCTGAGTTTCCAGCTTTTGGGTGGCATCCTGTTGACGAAGCTCTGTGATATCTTCTAACACACAGGTGACAAAGTGAGGTTCACCCTGGCTCCTCTGTACCCGAGACACCGTGAGTCGTAGCCAACGCAGAGAATGGCATAAATTGCTATTTTCTTCCTCTCCCTCCCTATCGATTCCATATTCCCGATGTTCTCGACAGAAGCGCTTTTCAAGTTGGTAAGAATGACATTGCCCAGCGATGAGTTGTTGAAACAGCGTAGATTCTTGGCCGGATTCATCCCCAGCAATCCACTGCGGAATAATCTTCTGTAACTGTTCCTCACTACATCCGAGCATCTGTTGCACTGATGGATTACTTTTGAACAGATGGCCGTCATTCTCTAAAAGCGCAATGCCAACAGCAGCACTTTCAAACATGGCGCGAAACACGGAATCTTCCGAGAGAGTCGCATCACTCACATTCAAGCTTTCTTGTTGCTGTTGGGTTATGGTTTTTTCCAAAACACTCAAGTCTTGAATACACCAATGCCAACCCAGGATTTGGTTTTGTGCATCTTGTAGGGGGGATATCGTGCAAAGCGCTTTCAAGCAAACCCCATGCCGAGGTTGTATCCAAACTTGCCACTGTCTGTTGCTTTCTCCCGGTGGGAGTTCGTGCAATTGAGCATAAAATTCTCGACGTTGTTCAGGCGCAATAAAAACGATTAAGGGTTTACCCACCACTCGCTGCTGAGGAACATTGAGAAGCCGCGCGGCTACGGGATTAGTTTCGCGAATGGTTCCTTCTTTTGTCGTGATTAAATAACCAAAGGGAGCCAATTCCAAGAATTCTTGATAACGTTGGCGCTCGCCTTCAAGTAGCCAGCGACTGGCCACTAACTCATCTGTTTGTTGGTAAAGTTCCTCTGTTGCGACTTGCAACTCTTCAATCGCCTTCGAGAATTCTTCTAAACTCTGCATCAAAAGAGTTTGAGGGTGTACCACTCTTTCAGGTGTCAGTTGCCACGATTGTTCAGATTCCTTGGGGAGTTGATTGGCCTGTTGCCAAAGTTCTTCTAATCGTTGGCGAGACAAGGCTAGATGTTGTGCAAATATATCTTGGATGATCATAGGTTAAGTCTGGTTTTTCCTGAGAGTGTAGATATATAGCCAGAGTGGATAGATTAGAAAACAAGTACAGCTCGGCAGAAATGCCAATATCTCAATATCTATAGAGTCCGGATTTCAGGAAAGCCCAAATGGTAGCTTGGTTGGCGAGGCGCTGTACTATGCTGTCTATAGTTGCGGTCTATAGTTAGTTATTTATTCGCCAGAAGGGCTATGCGTGGACAAGAGACTTCATAACCCTAACAAATTCCTGGCTTTTAATCTGTTAAACAGCTTACCTAGCTCCATACCCTCCCATTTTTAGGCATTTCTGCGCTAATTGTAATGAAATCTTTCTGAGTGAACCTGAAAAGTATTACATTTGTCATGTAACTTTATGTTATTAAATTCTTATCTTTTAAAGTATTTAGCAAAGAACTATTCACCAGACCTAACTTGAAAATAGGGAGTCGGGAGTCGGGAGTCGGGGAAGAGGAATTTTCATGACGCGAGTTGTGTACGTTAGCGAAGCGAGGCGTAAGCCTAGTTCATGGTATCTAATTTGAAAATAGGGGTCAGGAATCAGGCGAGAAAGGTTTTCATCCATTCGTTATCCATAAACAATTCCTAAAAAATTAAGAAAAAATTAAATTGTGATTACTAATTCAGAAAATAATAACAATCAAAGTGATAATGCTGCCTTGAATCAGGAGAACCCTCAAACTCCAGCTTTTGACATTGTGGCCTTGACGGCCTCAGCCCATGGACTTGATGCCTTAACTCAGGTTTTATCTCCCCTCCCGGCCAACTTTCCGGCTGGAATTATGGTAGTCCAGCATTTATCTCCGAAACATCCTAGTTTATTTGCCCCGATCCTCAACCGTCGCACTGCAGTGGAGGTGATACAGGCTGAGGAAGGATGTCAACTCAGTCCGGGTCAAGTAATTATTGCGCCCCCAGACTACCATCTTCTGGTAAACTCAGACGGCAGTGTATCACTTTCTCAAACTGAAAAGGTGCATTTCGTGCGTCCGGCAGCAGAGGTATTGTTTGAATCGGTTGCCAAATATTACCAAGAGCGGGCAATTGCAGTTGTGTTAACCGGAGCTGATGGAGATGGTTCTCAAGGTGTGCAATTGATTAAACGGGCCGGAGGTAAGGTGATTGCCCAGGATAAAGCAACCTCGAAGGTTTGGGGAATGCCTGCAGCCGCGATCGCAACAGGCTGTGTCGATTGGGTACTACCACTCGATGAAATCAGTACAGCCCTCACGAATCTAGTACTATTTGGACGAATTGAAGGTAAGGTGGGATGAGTAACGGGCAACAAGACCCAACATTTGAAGCGTTACTACAGTATCTCAAGCGAACTCGCGGTTTTGATTTCACCGGCTATAAACGTCCTAGCCTGATGCGCTTGACTCGAAAGCAGATGCAGCATACCGGGGCTGAGACGTTTGCAGACTATCTAGATTACTTAGAAGCCAACCCCCTTGAACTCAACCACCTGTTCGATGCGTTGTTACTGAATGTCACAACCTTTTTCCGAGACTTATCGGCGTGGAACTTTTTAGCTGAAGAAATCATTTCCCGCATTCTGGAAGCGAAGCCCCAGCATCAACTCATCCGGGTTTGGAGTGCAGGCTGTGCATCGGGCGAAGAAGCCTACACTGTTGCCATGTTATTGGCCGAAGCGCTAGGAGAAGAAGAATATAAAAAACGGGTGAAAATCTATGCTACCGATTTAGACGAAGAAGCGATTGCCAAAGGCCGCCTCGCTAGCTATTCCCCCCGAGAGTTGCAAAATGTTCCGGAAGCTTTTCGAGAAAAATACTTCGATGTATCGACAAAAACTTACACCTTCCGCAGTGATTTGCGCCGATGCATAATTTTTGGTCGCAATAATTTGGTTCAAGATGCACCGATCGGCCATCTGGATTTGCTATTGTGCCGCAATACCTTGATGTATTTCAATGCCGAAACTCAGGCACGCATCCTCGCTCGCTTCCACTTTGCCCTGAAAGAAAAGGGGTTTTTATTTGTGGGTAAGGCAGAAATGCTGCTGACTCACTTGGGCCTGTTTACACCTGTTAATCTCAAGTATCGGATTTTTTCCAAGTTAGGAAAAGCTACGCTACGCGATCGGTTATTAGTGGTTGCAGATGCAGGCAATACAGAAGTCAGCAATCATTTGATAAGAAATATGCATTTGCAGGATGAAACATTTGAGAATTTGCCCATTGCCCAGATTGCGGTTGATATTCATGGGATGCTAGCGATGGCCAATCGGCAAGCACGAGTAATGTTCAGTTTGAGTAATCAAGATGTTGGCCGTCCTATCCAAGACTTAGAAATCTCCTATCGACCGATAGAACTGCGATCGCGCATTCAGCAAGCTTACACCGAACGCTCTACGGTATCGATTCGGAATGTAGAATTTAGTACTAATATTGATAATCCCCTCGGTTTGGATATTGAAGTCATTCCCCTGACAGATAATAACAACGAGCACATCGGCATATTAGTGGTATTCCAAGATGTAACCCGCTACAACCAATTACAACAAGAACTTTTGCGTTCCACTCAGGAACTAGAAACCGCTTATGAAGAACTGCAAAGTGCCAACGAAGAACTGGAAACTACCAACGAGGAATTACAAAGCACGAACGAAGAACTAGAAACTACCAATGAGGAGCTACAAAGCACCAATGAAGAACTGGAGACAATGAACGAAGAACTCCAGTCTTCTAATGAAGAACTCCATGCAACGAACGACGAATTGCGTGAGCGCACTGACGAACTCCACCGTGTTAACGCTTTTATGGAATCGATTCTCACTAGTTTGAAGATGGGAATGGTGGTTTTAAATAACCGCCTTTCTATCCAACTTTGGAATAGTAGAGCGATCGATTTATGGGGTTTGCAACTGGATGAAGTGGAAGGATGTTTTTTCTTCGACCTTGATATTGGTTTACCTGTAGAGCAACTTCGGGAACCTGTCCGCAACTGCCAAAGTGGGATATCAGAATATCAGGAAGTTGTATTAGAAGCCATCAACCGTCGCGGCAAAAAGATTCAATGCCGCGTGATTTGTATGCCACTGATTATTGATAGTCAGCAACAAGGATTAATCCTCTTAATGGAAGATACGACTCCTAATGGACAGGATTAAAGTGGAGAGTAGCGGGTTGGGAGACTGGGGAGAATGAATTATACATATTTTTGATATTAGTATAAATGCTGATTGCCTTAACAAAACAAACAACAAAATTATGAAACCCTTAGAAGAACAAGGAAAGCAAGCCCAAAATCATGGGAAATTAACCCAAAAGCATGGGCAAAAAATACAGAAGCTAGTAGAACATATAGACAATACCCAAACAAAAGAGTTGCTAGAGAAGCAAGGACAGCAAATTGAGATGTATGGGCATAAAATAGAGGAACACGGGAAGGCAGTAGAAGCCAACGCCAAATTACCGGAAGGACAACACAAGGCACATGAAGAACATCAACTAGCCGTCCAAAATCATATCAAGGCAACAGAAATATTTAAGCAGTCAGTAGAGCTGCAATTAAAGGAATCTAAAGAAGTTCTAGAACAATCAAAAAAAAGGCAAAACATTAACGAGCATCAGATAGATCAGCACTATAAAAATACTCATGAGTTATAAAATTTATGGGATTTTCGTTGAGCTTTAGCACTACAGTTTAACTATGAACTTTTAATTTCCATAACCAACTTTTAATGAATTCTTCAAGTCTCATTAACTCTAGCGAATAAAAGCCTTAAATATTACTAAAACGTCAATTAATTATATTATGGACTTAGGAATTCTTAGATAAAATTTAGAACTTATGGGCTTTCATTGACATTGAACCCATACCACACAAATTATCACGCTTTAATATCAAATTTTGTAAATTAATTATTAACTATTTTACCTTGTTCAGATAATTTCCTTTATAGTTGTCTCCTATTGTACTTCTACAACTAGGGGAAAAAACATGAAAAGATTAGCTGCCCTCCTGAGTGCTTTACCTATATTTGGAGCGATTACTTTCACCGCATCAGAGGCTCGTGCTGATTTAGCTGCAACGGGTGGCCTCAGTAACGTTGCCTCCGTTACGGCATCTAGTGATTACTATCCCTATTACAGGGGCTGGGTCTTGATCGGTACTCAATACTACCTGTGGGGTGGCTCCTACTGCTCATCCTACTCCTACACACCTTCAGCTACAGACATTCAGCTATTATCTGAAGCCCTAATTAACAGAAAAAATGTAACCATATACTACAAACAAGGAACTTACTACCCTTGTGTAACAGGAGTCGTGCTTTTGAATACAACGGCTACCGCTAGCACTAATGCTACTACTACCGCTCCCAGCGGACCTCCACCGATTGCTCAGTAGATCTAATTGGTATTAGAGGGGTGGGAACCCGTGTCAAACTGGCATAATTGCACGAGGGTAGAAGCGATCGCATTAACCGAAAGGACAAAATCGACCTTGCCCGTTTGAATCGCAGCATTCGGCATCTCGAAACACTCACTCGTATCCTCATCTTGGGCAATAACCTTACCGCCCATTTTTTTTATCGCTTCTACTCCCGACACACCACTGCTGTCCGTTCCAGAAAGCACAACTGCGATCGCGCGTTCTTGAAACGTGGCTGCCACCGACTGTAACAGTAACTCTATAGACGGGCGCATAAAGTCCACAAATACCGCCTGAGAGAGGGAGAGTGTACCATTCGGGTTAAACAGCAGGTGGGGGGTTGGGGGAGCCATGTAGATTATGCTTGGTTGTAATCGCTCTCCTGCTCGTGCCAGTTTCAGGGGCAAGGTGGCAGGTCGGCTAGCGAGTTCAGCCATCAAGCTAGAGTTAGCCTGGATGTCCGAGTCTTGCATCACAATCACGGCGGCCGGAAAGGTGGGGGGTAAAGCCTGTAAAATTTGGCTTAAAGCACTCAGTCCCCCACCAGATGCCACCAGCACCACCACCGGGAAAGCTGCATCTTGTTCCTGACTCTCATTAGATCTCTCGGTGGCATTCGGCTCAATCGTAGCTGGCAATTGACTTTGGAACAGAGCTTGTCGAATCAGGTCAGCACGCTGTTGAGCCTCTATCGCCATCGTTGCATAACGCTTTGCAGACAAGTGACGGTTGCCTTCTTGTGCCTTGGTTGCCATTTGCTGCATCAACTCTCCCCGCTCTTCTAGCGAACGGATTGCAGTCCATAGCGCCTCTTCTTGCACCTCAGACTGTAGCTCCATTAGAGTACCCGATGAGAAGGCGTGGCCAGTACGGCAACGGTATTGCAGCAAATCTCTTACGTTGAGTTGGTACAATGTACCACCGCAGTCTGGGCAGGTGAAATTGGAGGGTTCTCCAGGGTGTCCGCGCCTTCGTATGGCAGTGGCATCGAGTTCCACAATATCCGGTTCTATTTCACTCTCATTCGGCATAGATTTTGTTCCTTCATCGACCACGGACTTGTTCGCTAAACGCACTAATGTGGATGCGATGGACGACACAGGCAGGATATAGTTCACCTCTACATTCTCAATTGCACTGCTGGGCATCCCCCTATACAAAGCCTCCTTGGGGTCTTGAACCACAGCCACGCCACCAAAGCGCTTCACATCCATCAGTCCCGCCGTGCCATCATCGAGCATACCCGACAAAATCACACCCACTACCCGTTGCCTGTAGGCTTTTGCTGCTGTGCGAAACAGGGGATCGATCGCCGGACGACAGCTATTCTCTTTAGGCCCTTTGGTCAGGCGAACATAACCCCGTTTGACTAATAAGTGATAGTCTGGGGGTGCGATGTAGATACGTCCATTTTCGATCACCTCACGATCTACAGCATGAGCGGCGGGCAGTTTACCTTTTCGACTTAAAATTTGGGGCAAAAAGCTCTTAGTATGAGCTGTAATATGAGTCACTACGAAAATCGCAGCCGATAACTCTTTAGGTAAATCAGCAACTAGTTGAGATAGCACTTCAACCCCACCTGCGGAGGCTCCAACTACGATGATGTTGTGACCGGGCATTTATATTTCCTGAGACTGAGTTGAGTAATCAGGATTTTGAGAACTGTCCTGCTTAGTTAATCTTAGTTTGTTATTGGTTGTTGGTTTTTGGTTGTTGGTTATTTGTTATATCAAATCCGTATTGATAGCGCCCTGTTCCAGATCCAGTATTTTTTCTCCCCAACTCTCCACTTCTGAGGAATAAAGGCGATTTGAAGAGTTCACCAGAGCGATCGCTTTTGACCCCAGCCTACTGGCTATCGACTAAGACGGAGGCGATCGCTTGGAACCCATCAACATTAGCCTTTTACACAAAATCCTAAAAACTGCCAGGTTTGAGGCCCGACAATTCCATCTACGATCACCACTCTCTGGTATTCGTTATACCGATCTTGATACTCCTTAACAACATTTTCGGTCTTAGCACCAAAAAAACCATCAACTTTTAGGCTGAAGCCATATTGATTCAGACGTTGTTGCACAAGTTTTACATTCTCAATCGGAGACCGTTGGCGGTCATTACGACGCAAAATCGGAAGAGTTGAACAAGCAGGTAAAGATTTTGTGCTTTGTGCTGTAGCTTGCATGGTTGAACTCCTTGTGTAGTTTGAAGTGTGTTGCTTACTCCTGTATCTACCAGCAAGATGTTTCCTATTTCTGAAACCCAGAATCAAGAGTACCCTCATGGGTACTTTGGCTTTTGTGATCGGGAAAATTTAATTAAACAAGTGTAGTTAAGTTGTTTACACAGTTAGCCGATAGAGATTAGTATCCAGGGGCTTCTTTGAGTTATACGCGATCGCACCGTTGAAATCACTTTCCTCATATCATGTCCGCCTAAGCAGTAGACCTCTTGCCTTTTGCCCTCTGCCTTGGAGCCTTTTGCCTTTTGCCCTCTGCCTTGGAGCCTTATCAAGCCTTTAGCTGGCTTGTCACCTCTTGAGATCACTGTGGCAAAGAAAAACCCCCCAAACGGAAACCGTTCAGAGGGGGCAATACAGGGTGCATCTACCATTCCTTTATTACTGGAGATGCCCTAACTATCCGGAAATTTCTGGGAAAATGTGGCTCGATGAAATTGGCTGTTGTAGAACCGACTTGAATAAATGGAAGCTCATGAAGACGAACGGTGAGTACGAAGTTGACTATGCTCTCCTGCTGTACTGGCGGACTGCTGTAGAGAATGAGATGAACTACTGCCAGTGCCTACGGCTCAGGCAGTTTCCGACTTCACGAGGGATTGCGTCAACTTGGATTTGCGTCCAAGTCTCGGACTCACATCCCCTCCATCGGCAGCAGTCCTAGTTCCTAAGACTGATAGCATTCTGATGCCCTCTGCTCTTATATTTTGAGAAGCGTTTTCGTCCCTATCGTGATGAGTGCCGCAACTAGGGCAAGTCCAAGCCCTAACATCTAGAAGCATTTCACTTACCTGATAGTGACAGTTTGAACAGAGTTTTGAGCTGGGAAACCATCTGTCTATTTCTACAAGTACTTTGCCTTCTCGTTCGAGTTTGTACTGTAGAAAGTTGATGAACATCCCCCAGCCTACATCAGAAATAGCTTTCGCTAGTTTATGGTTACGCACCATGCCCTTGGTGTTTAGACTTTCGACTACGATGACTTGGTTATCGTCAACGAGCTTTCGAGAAAGCTTATGTAAGTAGTCTTGACGGACATTACTAACTCGTTCGTGAACCCTAGCTACAAGAATTCTCGCTTTATTTCTAGAATTTGACCCCTTTATCTTTCTGGCTAATTTCTGCTGTTTACGCTTTAAGTTGCGTTCATGCTTAGATAAATGCCTAGGATTAGCAAACTTAGAAGTCTTGATACCATCATGAACAATGGCAAAGTCTTTTATCCCAAGGTCTATGCCTGCAACTTTTCCTAGGGTACTAGGCGCAGGATAATCGCCTTCGAGTTCGGTCAAAATAGCAGCATAGTATTTCCCTGATGGGGTCATACTAACTGTTACTGTCTTGATGGTTTCTTCAATAGTTCTGTGTATTTTGGCTTTAACTAAACCTACACGACCTGGAAACTTGAGACAGTTATTAACGACCTTGACTGACTGCGGATACTGGATAGACTGCTTATTCTTTTTTGCTTTGAATCGAGGGTATCTGGCCCTACCTTCAAAGAAGTTTTTATAGGCAGTCACCAAGTTGAGTGTAGTAGCTTGCAAAACTTGGGAGTAACATTCAGATAACCATTCAGTTTCTTCCTGTTTCTTGAGTTTTGGAAGCAAGGCATTCAATGCTGCACGATTCAAGCTTTTACCTGTTGCCTTGTAGGTTTCTATGCACAGATTGAGCGAATAATTCCACCACCAACGGCTACAGCCAAAGTGCTGAGACAGTATCTCCTGCTGTTCTTTTGTTGGATAAAGTCTGACTTTGACGGCTTGATGTTGCATTGAATTACCTCCTCTTAGCATTATGTACTATTTGGGGTAAGCACTTACATCCTGACTCGTTCTCATCCCCCAGTCGCCTTGCGTCAGGGGGATTTCCCACTCACGAGGTTAAAAATCTTTATAGGGGAGAGCGATCGCTGTTTGTTCTCAATGGACTGAGGTAGCCACAGTGGGTGTCCTAGAAATTGGCCGCACCGATACAATGTTCCTGGAGTGGTTAGGGAGCGATTCATGCTCCAAGTAGGGTAAATGCCTGTTGGACATTTTCCCGGATAGACTCAGCCGAAGCATGGAGGGCGGCACGTTCCTCATCAGTCAGGTTAATTTCCATTACCTGTTCGACCCCTTGACAACCTAAGCGGATAGGAACACCAACGAAGACATCTTTTAATCCAAATTCACCTTGCAGGTAAGTGGATGCCGGTAATTGTCGTGATTGGTTATTCAAAATCGCTTCTACCATCATGCAGGCCGAAGATGCAGGCGCATAGTAAGCTCCACCCGTCTTCATCAATGCGACAATTTCTCCACCACCGTTGCGAGTTCGATTCACTAACCGTTCTAAGGTTGCATCATCCATCAGTTCGGTAATCGGGATACCGCCAACCGTCGAGTAACGGGGTAAGGGAACCATTAAATCGCCATGGCCACCTAACACTAAAGCATTGACCTCTTTAGGTGAAACGCCGAGTTCCATAGCAATGAAAGTTTGGAACCGTGCTGAGTCGAGAACTCCCCCCATGCCCATAATGCGCTTTGGTGGAAGCTTGGTGGTATGCCAGGCCAGATAGGTCATGACATCCAATGGGTTAGAGACTAGGATAAATATGGCATTAGGGGAGTGGGCGATCGCTTTTTCCGAAGCCTCGACAACAATCTTGGCATTCGTCTTGAGCAAGTCGTCCCGCGTCATACCAGGTTTGCGAGGAATCCCGGCAGTGATGACCACAATATCAGAATTAGCCGTATCAGCGTAGTCATTGGTGCCGATAATTTTGCGGTCATGACCTTCAATCCCCCGTGCTTCTAACAAATCGAGGGCAATCCCTTGAGGCATTCCTTCAATAATATCGAGCAAAACGACTTCTGCTAAGTTTTTCTCAGCCACACGTTGAGCGAGAGTACTACCGACCTTACCACCGCCGACAACAGTTACACGAGGGTTATGACATAGCGTTGAGGTATTGGATGTAGATGTCATATTCAAAACCTTGAATTTGCCTAATCGAACCAATTTCACTCTAGGGTCGATTCCATACTTTTACCTATTCTCAACAATCTTTCTTAATGATATTATGAGCGGTTGGTGAAACAGGGGTCAGGGGTCAGGGGTCGGGGAGTCAGGAGTCAGGAGTCAGGAGTCAGGAGTCAGGAGTCAGGAGAAGAAGATTTTTATTTCCTAACTCTTGACAGAAAGGATAAAACCTGCATTGATTGCAACAATAACCGTCAATTGTGCGATCGCAAACGAGTTTACTTCACAGTTTCTAACTGATCAGCGCGTAACCAGATATTAGGGGTTGGCACCTGGCCAAATTTAACGAGGGCATAATCTCCTCGCGTATCCACCACTTCTCCCTTGGTTTCAAAAATATAAGGAGGAAAACGAGTATCACTAGCTTGAGCTTCCATGCTCCCTTCTAATTTTTCGCGGATAGCGCGAACCAAAGCCCCTTTTTTGATGTCTGCCATAATTGCTGATTTCTGTAAGGCCACCAAGATAGTATTTTACGCTGTTCACTTAACTTAATGTCTAAGCTGTCAACATTTAAATTACATAATCCATTCTCCCCCGCTCCCCCGCTCCCCAGCTCCCTACCTGCTCCCAAAGAGCTACATTATTGCTGACACTGAGGACAAAAATGAGAAGAACGTCCGGCTAACTTGATGCGTAGAATCGAGGTGCCACAAGTACGGCAAGATTCACCGGTGCGGCCATAAACCCAAGCCACGCCCCCATAATTGCCATTCACGCCCTGGACATTCAGAAAGTTACTAAAGGTGGTTCCACCCGCCTCTATGCTGGCTTGTAGCACTTGAATTAAGTTGATGCAAAGACGTTCAATCTGCTCCCGATTCAACGCCGCACAGGGCGTGTCAGGTCGGATACCGCTCAAAAATAAAGCTTCATCGGCATAGATATTCCCTACGCCTGCGACAAGAGACTGATCGAGGAGTGCGGCTTTAATCGTGCGCTGACGATTCTTGAGCTTGGGTAGCAAGTAATCGAGGGAAAATTCCGCCGAAAACGGTTCAGGGCCTAAATGCTTCAAACCTGCGATCGCATTTTCCAATGGCATGGAAGGTGGCACCCACCACATCTGGCCAAAGGTTCGCTGGTCAACAAAGCGCAACTCCTGGTCATTACCAAAGAATAATCGCACTCGTGTATGTTTTTGCAAAGGCTCTGCGCGAGATAGCCATAGCAATTGACCCGTCATGCGAAGATGAACACCTAACCAACCCGCATCTAGAGAATTTGAATTTGAATTTTGAATTTTGAATTGGGACGCAACATTTTCCCCAGTGACTTCTGACCCCTGACCCCTGACTCCCGACTTCGCCAATTGAGCTAACAAATACTTACCCCGTCGATGCCACTGAGTAATGATGACCTGTTGGAGATTGGCTAAAAACTCAGACGAAGAAAAGGGGTAGGCGATGGTGCGATCAAGCAACACCTCTCCTCCCCCCATTTCCTGATTCAGGGTCGATTGATTTAGACCCCGACAAACAGTTTCAACTTCAGGCAATTCTGGCACGACCTAACGCGCTTCCGTTCCCTGATTAGGATCGCCCTCGACGTTCTTGCTGCTGCCTTCAGCTTCCGCTTGTGCAGCCGGTGAGTCTTGAGGCTTGCTGTCCCGTTCGGTGTTGGGAGCTCTGCCACCTTGACCCGTTGTGCGAGTTCTCGGGTCGATCGTGGTTTGCTTGCCACCAGAAGCGGTTGGCGTGGCTTTCTTCGCTTTCCCTTTCGGGGCTTCGATCTCAATGAGTTCGTTTTCAGCGAAGTTATTGGTATTAATGCCAGAGTAATTGACTTTTTCAAAACGGACGATGACAGGGTAGAGGATGCCACTGGTATCTACCGTCGCAACCGTACCTACATCCTGAAACCAGTAAGATTCTTTTCTCAGTACTCGAACTTTAGAACCACGTTGAACCATATAAAATTATTCCCTTGAGTTCTAGTTTTACAGCGTACTACTCGATCAGAGCTGTCTGGTTATTCTGGTTTTTAAGTTTTGTTACTGTTCTTCAAATGGAAACGCTGTTGAGCTTTGGTGAAACGGCTGAACTCTTGTGTGGCTAATCTTTCCAACGCACTTGAACAAAATGCGCTGGCCGTCCCCAGACATCCGAGGTGGCGGTAATATCTGCGATCGCTAAATTAAACGGGATTGATGTTGTGAGATACTTTTGCGCCAGGCTGCCCACATCTGGCGCTAGCTGAGTGGCGGTGGCCGTGGCTAAGCCGACTCCGACTAGTTGCATGATTGGCCATCGGGGCAAAACTAGATGGGCTCCTAAAGCTAGTCCAGCCGTTAAAAACATCCCAACCGAAAGATTTGTACCACAACGGGGATGTACGGCTAAGTCCCACTCTCCGGTGGTGAGGCGTTGCAATGCCAAGGGAACTGCCCTTCTCAATTCAGCGAGGTTAAGCTTGCCGTAGAGGTAAAATCCTTGGTCAGTGGATAAACCCCCTAAAGTATCCCGATCAACCTGGCGATTTGTGGTTGAGTTTCGCTGATTTCCCACACTCTGCTCATCCAACACCCAGACGGTTGCATGTTCTAGGGCATGAACCTGACGTAATAGCAAAATTTCTTTTAATCCAGGAATAAAATTCAGTTGCCCCAGTAAATCAGTATCCTGTTTAGGGTGCGGGGCGGTAAAGTCAACGCCCAAAAAAGTCCCGAATGGGGTAGAAGCGGTATCAGTCATGGCAAAACTACTCCACAAGCAGATGAATTAACAGGAAGTATTTTCAACTGTAGCGTTCGTATCGGGTTTGCGTTGTAAAGCTTGGTGAACGCAATCGATGGGACGAACACACTATGCGATGAAAAGGCTTAGCAGCCAGCTATGTCTCATCTAGCCTAACTCTTCATGCTTTAATCCAGCTCCAATAGCATTCTTCTGTTGCCACGGGAAGGAGGGGACGGGGAGGAGAGCCTATTTTTTGATCAGGAGAGACTATGAAGTGCGATACGAGTTATGGGTCGCTTTTATTTTTACAAATTGTTACAATTACAATGGAAACCTTGCCTCGACCTGGTTTCAGCGAAATGACGTAGAACGTTTAAGACATATTGCTGATGCCAAAGTATGGAGTACAAGATAAAGTTTGTCATCCTACTATGACGCCATTGAACCTAGATATTTCTTTTCTGGCCACCACTCTAGACATCTCAGGGCTAACTTATATCACTGATTACGTCGGGGCTGATGAGCAAAATCAGCTATTGAATGTTATAGACCAACAAACATGGGCGTTAGAATCTGTAGAATCTAAAAGAAGGATTCAACAACATGGCTATAGATATGACTATCAAAATGGCATTTTAGTGGCAGCAAACTATTTAGGCCCTTTGCCCGATTGGGCAGGTAGTATTGCCAACCGTATTTATAGCGATCGCTTAATTTCTAAACGTCCCGATCAACTCACGATTAATGAATACGAACCGGGGCAAGGTTTAACTAGCCATATTGACTGCGTAACTTGTTTTGGTAGCATGATAGCCACTCTCAGTTTAGGTAGTTCTTATGTGATGGAGTTTACTCATATTTTTACAGGAGAAAAGAGAGAATTACTCTTGTTGCCGGGTAGCTTACTCGTTTTGAAGGAAGAAGCCAGATATGATTGGCGACACAGCGTTACACCCCGTGATAAAGATGTTTACTTCGGACAAGAATTTGTGAGAAGCAGGCGGGTGGCTGTCACCTTTAGGGAGGCTTTATTCCCTTATAAGTAAGAAATTAGATGACTTCTATTCATTTTTGCGATCGCTCCTATAAGGCCGCCAAAAGCTATTGGCAGGGTATGCACCGAACCGCTTCTCCTGAAGAAACCTTGAAGCGGGTTCAACCTTATTTTAAATCCGTTGGACTGACTCGGATTGCAAACATCACGGGGTTAGATAAAATTGGTATTCCTGTAACTCTTTCTATCCGCCCCAATAGCTATAGCGTAGCCACATCGTCTGGTAAAGGAGTAACTCTTGAAGCTGCAATGGTTTCAGCCGCAATGGAGTCGATTGAACTCTACTGCGCTGAAACTATTAATTTGTCTGAAATTCATTGTTCCTATGCTCAACTAGCTGAGAATTATCCAACTATTCCCCTAGAAAAATTACCCTTAACTAAAGATTCTATTTTCAATACCAATCAACCCGAACAATGGTGTTTAGGCTGGGATATTGTTAATCAGCAACAAGTGGCAGTTCCGGTTCAGGTTGTTTCCATGAACTACCACCGATTTTGGTATAAAGATATTACGAATCTCGGTTCGTTTGAGATGGGTTCTAATGGTTTAGCCTCTGGGAATCATTTTTTAGAAGCCTTTAGTTCTGCATTGTATGAACTGATTGAACGAGATGCCATTTCTTGTCATCTTGAAGCCTATCGTCAAGGCTATGGAATGACAGGATATCAAATTCCTAGGGTACGTTTAGACACGATTGAATCACCTATTGTTAAAGAATTATTGGCAAAATTTGAAGCAGCGCAGGTTATCCCAATGTTATTTGATTGTACGATTGATACTGAGATACCTGTCTATCGTGTCCAAATTTATGACCCTAGTGGAAATATTCCTAGCAGTCATGGTTACGGTGCTCATCTTGACCCGGAAGTGGCAATCATTCGAGCGTTAACTGAAGCTGCACAAACGCGGACTATCCTGATTTCGGGTGCAAGGGATGACATTTTTCATCAATACTATACGGTTTTAAGATTGCAGAGAAATCGTGATGCTGAAGCGCGTGTTTTTGAATCTAATCCACCAAGTATAGATGCTAGAAATAGGAAATCACAAGCGACTTCTACTTTTGAGGAAGATATTGAAATTATTCTACGTAAATTACAACAGATTGGTTTAAATCAAGTGATTATATTCGATTTAACCCCATCAGATTGGGATATTTCTGTAGTGAGAGTGATTGTACCGGGACTAGAAGCATCTTTTCATAGTACTTATAATCCTAAGCAGCGAGCGATCGCATTTGCAGAACCTCAGGTATCAACTCAAATAAAACCAAAGGTTGCGAATATTTGCGTAATTGAAACTCATCGACCTGCTGGAGGAACTGTTTAATATTAATCATGAAAAAAATTGTTATATTTTTAGGTTCATCTCTGCCTGTAGAAGCAGCGAGCAATATATTAGATGCAATTTATCTTCCTCCCGCAAAACAATCAGATTTATTAAGTGCAGTCACAACCTACCAACCCGATATTATTGCTTTAATTGATGGTGTTTTTCTCAGTTTGCCCTCTGTATGGCACAAAGAAATTTTATACGCTCTTGAACAGGGAGTCAGAATATATGGTGCTAGTAGTATGGGTGCTTTACGTGCGGCTGAAACTGAAGCGTTTGGCATGGTGGGAGTAGGCGAAATTTACCGGATGTATGCCAGTGGAGAATTAATAGATGATGATGAAGTTGCACTGATTCATGGCACTGAGGATACAGGTTATCGTCCTCTATCGGAACCAATGGTAAATGTTCGGGCTACATTTCATCGGGCGACAAATGAAGGAATTATTGATAGCCATGTAGGTAAGCAACTGATTGCGATCGCAAAATCAATTTACTTTCCAGAGCGTACATTTCCCGCTATTTTTCGTAAAGCTACTACAGTAGGCATATCACCAGAATTAGTACAAAAACTGGTGAATTTTGTCAAGGATAACTATGTAGACCTTAAGCGGCAAGATACAATTTTACTCTTGGAAACGCTTCGAGATTTACCGGAATTTTTGCCGGAAATGAGTCAAAATGCGTCAGTTATCCGCAATCAGTTTTTTTCTAACCTATATCACCGTGATCGCACAGTTTTACGAAACAGTATCCCCGTGACTTTAGGGGAGTTTGCGGGATATGCGGCTTTACATCTTCCTGATTTTGATGAAGTCAATTTACAGGCTGCTAATCGTGAACTAGTGCAAATTTTAGCGAAAATATTAGGGATTGAAGTCTCGGCAGAAGCAGTAGAGAAAGAAGGGAAACGTTTTCGCAATCAACAGGATTTAATGGAGGAAACAGCATTTAATCAATGGTTAGAGGGCAATGATTTAACGCTAGAGGAATTTAACCAATTAATGACGGAGATGGCGCGTTGTCGTTATTTACAACATTGGCTGTTAGCACGGAAGGGGAATGAGAGGAATACCAAGATTTTGCTGGATGAATTGCGATTGCAGAATCGTTATCAAAACTGTGCCGATGCTGTAGCAACAAGAGAACGAATTCTTCGAGAAGACTATCCTAATTTGATTGAAGAACATAGGGATGATATCCCAATATCGCAATTAATGTTAGAGCATCAGCGCTCTACAGGTTGCGGGGTAAGATTGGGGGATGATTGGTTAAAGGAAGCAGGATTTTTGGATTTTGAATTACTGAAACTGGAGCTTTTGCGATCGCATTTAGCCCGAAAGGCGATCTAGGAGCAAGAGCTAACATACCCCAAAGGAATACTCCAAAGAATCGATTCCTATCAGAGGGTAGAGGAGACTGAAGCCAAGTTTTTCTAAAGTATAGATATATTAATTTCAGTGGTATAGCAATTAACCGAAACCTATGGCAGAACCAGGTAAAGAAAAATCCTACACCGATCAGTTTAATGAAGCGATCGCAGCAGCGACCCAAAGCGCAGCTTCTGCAGCTAAACTAGCGACTGCGGCAGCCCAAGTAGCGGCGGATGAAATTTCTGGCAATACCGTTGCCATAGGCAAAGCGATTGTCCCTACAGCTCAACGCTTCTTGGAGCAGGGCACAGAAACAGTTGGTAAAATTGTTACACCCATTGCAGAAAATCCTCTGACCAAATACGCCGCTAAAGTTCCCGGAATTAACGTGCTGATGGCTGCACTCGGCCAGGTGGATATCAGTAAGGCACAGGCTGAAGTCGAAAAGCTGCGACAAGAACATCCTACAGAAACATCCCAACAACTGGCTGACCGAATTATTACGGATACTGCCTTAAAAGCTGGAGGGATTGGAGTCATTGCCAACCTAGTACCTCCTTTAGCCCTCACTTTATTAGGCGTTGAGGTGGCTGCCCTCACCGCACTGCAAGCAGAGATGGTATATCGTATTGCCGCCGCTTACGGATTCTCATTACAAGACCCAGCCCGCCGAGGCGAAGTCCTAGCCATTTTTGGGTTATCTGTGGGGAGTTCTGGAGTGGTTAAAGGTGGACTCAGTTTTGTCGAACTTCTGCCTTTAATCGGTACTGTAGTCGGAGCCTCTTCTAACGCCGCTATACTTTATTCATTAGGACATGTGGCTTGCCAATACTACGAGGCTAAGAAGAAGAATGCGCCTGCTTTAAACAGTGGGAATGTTGTCAGTGCTTAGAACTCAATTAATAATAACTGCAACGCTACACTATTAGACCTCTTGCTCACAGTCCTGTTGATAAAATTCTTGGGTAGGCGAGGCAGGCAGGACGCCTACCCTACAAGAGAAAATGATTTTTGTGGGACAAACCGAAAAGCCCTTCCCACACTATTTTTGCAAGAGTTATCCATAAGTTGCGCTCACAACCAAAAAGGATGAAAGTCTTTCCTTCTATCTTCTGACTTCTGACCCCTGACTCCCTATCTTTAGATTAGATCTAATGTTTAGTAGAATTAATATTGCGCTTCATTTGTTGGAGTCTTGCTTCCTGTCGCCTGCGTTTCTCTTCAGTTAGATTCTCAAAACAATAAGGACAAGAAATTCCTGCTTGATATTGCGCTGAGGTTTTATCGTTTTCAGTAATGGGATGTCCGCAACTCAGACACATTTCATGAGTGCCGGGTTCCAAACCCTCACGCACTGCCACCCGTTGGTCAAAAACAAAACACTCTCCTTCCCAAAGACTTTCTTCTTCAGGTACTTCCTCTAAATATTTGAGAATGCCGCCTTTGAGGTGATACACCTCCTGAAACCCTTGAGTCTTTAAAAATGATGAGGCTTTTTCACAGCGAATGCCACCGGTACAGAACATCGCCACCTTTTTATGCTGGGTGGGGTCGAGGTGATTGCAAACATAGTCTGGAAATTGGCGAAATGAGTTAGTTTGGGGATTTTGTGCGCCCTTAAAAGTGCCAATACTCACCTCGTAATCGTTTCGGGTATCGATAATCGTTACTTCGGGGTCAGAAATTAGGGCATTCCAGTCCTTGGGACTCACATAGGTGCCGACATGCTCATTCGGATTGATGTCTGGCAACCCTATTGTGACGATTTCCTTCTTTAACCGTACCTTCATCCGCTCAAACGGTTGAGAATCGGCATAGGATTCTTTATGTTCCAAGTCAACTAAACGAGGATCGGAGCGTAAAAAGGATAAAACCGAGTCAACAGCCTGCCGAGAACCTGCAATTGTACCGTTAATTCCTTCTGCGGCTAGCAAAATCGTCCCTTTGATGCCTGCCGCTTGGCAGTGAGACAGCAACGGTGCTTGTTTTTCCGTAAAGTCCGGCAACCACACAAATTTATAGAATGTTGCAACAACCTGGGTCATTTCCCCACTCACCTGAACTCTAAAAAATTTCTTGCTTTACCCCTTCTATAATGGAGCAGGATAAGCTATTATGAGACGAGTGGCTCAAACAGCCACATAAATTTTGGGGGTTTAGCTCAGTTGGTAGAGCGCCTGCTTTGCAAGCAGGATGTCAGCGGTTCGAGTCCGCTAACCTCCACTGTACATGTCGAATAATAATTTAGTTTATTTATTATTGTTCTCAAAAAACGGCATGAAAACCCTTCCACTTCTGTTTAAGTAGGAGCAATGCTGCAATCTCCTCTGAAGAAAAAACTGCCCGGAGTATTGCATTTAGATAAAGCAATTATGCCTACTTCGCCTCGACATCATGGTCGGGCAAAATATCTTCAATATCCCGCAACACTGGAAAAGCATAACTACCCAGACAAATGAGAACAACAATAAACGAGAAGAGGGTGAATTGAAGCGCCATCCCGCTACCCTCACCTGTGCCAAACACGCCTCCCAAAATTGGAGCGAGACTGCCTCCCGGCATCATTGCAGGCTCAAAAACGTAGTCGGCTAGAGGCCCTGCAATCAATAATCCCAGTGGTGCGGTGATTCCTTCCAGAAACGAACCAGCAGCAAACACTCGCCCCTGCACATTCGGTTCCACTTTGGACAGCCAGATGGCACTTTCACAGCTATTCGCTAGAGGCTTAAACAAACCCGCACCAAAATTGGCTCCGATCCAAATAGAGGGCACACGCCCTAAACCTAGGAGCATTTCGCCGCCAAAAACCAACGCTCTACCGATTAACAGTCCTTGGATGCGACGCTTGGGGCCTCCCCAAAGACTCAGTAGAATCGCCCCCACTAAACCACCAAGACCAACGGCTCCTTGAACGCTACCCAGTACCGCCGTATTATTGCCACTACCAGCTAAAATCATGGGCGCAACCACGGCAGATGCTGTATCAAAGAAAATATAACTTAGGGCAAAGAGTTGGAGAGCAACGAGGCTAGGACGCTCAAACAGGTAACGGAAACCCAAGGTCAATTGCTGCCAGCGTCTGCCAGTGCTGGCTTGACTCACTTCACTGGGTTGGGGTTGGGGAATCTGCACGAGAGTTAACGTGCCGATGGCAATGAGGAAGGTAACGAGGTCAATGACCAAAATGCCGGAAAGACCAATGATGTAGTAGAATACGCCTGCCAGTGCTGGGGCGAGGACACCAGAGCCAAAGGTCTTCATTGAACCCATAGCACCAACTCTGACGTAATGCTGTTTAGGAACAATTAAGGCTTGGGATGCCGAGAAGGCGAGCTCCTGGAGGTAGCCAAATAACCCATTGACAGCACCAGTCAGATAAAGATGCCAAATTGCCAGATTATCGGTCAAAAACAGCAAAAGAATGATAATTGTGGAGACTCCTGCCATGACATCTCCTACCATCATCATCAGCTTGCGATTCCAGTGGTCAATAATGACTCCAGCGAAGGCGGCAGCGATGAGGATGGGGATTTCGGTAAAAAAGGCGAGTAAGGACAGGGGTGTTGCCTCACCAGTCAGTTGCCAAGCCCAAATGATGACGGCAAAGTTTGTCATCCGGGAACCAAGGATGGAGGCAACTTGCCCAATCCAGATGATGGTAAATGTGCGTAGGCTGTTGGGTCGATGCTCTGAGTTCATGCCATTGGTTTATGCAATAGTGATTTTGGATACATAAAAATATTGAGTTGAGGCTTTATAGAATTCCCTATTCCCCAATAAAAGAAGCCTAATGAGCCTTAGCTATTTTTTCTCTAATCCGCACAACCCGCTCTTCTGTTTTAAGCAGAGGACAACTTCCACATGAACGGAAGTTCGGAGGCATTCGGAATATTAGGCAGCAGGTTCCTCGAACGGTTACTTCGGCAGGTAAATCAGGTTGAGCCAATTTCTCAGAGCGCATCAGCTTGTAGAGAGGATTTCGGTGGGGCATCACAAAGCTTGATTTGTTCTCCAGCAGAGCGATGCGATCGCTTGTTCTTTGCGCTTCTGTGTTAGGACATTGGGCAAACCAGTCATACAAACCAGCGCATACATTAGCTGTATTACCCCACATCACATTTTTGGATAGCTTTGTAAGGGAGTTCACCCGCTCAATGACTACGGCTAAGTGGTTGTGAAATAAACCTGTGAATACCGCTTGATGCAGTTCCTCCACGCTACTCACTAATTTGCCTGTGTAGTCTTCCGGGATAGGAGTAGGAAACCGGGGAGCGTAGATTGCAGTGTTCTCAAAGCTGTGGAGCAGTAGCGAAGAGGGTTGACCATTGCAAAGAATTATGCTTACGTTTTCTAAGGTTGCATCTAGCCCGACACCAATCAGGGTTATATACCCTAGAAAAGGCGGGAGTAGTGCATTGTTGTACCATTTATTCCACAAGGAGGCTGCGACACGCAGATCGTCAGTTTTCCGAGAGGCGGCAATTTCTGCGATGTTGGCTAGCAGTGTTTCGGGTTGGAGGTATTCTGTCGCCGTGACAATCTTGGCGTTGTCTGGTGGTGGAGACAAAGTTATCCATTGAGCCGATTCTTCCAACAGAGGTTGAGCAGGTGCGAGTATTTTTTCTAAGGTGCTGAGTTGCAACATGGTTTTATTGGGGAGTGGGGAATGGGGAATGGGGAATGGGGAGTTTGCACCTTTTTTTTTAACGCAGAGGTACGCAGAGGTTAACGCAGAGGGATAAAAGAGGTTTTGGTGTAAGTCTCCCTATGAAAAAAAGCTCACAATTTTCCTCACTCAGCACTCAGCACTATTTTTTAACTAAGTACTTGAACAAATCGTCAATGACTCCATAAGCGGCTAAAATGTTGACTCCTCGCCAAGTGCTGTAGTCTACTAGGTATACTCGGTCTTGCTTGACTGCCTCAAGCTGTGACCACAGGGGGTTGGCTTGCAGCCTGTTCCAAACCTGACTGCCTTTGTCATCGGACACCATCATAATGAAGATGGCATCACCATCTAACTGGGGAATGGTTTCTAAGCTAATCTCAATGTCTAACCCCTTAATGTTTTGTGCTGGAGGACGCTGAAGTCCGACGTCGTTCAGGATTGCGCCAGCAAAGGAGTCTTTCACGTCGCTGCGGAGGAATGCGGCATTACCCCCACCGTTGACGAGAGATACCTGAAATTGAGCAAGTCGATCGCCTATGGCTGTTTTGAACTGTTCGATCCGACGGTTATAATCCTCTAGGAGCTGTTTCGCTTCTGCGGTTTTACCGAGCGTCTGTGCGACAAATTCCAGATGCTCCTTCCAGTTCCCTGCCATATTCCAGTCAATCAGCACCGTCGGGGCAATTTGCGAAAGCTGATCATCGGTCGCATTATAGGTAAATCCAAGGATGAGGTCGGGTTTGAGTAGGGCAATTTTCTCTAGGTTTGGTTGCTCCTCGGTGCCAATCAGCTCAAGTTTTTCATCAACCTTGTCTTCTAGGTATGGAGGAAACTTAGTACCAGAGGAAATATATATAGAGGTGCTTCCTACAGGTTGGACGCCGAGGGCGAGCGCATTGGCAAGCATAGCTCTAGCCAAAACAACGACTCGTTGGGGATTAAGGGGAACGCAGGTTTCCCCTCTCGCGTGTTGGATGACTCGGCAATCAGAGGCGGTTGGTGGTGATGGGGGAGGAGTTTGAGATAAGAAACTGCTACAGGCAGTTAGGAGAAAAACAGTGAGTCCCAGCAGCAGAGATTGCTTAATGCCCCAACGAAGTTTTCGTATTGACTTGATGTTTAGAGCCATTGGCTTTGTTAATAGTTAAAACTCCACAGCAATCGTTCCCAACACCGTGAAAGGAGCTTGGGGAGTGAGAAAGAATCCTTGCGTTTCGTAATACTCAGTGTTGAAAAGATTCTTGAAGTTAACAGCAGCTTTCCAGTTGTTTCGTCGATAAGAAATACGAGCATCTGTCCTTACATAAGAAGGAATTTCTAGAGCTGTATTAGGCAGTTGGGCTTCTCTATCGCCGACGAAGTAGACGCCGAAACCAAACCCTAACCCCTGCAAGCCACCCCTTTGAATTTCATAGGTTGTCCAGAGACTTGCACTATTGCGCGGGATGCCAACCAACTGATCGCCTTCTGGAAGCGTGTTATCCTCACTGACAAACGCATCGGTGTGAGCGTAGGTGGCGATAATATTCCATCCCGGTAAGATTTCACCCGCGATTTCCAATTCAATCCCTCGACTTGTTTGTTCTCCCGCCTGAATGCTGAAGTCAGGATCGATTGGATCAGTCGTGAGAACGTTTTGTTTGGTAATTTCGTAAAGTGCCAAGTTTGCTGCCAGTTTGCCATCCAAAAACTCTTGCTTCACCCCAATCTCCAATTGTTCGCCCCGTTCGGGTACAAACGCCTCGTCTGTGCGACTCCGACCGAAAAATTGGGGATTAAATGACTTCGCCCAACTGAAATAAAGGGAAGTGGAATCAGTTGGTTGATACACAATACCCGCTCGCGGCGAGAAGGCAAACTCTGAAACATCATTGATTGATTCATCGGTGAAACGATCTTTGTAGAAGATATCACTCCAGTCCAAACGACCACCTACTAGAATTTTTAACTGAGGCAACACCTCAATCAAATCTTGCACGTAAAAGGCAATGGTATTTGAGCCATATTCTTGAGCAAAGTTTGGCTCGAAGTCTCCGGGTTGTGCTCCATACACCGGATCGAAGATATCAATTGAAGCCAAAGGCGCTCTGAAAAAATCATAGGTGAATTTATAGCGGCTCAGTTCTACTCCGAACAGAACTTGATGACCGATAGAGCCTGTCTGAAATTTACCCACAAATTCGTTTTGCAATGTATAGTTTTCCTGGGATTCATCGGATTGTGAAGCACGACGGGGCAACGTGCGGCGATCGTCTTCTAGAGGTCGCAGGTTGACTTCTCGAACATCATTTTTGACGATAATAGCGCTGAACCCTTGGCGGAATTTCCAGTTGTCACTAAACTCATGTTGAAAGCGATAGCTACCAAACAAGGAGTTAACTTCAGCATCGTTAAAATCCGGTTCTCCTAAAAATCGACTCCGAGGAAGTTCCAGAAATTCCCGTTCTGGTCGAAAACCGCGATCAAAGACGTAGTTATAGTTTTGATACTCAAACTCAGCAGTAACAGTAGTACGTGGCCCAATGTTCCAAGTCAATACAGGAGCAACAAAGATGCTTTCGTTCTCATTAAAATCTCGGTAACTTCCAGCATTTTCGTAGGCAACGTTGAGGCGATAAAGCAAAGCTCTGTTTTCTGTTAGCGGTCCCGTCAGGTCGATGGTTGGGCGGTAAAAATCGTAATTACCAACCGTCATACTCACTTCGTAGAAAGGATTTGGGAGTGGCTGTTTGGTTACGGTATTGACAATTCCACCCGGCTCAAGGCTGCCATAAAGAACTGATGCTGGACCTCTGAGAAACTCCACTCGCTCAATGTTACTAACATCACGAGCAGACAAAAAACCAAAATCCCGAAAGCCATTGCGTAAGCTTTCTCCGGAGGAAAAACCGCGAATAAAGGTTTGATTGGAAGATAGTCCGCCATAACCGACAGACTGTTGTACACCGCTAACGTTATCGGCTAATTCGTTCAGACGAATGACTTGACGGTCTTCAATCACCTCTTGGGGGATGACTTGAATCGATTGGGGAACGTCGCGGATTGGGGTGTCTGTCCTTGTTCCTGTAGTCGCTCTAGGGACACGATATCCGGTTTCTTGTTCAGCCGTTACCACAATTTCAATTTCTTCTGTGGCATCGGTTGGCGTTTCTGGCCTTGAGCCCGGTGGCATCTCAGCCGTATCCGGGGAAGTTGTCAGACTGAGCACTAATCCTTGTCTACTCTCAATGACTTCGGCTGTCGGTACTGCTTGTGTACCCGTCACCGTCACCCGAATACTGTTGGTATCTGGCTGTGTTACTGTAACTGAGGTAATGCCTTCAACCGGATTGTCTTGACGAAACTCCTTACCCTCAGGAAGTACCAGCACGGCATTAGGGATATCGGCAATTAAGGTATTGTCTTCACTCCTAGTTTCCGCTTGCAGTGCGACTCCCTCTGAGGTTTCTAAAATGACTTCCAACCCCATCTGCGTTGGGTTAACCTGTACACCCGTTACTTGGACAACTAAGGATTGGGAAATTGGCGAGTGTCCTTGAGTCAGCCACGCGGCACTGGTGAGAGGAGTTTCGATCTCGCTCAAGCGGGGAATTTCATTGAGCGGCACCGCCTGCGAGGTTTCCGTCAGTAGGTCATCTGCCCGAACAGGGCTCACCGCGATCGCACTGAGTACGCTGGCAATTAAAATTGGTAGTTGCTGTTGTTTCCACATATCTCCTCACACCAAATCATCAACAGGGCATTGCCAATCGGCTGTACCCTGCTGGGTTACTTCTCAAGAAAGTTTCTCAAATAGTCAGGATTGGATAATACGCAATCTAGGCGATCGCTTTCTCTTCGAGGCGAACTTTTTTTCTCTTGGAAACGGACTTTTTTGAGCAAGAGGTGCGGGGAGTGAGGTAAAGCGTCTCTCAACTCAATTGCTTGTCAACTGATACCTTTTAGGATTTATCCCAAATTTGCGTTGAAAAGCGGCATTAAACGCAGTCGGACTGGCGTAGCCAACAGCCGCCGCGACACCAGCAACTGTCGTTTTTTGTCTGAGGAGTTGTCGTGCCCGTTCCATGCGATACTCGTGCAGGTAGCCAAACGCCGTGGTATTGAAGATTTGACGAAATCCCTCTTTGAGTTTGCGCTCATTCAAGCCAACCTGTTGCGCTAACCCCATTAAAGACGGTGGATTATCTAAGTGCTGGGTTAAAATCTCTTTAGCCTGGTGGATTCGGTCAATATCATCACGTTTTAGTTTGATCTCTCTATTGAGCTTTTTGCGATCGGCAAGGATAAGTTCTAGCTGCAATGCCACAATCTCTAAGGTCTTTCCTTCGAGATACATCTGTCGAATTGGCTCTTGATAGGGGCAATTCATGATATTTTGTAGGGCAAAATCTATCTCAGGTGTTGTTGAACAAGGAAGAAAGGGCAGCGACTCATCCCCATTAATCATCCGCTTTAACTCCGGGGAAATGGCTTCTGTCTGTCCTTCACACAAAGACTCAAATAGGTAGGGCTTAATATGAATATCAACAGCAAGTCTTCGCCCTGCCCAATCGATGTGAGTTCCGCCTGGTAGTGGCATTCCAGCTAAGTAGCTTTGTCCAGCCACCACATCGCAACCATCGCGACGCTGATAGTGTGATGTGATGTTGAAGACAAATTCCAAACAATCTTCTTTAAAAGGTTGCCCTCTGTCGATCTCAATGTCTTGGAAAAATTCGTAGTTGTGAAGCGTTAAAGTAATCCCGTTTCGTAGTTCAATATGCCGCTTGTAGCCTTTGGCAAGTTGTTGAGGGCACTCTACAATGATATCGGAGTTGTCTGAAGAAGCTGAACGACGGGTATTTTGCCAACTCTGTTCCCAGAGGTTGTGCCAGTCTGCCGCTGAGATGGTTGTTGTCATGCCTGCTCCATACCCTGAAAGTCTTGGCAACTAGAGTAGTTTTCTGAATTGCCAAATAATAAAAATTCTCATTATGGGTGGGTATGCCTTCCCTCTATTACGAAAAGTTGAAGACAGCATAACGGATAGGGATGCGGCGGCTACCTAGCTGAGTAGCCAATGCGATCGCTTATCCCACGATACACTGAAGCAAAGACAAGCCACGTTGCCACCTTTGAAACAATGGTTATCCGTTCACCCCAAACTCCTACATAGATAGATCTTTAGGAAAACACTATTGTCTTTGAGCGGCGATCGCTAATTTGGTTCCCTCAACCTGACGCAACCGATCCATCACGCTCACCACTTGACCATGATCGACTTTTTCATCAGCATTGACAATAACAAGAGATTCACTATTTGGCACAACCAAAGCGCGAACAGCTTCTTCCAGCGCCTCTAACTCAATTGTCTTGCGATTGAGTGCAATTTCTCCATCCGGCTTAATCGTCACCGTAATTTTAGTACTGGGCTGATTTTGGGCAGTTGTAGCGTTCGGCAAGTTCACCGATAACCCTTCTGAACGGGTTAAATACAGCGTCGAAATAATGAAAAATGCCAAAATCGAGAAAATCACATCGATCATCGGCACGATGTTGATTTCCCCTGACTTCTCTAACTCATCGGGAAGCCGCATAAACATCTCTCCCTTGCTCGTATTGACGACGGTAAAGCAGTTCTAACTGACCGCCATACTCCTGAATCAACGCTAGTTGTCGCTGATAAAAGCCTCGGAACATATTGGCGAAAAAGAGGGTAAAAATTGCGACAACCAATCCCATGACTGTCGAAACCAAAGCTTCGGAAATCCCACCCGTGACTCCAGTCGTGCGGCTACCCCCAACATCACCAATTTTCAGGGCAGAAAACGCGGTCATCAAGCCCAAAATCGTTCCCAAAAGACCGAGCAGAGGAGAAATACCGACAATCGTATCAAACACGGTATTAAATCGCTTCAACGTTGGCAGTTCTGCTTGGGCTGCACTCTCTAAGGCCAGACGGAATTCTTCTGGGTTGGGGTTATCAAGTTCTAACGCTTCGAGAAAAATCTTGGCAATGGGCAAATCAGCATTCTGCTGTAGATGGTGAATCGCTGCGTCTGGGTTTTGTCGGTAAAGCTTCAAAACGTCTCGAACAACTCGACGTTGCCGACGAGTAACCCGAAACCAAAAAAATAATCGCTCTGCAATCAGGGCGACTGCCGCTAGGGAAAATACGAGTAGGGGCCAAGCGACGATTCCGCCTGCCTTGAAAAATGAAATAATGGGCATAGCCTCTCTTGCAATTTTTAGTCAAAAAGCTCAGCCAGTTGATCGGCGTACCGTCAAAGAACAAGCTGATAATTATTTTCAATAGATGTATTGCTAAATGGGTTTCTTTGTCAAGTAATTGAGCGAAATATTTTTCGTGGTAAGAGCGTAGACAAGTCGTTTTTGCGAGTGTCCACCCAGACAAAACCACGCATGATAGGGCTTTTGTAACTTTTGTGGAGGGAAAACTTCTACGAACACTGAAAATCTTCCACTTGTTGACATCGGTAGTGAATGGTTATAAATTCTTAAAATTGTTGAAAATAAGTTTCAAGCTTATTTTATATATATTTGTGACAATGATACCATAGCCTACTTGCCAAATTCATTTATAGTTTCACCTTTAATGCAAATTATATGCAATAATTTGGAGCGGTTGAGACGATAAGCGCTTGAGGTAATCAGGAAAGGTGCGTAGCGTATGAGCATATCGAGCTTCTGTATAGAGCAGCGCGAAAAGGAACAAGAGGCTCTCAAAAAGTTTCTCGTCTATAGCTTCACCGGGAGTGTAGTACTGCATGTAGTGCTAGCCTTGGGCATAAGCTGGGCTTGGGAAACAAGACCGGAATTTGCAGAAGACCCCATTGAAATAATGATTGTGGAGGAACCCGAAGTTCCTGAGCCAGAAGAACAACCACTAGTAGAAACTCCAAAGCCAAAGCCAAAGGCAGTTGAAACCCCAACTCCTCCGCAACCGCTAAAAACACCGATACCGGAGCCAATTCAACCGCAGCAACAGGCTGAATCTTTGCCTCAAAAACCCGTCCAGCAACCTGCACCTGCTGCACCAGCAACACCTCAAACAGCAGCAGTACAACCTGCACCCACGACACCAGCAGTGTCCCAAGAACCCGTAACGCCACCAGCGCCCACCTCAGTAGAGCCACGAACCGAATCAACAAGGGAAAACAGACCCGTTGTTACACCTCCCTCAGAACCAGTTCGTGAACCTTCAGAACCCGCTCCCATATCGCCACCTGAACCAGTCGCAATTAATTCACCACCTCCACGCTCAGACAGCAATTCTCAACCGCTTCAGACTGACTCAGACACGAGGCAACTTGGAGAACGCTTGAGCGAGAGCTTTTCCCCATCGACAGATTCTGCAAGTGATATTGCTAACCCTGGATCACCAGGAGCAGTAGCGAACAATTCCTCAGCCCCGACGCGACCAACGGGTAGTTCCCAACCGCTTCAGGGTTCCTCCTCTTCCCAACCATTTAGAGGGAGCTTGGGCGGTGAGAGTTCTGCCCAACGAGGTTCATCAAGTGATGGCGACTCAATTGCTAACCCTGGATCGCCAGGAGCAGTGGCGACCAATTCCTCAGCCCCGACGCGACCAAGTGGTAGTTCCCAACCGCTTCAGGGTTCCTCCTCTTCCCAACCATTTAGAGGGAGCTTGGGCGGTGAGAGTTCTGCCCAACGAGGTTCATCAAGTGATGGCGACTCAATTGCTAACCCTGGATCGCCAGGAGCAGTAGCGAGCAATTCCTCAGCTCCCACGCGACCTTCAGGCAACTCTGAGTCACTCCCTGTTTCCTCAGCAGCAGGTTGCGTGGCTACAAGCAAGCCGAAATTTCCATCCTCACTAGCCAATCAAGGCATCGAAGCGAGACCTGTTGTCGAATTAATCGTCGATGGAAGCGGCAAGGTAATTGGGTCGAAGCTCGTGGAATCCAGTCCCTATCCTGCCATTAATCAAGCTGCCCTCGAAACTGTAACAAATGTGAGTTGTCCAGCACAAGGCAACCGCCGTCGAGTACGAATGGGAATTAGTTTTGCCCAGGAGGGAACTGACTTTGAACGGGACGCCCGTCAACGTGCCGAACAGCTCGAACGGGAACGCCAAGAGCAACTCGAACGCGAACGTCAAGAACAAGAGCGTCAAGAACAAGAACGCCAAGAGCAACTCGAGCGTGAGCGTCAAGAACAAGAGCGTCAAGAACAACTCGAACGTGAACGTCAAGAACAAGAACGCCAGGAACAACTCGAACGGGAGCTTCAGGAACAGGTGGAAGAAGTACCCTCTCCTGAACCTACAGAGTAAGAATTTAACTCAATGCCAGATGCAATCTTTGAAAATAACTCAACAATTAGCCCAATTTATTTCAATATAAGGAGGTATTTGTCTAATGCTTCGTACAATCGGGCGCTTCGGAATAACGTTACTCATTGCATCAAGCGTAAATATTGCCAGCCATGTTATGAATCCCTCGATCGCAGTAGCAAGCGTCGTCACATTACCCGATGGGGGTCGCTGCGAAGGGGAAATTAGCAACGGTAGCCTTAGCGGTAAAGTCGTCTGTGAATACGCTAATGGCGATCGCTATGAAGGAAACTTTGTAGACGGAAAGAAGCAAGGTCAAGGCACCTACACCTTTGCTGATGGCGGTCGTTATGAAGGGGAGTTTAGCAATGACCAACCCAATGGCAAAGGTGTCCGGGTGTACGAAAACAAGGATCGCTACGAAGGGGAATTTAAGGACGGTCAGCCTAACGGGACGGGAGCCTATATTTCTGCTGATGGAGGTCGCTATGAGGGACAGTTTACAGATGGCAATCCCAGCGGTACGGGAGCCTTTATTTTAGCCAATGGCGATCGCTGCGAAGGCGAAGTTACAGACGGTAGCCTCAATGGTACGGGAGTGTGCGAATACGCGAATGGCGATCGCTATAAAGGTGAACTGAGCAATGGTAAGGCGAACGGTCAAGGAGTCTACACTTTTACCGAGGGGGGGCGCTACGAAGGAACCTTTAGCAATGGTCAGTTTAATGGCAAAGGAGTCCGAGAATATCCCAATGGCAATCGCTACGAAGGAGAATTTAGTAACGGTAAGCCAGAGGGACAAGGCGTGTACGTCTTCGCGGATGGCAACCGCTACGAAGGCCAATTCAGCAATGGTCAATTTAACGGCAAAGGCGTCTTCACTGAAGCCAACGGGAATCGTTACGAAGGACAGTTTAGTAACGGTAAGTTCAACGGCACTGGCGTTTATACCTTTGCGAATGGCGATCGCTGCGAAGGACAGTTCAGTGAGGGTCAGTTAAACGGCAAAGCGGTTTGCAAGTATGCCAGTGGGGATAGCTTTGAAGGAGAATTCCGCAACGGACAGAGGCAGGGGCAAGGTATCTATATTTTTGCTGACGGAACTCGTGTGGAGGGAAAATGGGAAAACGGGGAAATCCAAAATTAGTTTTATTTTCAAAAGAGGGAATAAGAAATAGGTGGTAGGTGATAGGTGGGAATTTATTTATCTTGCTAAAACCTAAAACCTTTCTATTTACAAATAGATTGAAGGAAGAAGCGATTGGCAAGCGAGAGTGCTACGGCAAGAGGAACAAGTAGGGGGCGATCGCGCCTCTTACTCCCAGTTGGTTTGTCAGTGAGTCTGTTCATTCTGCTGATATGCTTGGTGGCAAGCGTTACCTATGGTGCCGCAGATATTTCCTTCGATACCGTTTATGCAGCTTTAACCAACTTTGATAACTCTACCGACCACCTAATTATCCGTACAATTCGCTTGCCGCGATCGCTGATTGCCATGCTAGTGGGTGCTGCCCTTGCTGTAGCGGGTGCGCTGATGCAGGGATTAACTCGCAACCCTTTAGCGTCTCCTGGCATTTTGGGAATTAATGCGGGTGCGGCAATGGCAGTCGTTATCGCCGTTTTCCTCTTCGGCTCATCTTCCCTGAGTGTCTATGCCTGGTGTGCCTTTGTCGGGGCGGGGGTTACAGCAATAGGGGTCTACTTACTGGGTTCTCTGGGTCGAGGGGGACTGACTCCACTCAACCTGACGATTGCGGGGGCGGCATTGACTGCCTTACTGTCCTCGCTCACAACTGCCATCCTCATCCTTAGCCAACAAACCCTTGAGGAAATCCGGTTTTGGCTCGCTGGATCGGTTGCCGGTCGGGATTTCACGTTGCTCGTGCAAGTGATGCCTTACATTGGGATAGGATTAGCGATCGCATTTGCCTTAGGCAAACAAATTACCACCCTAACCCTCGGTGACGATGTTGCCACCAGCTTAGGGCAACGAACCGCATGGGTAAAAATAACTGCCGCCGTGAGTGTAGTTTTGCTAGCAGGGAGCGCTGTTGCGGCGGCTGGTCCCATTGGGTTTATTGGTCTAGTTGTTCCCCATATCGTTCGCTTCTTAGTTGGTGTTGATTATCGTTGGATTCTGCCTTATTCTGCCGTTTTTGGTGCTATCTTACTCCTGGTCGCCGATATCACTGCTAGGGTGTTGATTAGTCCTCAAGAACTGCCCGTAGGCGTCATGACTGCCCTTGTGGGTGCTCCGTTCTTCATCTATCTGGCGCGGTTCAAGGTGAAACGATGAGAAAAAGCTGGCTGGTTATTCGTCCTCAACTGTTGCCTATCTCGTTCCGTTTAGAACGACGCGTGCCAACCGTGCTGCTGGTTTTAAGTTTGCTCACGCTTGCGGCGATGATTATCAGTGTGGGACAAGGGGAATATCCCGTTCCACCGTTGGATGTTTTAAAAACGATTGTGGGGTTGCCAACGGCTAACCCCGACTATGCCTTTATTGTAAATGTACTGCGGTTGCCCAGAACGTTGGTTGCCTTTGGGGTGGGCGCGGGATTAGCGATCTCTGGAACGATTCTGCAAGGTCTGACGCGCAATCCCTTAGCCGATCCTGGCATCATTGGGGTGAATGCTGGCGCGAGTCTGGCGGCTGTCAGTTTAATCGTTTTATTTCCAGATGTATCCCTGTTTGCCCTGCCTTTATCTGCCTTTGCTGGAGCGTTGGTGGTTGCTACCTTTATCTACCTTCTGGCTTGGGATAATGGCAGTTCTCCCATCCGGTTAATTCTCGTCGGCGTTGGGATAGCGGCTGTCCTGGGGGCTTTAACCAATTTAATGGTCACGTTTGGGGAAATTAATAGTGTCAGTCAGGCATTGGTTTGGCTAGCGGGAAGTGTTTACGGACGGGGTTGGGAGCATATTCAGGTATTATTCCCTTGGTTGGCTGTGTTCCTGCCGCTCTCGTTGGCGCTTTCGATGCAACTGAATACCCTCTCTCTGGGAGATGATCTTGCCAGAGGACTAGGAGCGCGGGTTGAATGGCAACGGGGTTTGCTATTGCTGATCAGTGCGGCAATGGCAGGTGCGTCTGTGGCTGTGGCGGGCACGATTGGCTTTGTGGGATTGATGGCACCGCACTTGGGGCGTCAGTTGGTGGGACCCAACCACGAAGGGTTAATGCCAACGGCAGCCATGATGGGTGGGCTGATTGTCGTGTTAGCTGATTGGTTGGGACGGGTACTTTTTGCCCCCATTGAGTTGCCCTGTGGTGCGATTACCGCCGCCGTTGGTGCTCCCTATTTTCTCTACCTGCTAGTTCGGAACCGCAAGCGATGACCTTATCTATGCATAAAATGAGCTTATTGTCAACCCGCCGACTTTCTCTAGCGTATGATGGAACACCTATCATCACAGACCTCGACCTGGCAATTCCCGTCAGGAAGATTACGGCGTTGGTGGGACCAAACGGCTGCGGTAAATCAACCCTATTGCGGGGACTGGCGAGGTTGCTCAAACCTCGTGCGGGTACGGTATATCTGGATGGTACTGACATTTTTAAGCGATCGACGAAAGCTGTGGCGAAGCGACTGGGAATTCTCCCCCAAGGTCCAGTAGCACCGGAGGGGTTGACAGTGCGAGATTTGGTCGCTCAGGGTCGTTACCCTTACCAAAACTGGTTGCAGCAGTGGTCAAAGGACGATGAGATTCTGGTGGAGAAGGCGCTTTTAATTACGGGTATAACCCAACTGGCAGACCGAGCACTGGATACGCTTTCTGGCGGACAACGGCAGCGAGCTTGGATTGCTATGGCATTAGCTCAGGATACAGAAATTCTGCTATTGGATGAACCGACAACATTCTTAGATTTGGCGCATCAAGTCGAGGTATTAGATTTACTGTATGAGTTGAACCAGAGCGAAGGGCGGACGATTGTCATGGTACTGCACGACCTGAATCAGGCGTGTCGCTATGCCGATCATCTGGTTGCCGTGCGGCAGGGGCAAGTTTACGCACAAGGGGAGCCAATCCAAGTTGTCACGGAGGGGATGGTGCGTGAAGTGTTTGGCTTAGAGTGTCGGATTGTGCCTGACCCAGTGGCGGGAACACCGATGTGTGTACCGATAGGGCGCTGGGTGAGGGAATTGCCGCCGAAAATTTAGCTCCCTATATCGCACCTTTAGAAACAAAATCGAGGCACTGAATAGTTTTTTGCAAGCCTCTTCTCAAATTCCCTTGACAACTGGCATACAAGCTTAACTTGAGAAACAGATCATGGAAGCCAAATGGCTATAATCTGGTTAGTGCAAAGCATCTAGCTGCATTATTCAAAGCGACACGAATTTGTTATGACGACGAATAAAGTGTCAATCGACAGATCATGATACGGCTCATCCAATGGATGATTGGTATGCCAGAACCCTTACTCATTGTTGACGTACAAGCTGGATTTATTAATCCTTTTACTCATCATATTCCCCAGCGAGTCCTCCGTTTAATTGAGAGCGATCGCTATTCACCGTTACTATTTACTCAGTTTATCAACACATCCAATAGTCCTTATGATCGCTTCCTCGACTGGCATCACTGCCATCGTGAACCTGAAACAGATATCGTTTGTGAACTCAATCCCTTTGTGAAATCCGATTTAGTCTTTTCTAAATTGGGACTGTGTGGAATGCCCGATAAGTTGATTGACTACTTGCATCAGCAGGATATAGAACGGGTTTTTATCGTCGGCATCGATACCGATATGTGCGTGCTGAAAATTGCGATGGATTTGTTTGATATGGGTATTGAACCCATCGTCTTTACTGATTGCTGTGCAAGTACGGCAGGTTTGCAAGCACATCTGGCAGGATTAGCGGTACTCAGCCGGAATATCGGTGCGGTACGATTGCGCGATGCTGGACTTAGTGGAGGTTCCCTCGCAGCCCCCTAGGCTGTGTTTTCAAATGTTCCCACCGAGGTTTTGTCTATCCATGGTAGCTTTTTCAGGGGGTTAAGAATAAGATTTTCCAGAGCGCTTGTCAAACTCACATTGATAGCTAAAGGCAAAAGGCTCCAAGTCTCCAAGGCTCTAAGGGATGCATATTGACGGGTCTTGGTTTCAGTATGAAAGCGAGAGTCAAGAGTCACCTTGGCTACTGCTATAAGTAATCAGTGAGTTGTGTCAGAAAAAGCCATGTTAGAAAAAAAATGCCCTCTCAGTCCGTTTAGGTGAGAGGGTTTCAGTGTCCAAAGGCTTATGTTTTTAGAGTAGCGATGAAGTGTGAAGAATTTGTGAATCGCTCAATAATAGTAGCTCACAATATTCTCAAAACGATAAACGATTGCACTTAGACATTGTGCCTTTAGCGTAAAAAAGAAAATGCGGATAAATGGAACATTGAGAGTAATACTCAAAAATCCCCTCATTCTTCAAAAATTTTATTTTTTTTTATATTTCAATTTAGTTTTGTCATATCCCAATATGCAACTTGTTAATTGAGTGGCTTATTGTCTGCCAGAGGCGATCACATTTAACCCCTCAAAATCCAGTATTGTAATCTTACCGCCACGGCTATAGCTCACCACTAATGGGATGCTCTTAAACAAACGGACACACTCTTCGTAGGTAATACCAACACTCCGGGCAATTTGATAATAGGACAGATTAACCTTCAAACGCTGACCCTGAGAGCTAGGCTCAGTTCTATAATGAGAGGCAAAGTACTGAACAAACTGCACCAAACGCACGATGGCTCGTTCAGATACTAATCCATGCACCGTCTCATGTAACAATTGCAGTCGTTGATTAAATACACAAGGAAAACATTTAAAATTATAGGCTTTATACTTTGGTCTCATTACGTTTAACCATCGCAGATTCTGCCTCACAAAGCGCTCCAATAATCACAAATTTACCGTAAAGTTTAGTTCGAGTGCCATAAATTTTGACATCAATCAATCGGCCTTCTTTGCGTTGACCTTGGAATCGGCACAAGAGACGCTGACTTTGGCCTTGAAGACACTGGCTGATGGAGCGAGAAACAAATTCGCGGTTTTTGTTGGCGACTAAGTTAAGGACTGATTCTAAAGAGATGAGTTCACCGAATGTATAGCCAAAAATCTCAGCAAATTTATGGTTAACATACAAAAAATTCCCAGCTCCAAACATAATAAAAATACCCAGATGAGATAATTCATCGTCTCCGAGAGTTTCCTCATCCTCGATATACATCTCTTTATCTTTTTGCTGTAATTCTTGATCGACTTGCTGAAATTTGGTGTGAAGTTCAGCATTTTCAATAATCACAGCCATTTGTTGCGCCGTCATCTGCAATAAACGTGCAGATTGGGGAGTAAAGTGTCCGGGTTGCGAGTGCATGAGGGTAAGAACACCCAGCAATACTTTCCCTTTGAGAATCGGGATACATAATGCAGACCGAGCTTGGTAGGGTTGATTGTGGAATGTTAGCCAGCGTTCGTCTTTTAAGGTATCGGTAATCAATCCAGCTTGGCGGTGTTGAACTACCCAACCGGCTAAACCTTTATTGAGAACCTCACCAATCAGTCTTTGCTTTTGCGCTTTGATGGTAGCACCGCGAGCGAGGATACTTTCGGTAACGACGCCTGACTCATCCAATAAAAATAAGCTGCCGTCTTCTGCACGCGTCAATCGACGAGCAATACTTAATGTCTGTTGTAACAACCCCCGCAGCATGAGAGTTCCATTCGAGGTTTGCAGCATGGAGACTAAGCTCCTTAATAGCTCATTTTGGGCATCAAACGCTGCTTTTACGCTTCTAAGTTCAGCTACTTGTCGGCGCAGTAAGGTTAATTCTTGAAGAAGCTGTTGTTGTTGGGGTGGGGTTAGGGGGCGATCGTTCATTTTTCTCTCTGTCGTTAGTAAAATGCACCTAGACTGAAAACGGTTAATCTTGTTTCTGGAGGCTGGGTGAGGCTGGCAGGAGGTTGATCACTCGAGAGGTTCCAAGGTGGTGCTATCTGCCAATTTTTGACTTATTACTAAGTTAAAGGCTAAAGAGGTTTTTTAACCGCTTACGCACCCAGACTACAGGATTTTTATCATCTTCATCCGCATCCATTAACCCCATCTCTCGCAGTTGTCGTTGTCGCTCTACTAATTCTTCTTGATGTTTCCCTAACTCTTGAATAATTTCTTCGGCTAACTCGGGATGTTCTCGTAGCAAATTTTCAAATCCTTTGTGGTTAATCACAAACAAAATTGTTTCTTCTACAGCACGTACCGTTGCTGTTCGGGGAACACCCAGCATGAGAGATAGCTCTCCCAAAAATTGCCCCGGATGAAGCCGGGTTAAATGCTTATTCAATTGCTCAACAAAAACTTCAACCGAGCCAGACAAAATAATATAAAAGGCATCACCTGGATCGCCTTCTTGAAATAAGATATCCGAGACTCTTAGCCGTTGACGATACCCAATTTCAATCAGTTGTCGCAACTCTAAGTCTGTAAAATTTTTGAAATACACAACCTGCCGCAATAAGTCTCGCAGAGCTAAGGGTTTAGGCGGCGAAATGGCTAAAGGTTGTTGAGTCATTTCTGAACTTGGCTGTTCCTCATCTGGTTTCAACCATATCTGTCTCAAAACTTCCGGATTTTGCAGCCACAATGCTCTTTGGGGAAAGGGAATGGTGATACCTTGCTGGCGTAAATTATATTCAATAATAAAATTCAATGAGCTTTTAATATCAGGCTCTAAATCAATACGATTCACCCAAACTCGAAGCTCGAAATCTAAAGAATTATCCCCAAAACCCATAAAAATAACTTTCGGTGCTGGATTTTGGAGAACTGCAGGCTCCATATAGGCGGATTTTAAAAGCATTTCTGTTACTAAAATAGGGTCACTCGAATAGGATACTTTGACGGGAATATGAATTCGAGCGGTAAAGTTATCATACGTCCAATTTAGAAGTCGATTTTCGACCAAGTGAGTGTTAGGGACAACAACATCTCCTCCTTCGCGGGTTCGGATAAGAGTGGAACGAATCGAGATTTCTTTGACATAGCCAACTAAGCCGTTAAATTCTACAAAGTCTCCTACTTTGAGTTTCCTTTCTAAGAGAATCGTTAAACCACTGACAAAGTTTTTAGTAATATCCTGTAAGCCAAACCCAATTCCTATCCCTAAACCTCCTGCCAATACCGCTAAGGACGCTAAATTAAAGCCAATGGTTTGGAGAACAACGATAATGCCTAAGATAACGATGGTATAACTAATAATGGTTGCAATCGCTTCTCGATTGCCTTCATCAATTCCCAGTTGACGAAGTAGCTTGCGTTTTAATAATTTTTTACCTGCACGAGCAATTAAAAAAACTAGTGTTAATAAGATAATGAGTTGCAAAATTGAACTCAGTGATATTGGTGTTTCCCCAATTTTAAAAAGTTGATTGGTAAACACATTAGAAATTTTTGTATTAAATTTATCTAGAAAATTCATATTGAATTAATACGCAGCAGAATTCAGGAGTCAGGAGTCAGGAGCCCATACACGGATATACAGATAGCACTTTCCAACTCATCAGTGCAGTATAGTAATAGTATAAGTACAAGATTTACGCAAATTTAACCGTTCAGCTACCATCGGTAGGGGCGCTCTCCCCCTGTACCTTTGTTATGTTATATGTGGAGTTCTTACGTAAGTCCTAAAATAGCAATCCTGATAGTTAGACTATTCGGTATTAAAAATAGCAATAGTAAAAGAATTTGAATGAATTTAACCCGTATTCACTTTATATTTAGTAATTGCTTTTATCTTTAAATAAAAACATAATAAAGCTGTCCAAAGCCTATATAATTTTATTGTTGATTAGCACAAGATTCATAAAGTTTATTCAGTACCACTTCTAATTCTGGAGGGATAGAAGTAAAATGAATGCAAAAATTGCCCTTATCAGTTTGTTTTCCTATAACTTTGGCATAGATATCTTCACTATCGGAATTAAAATTATCGGAAGCCAACAAATTAAGTTTAATATTACTCAAAGGCGCAATAGAAACTTGAGAATTAACCTCGGCTCCTTTGCTAGAAAGCTTGACTAAACTCCCTTTAGTCATCACAGTACTCACATCCTTACCATCGAGAATAGCGTATTGAATAGGGATAGATGCGGGTAAGGAAAAGAACTTTTCTTCTTCTTGCTTTAAAAACAGATTATAATCTCCACCAATGCCATTGACTTCATAAATAGCTACGGGATTTTTAACCCCTTTAGTGTGTACCTCCCTTTGCTGCCCAATGTTTACAATTTCACCTGCCTCTTTTAACGTAAATTCAGAAATCAAAACCTGACCTCCAACCGTATAGGATTCAATGCGATACGTGAGGTTAACTTGGCTACCCACTACACCATACTTGGCGCGTTTCTCAGAACCAATATTACCCACAACCACTTCACCCGTATTGATCCCAATGCCCATTTCTAGGTGCGCCAAGCCCAATTGGTTCATTTTTTCATTGACTGCATCCATCGCCAACTGCATGGCAATGGCACAGGCGATCGCACGAACGGCATCATCTTCTCTAGCGGTTGGTGCACCAAACAGCACTAAAATTCCATCCCCCATGAACTCATCAATCGTACCTTGGTACTGAGTGATGATATCCGCCATGTACCCTAAATAGATATTCAGGACTTTAATCACCATTTCGGGCGGCAAGCGTTCGGCAATAGCGGTAAATCCTCTTAAATCAGAAGTCAGAATCGTCAGTTTTCGCCTCTCACCTCCGAGTTTTAGCCCTTCAGGATGTTCAAGTAAATTGGCCACGACTTCATCGGTGAGATAACGCCCAAAGGTTTTACGAATCCCTTTCGCCGTGCGGGCAATGTAAGCTGTAATCATCAATGAAGCACCCGACAAGGCTAAAATCGGTGGGATAACAGGTATCCACCATCCCGCCAAAAAGGCCATATAGGTACTTCCTAGCAATGTACCAGCCGCAAACAAAGGACGCAGTGTTCGATGCAGTGAAAGCACATTCACCCCCCCTGCGTATCGTCCCTGCCAGCTCAGAATGCCACCCACAGCCGACCACAGCAAGATCCACAGCCATTCTACAGGTTCCGACCAACTCTTGATCAGGGGACGGCCCTCCACAGCAGCACTCAAAATTTGGCTAGCAATATTAGCATGAATTTCTACCCCAGCCATGCGCTCCGGCAGGCTCAATAAACCACTACTGTAGGGAGTAAAGTACAAATCAGGGAAGCTAGCGCTGACGCCTCCAATCAGGATAATGCGATCGCGCCCCCAATCTTTAGGCACTTTATCATTGAGAATATCCCGCATGGGGACGGTGGTAAAGCGTTTGGAAGGTCCTCGGTAATTCAATAAAAGTTGGTAGCCTCCATTATCCGCTCGAATGTAGCCCCCATCATTCGGTTGAAACCGGAAAAACGTAGTTTTACCCAGTCGCCAATTATTTGTCCCTTCAATTGGCTCAGGCTCAATCCCCTTGGCCTCAAGATACAGCAAAGCCAGATACAAACCTAAGCTGGGAATGGTTTCTCCCTCTGGGGTTTGGACGTAGAGTAAATCGCGTCGGACTTTATTATCAGCATCTACAATCAAGTCATTAGCCCCAACTTGTCCTAATGCTTTGAGGGTAGGTGGAGGAGCTACGGCCTCACGCTTATTATCACCGACAACTTTTTGAATTCCGATTAGATTGGGAGTCGATTTAAAGACTTCCACTAATTCTTGATGGCCAGGTTCTACTGGTAAATCCCGATAAATATCCAGCCCAATCGCCCTCGGATTCATGGCTTTGAGCTTTTTCAGCAATTGAGCATAAACTTGATCGGGAAATATTGGCTTGCCAACAGCGCGGATATCCACTTCATCAATCCCGACAATCACAATGCGATCATCGAGTGGTTCTAGAGGACGCCAACGAAAATATTGATCGTAAGCCGCCCACTCCCAAGACTGTAACAAACCCAACATTCGTATAACAATGACGAATGTTGCTACTGTAGGAGCTGTAATCCACACCCCACGCCAGTTCCAAAGAAGCTGCTTGAATCGTTCTCGCATAAAACTCTGCTCGGGAGTTGATTGAACGTTAAATCAGTGACTGGCATATAAAGGAGATTTGTACTCACCCCCAACACCAATCCCCCGGAGATGGGATGCTTTGACTGCCACTGATATGAATATCAAAACGTAGTTCATGGGTTACTCGGCACTGTTCTCTCGACTTTACAGCACTCCGTTAAAGGTGCATTCTCTAGAAAACTTAGGCGAACTGAATCTAACAGTTCTGTCCAGGCATTCCTAATGGTGGGGTCATTTGGACGGTCAGCGCGTAATTGAGCCAAAATGCTTAAGGTTTCTTGCCAAACTTTTGCTTGAGCATACACTTCTGCTTGCTCTAACGGCTGTTTAGCCGCAGCTAAATTGCGCTTTTGCTCTGAGGTTAACATAGTGCGCTTGAGGAACCCACCCACCATGACATCATCCCACCAAGACTCCGGATTGCATCTGAGTACAAGTTTCCATTGGTAGTTTTTGTTAGTTTCTAAGTTTACCGTTTTGGGCAGGCTCAGCCTCACAATTCCTGGAGTATTCTTGAGGGCTAGCGTAGTTTGATAAACGATGGTTCTTTGCTGATCAAACACTACAAATTCGGCCGATTTTGCTTGAGTCTGGGGAATATACCAAAATAAAGTCGGATGATCAGAAACTGTTGTCACCACATTATCGAGAGGAGACAAGACAGTTAATGGAGCCCCACTGACACAGGTTGAAGTTTCGGCCGGTGTCCCGCTCCGTGTCCCACCTCCGGCTGTTCTCTGAGGCGCTCTAACCGTCTCGGTGGGAGGAAAGGTAACAGCTAATGATGGGCGCTCTAGTTGTGGTGCTATCCATGAGACAGGGATGAGCGCCGCTCCCAAAATGATTGAAAAAATCCTCTCATAGGAATTAGATTTCGGACACCCCATACTTAAATTCTCCTTATTAAATCATCCAACTTGATAGATTGACTAAAAACAAAAAATGTGCATTAAATAAATTGATAGATGCACAGTTTGCTAATAAAGCTTTTGAGCCTACACTACAATCGTGTCTCCTATAAAAATAGAGTTATAACTGTGGCAAATCGTTCCTGATATCTCCTAATTAATGGTTACTGGAGGACTGGAGATAGAAAAAATCCCTTAAAATTTCAGGTCTATACCGGACTCAATAAGCTGTTGTGCATTTAAGAAAGCATCATCAGGTTTGCTCACGGAGCAGGGGAGAATGGATTATGCAATGTTTTATGCCAATTAGCTTACACATTCTCTAGGACTTTTTTGGTTAGAACAAATTAGGGGTGGAAAGAGGTTTCCCGTTTTCAGCGTAGATCAGATGCCATGTAGATTCTGGCAACAGTCCCTTGATGCAGCAACTGGCCAGAATTTTGATTTCAAGCAGTTGTATTGATTTATCTCCTAATTGATTGAGACTTATGCAATCTCGAGTCAGGAGGTAGTACTCAGGTGAGAAAAAGGTTTATCTGAATATTAGGGCGCTTTAAGTGTGAAGGGCGGACTTCAAACTCTGACAAAACTCGCCAATTGCTGCTAATCCTTCTGTGGGTGTCCCATCCGCCAAGCGCTTCACAAAAGCACTCCCGACAATGGCTGCATCTGCGCCCCAACTTTTCACGGTTCTCGCTTGTTCGGGTTGAGAGATACCAAAACCAATGCCGATGGGCTTATCGGTGACGGTACGCATTTGCTGGAGAATGTCTTGTACTCGTGTTTCCAGTTGATTTCTCATCCCCGTAACACCTGTAACGCTGACGAGGTAAATGAAGCCTTGAGAATGTTGGGCGATCGCTTCAATGCGCTCTTTCGGGCTGGTTGGCGCAACTAATAAAATTACTTCAATGCCAATTTTAGCGGCAGGGGTCAGGAGCGATCCCGCTTCCTCTAGCGGTAAGTCTGGAACCACCAAGCCTTTTACACCCACCTCGGCAATTTGCTTTAAAAACGACTCAATACCCCGGTTGAGAATCGGATTATAGTAATTAAACAGAATAATCGGTGCTTTTAATTGAGGGGCAACCTCCTTGACCATTGCTAAAACATCATCCAAGTGTACGCCTCGTTGTAAGGCTCGAGTCGCCGCCGCTTGAATGACAGGCCCATCTGCCAAGGGGTCTGAGTAGGGTACTCCTAACTCGATCAGGTCAGCACCCGATTGGTCTAGAACTCGTAAGGCTTCGGCTGTGGTTTTTAGGTCGGGGTCGCCAGCCGTGATAAAGGGAATCAATGCACACTGGGAGGAGTCGCGGAGGGATTGAAAGCAAGCAGAAACCGAGGACATTCGATTTTAAATTTTAGATTTTAGACTTTAGATTTTAGACTAAGTGAGTCGTCATTGAGTGCTTAGGCGACCCCTGACTCCTGAGTTCCTATTTTGAATCCAGATTTAAGCTATTTTCCAGCCTATCAGGTTTGCTGGCGCTAAAATTATGAACGGTCAGTAGATTGCGATCGCTTTTCTTGTTCAACTTCTGCTTGTAATTGGGCAAGTTCTTCTGGTGTCATTTCATCAAGACGCTTTTGCAGAACGGCATCTTCATAGTCTTTGAGTTGCTGGTTGTAGGTCATGTTTTTCGTTCCCACTCGGAACAAATAAGTCAACAGCCAACCGATTAAACCACTGACTAGTATTGCCTGACTCCAGATGCCTGCTTGTAAGCTATCCAATCCTACAACCTGGAAAATCAGATAAAAGATGCCACCGGCACCAAAGACACCGATAGCAATTCCAATCGCGTCAATTCTTCGCATTTAGCCAAACTCTAACGGATGCTGTTTAGGCTTGAAGCTGACGCCGCTTGGGGCGAAAGTTCAAAAAGGGACTCAACAGGAGTAAACCTGGGAAGAAGAGGAATACCAGGAAGTACATGAAGACTCGTTCGGGTGAGCTAGCAATGTACCACCGTTTTTGCAGGTACAAATAAAGGGCACCAGGAACGACAAGAAGGTAGACTCCACTCAAGACCAGGTACAGTAGGGCAATCAGCATAGTTTTTGTTTCGAGCAAATAACACCAATTGGGTGAGTAAAGGGCTTGGGTAGCGCCTTCATCATCGTTGTTGAAGTTGCTTATGGGCTTGAGTTGCGTCTAAGCGTGTACTTCAGCCTTTTTATTTTACCGTGTGACAGTTCTCTAGTCTGCTAGTTGCCAATAAGACCTACTTAATGGTGCAATAGATAAAAGCAGAGGTTTTGTTGTAGAATAAAAATTCTGTGCAACTCCTTTGGGGGCGTGGCGGAATGGTAGACGCTACGGACTTAAAATCCGTTGACCGTAAAAGGTCGTGTGGGTTCAAGTCCCACTGCCCCCATCTTCTATCAATTGGTAAACTGAAATCACTACTCGATAACTAAAAAGAGATTCAGCGATAGAGTAAGCTCTGCCAACCTAAAGTTTTTCTGTGAGGGACAGGCGACGATCAAGGTTGCTGAACTTTACACCCGCTCAGTCCTTTGCCTCTGTTCACGAACTTATTATCGAATGTGTATATTGCAGAACAGTGCTGGCTTTGTGCCAAATGAAGGGCATCAGCAAAATCCAAACCATTTTCATGCCATTGCAAAACTTTTGCCATCAAACTTCCATTCGTAAGCTGAACATTAGGTAAACCAAAAAGGTTTCTCAATGCTTGGCAAATCTCGTCAAGTTTAAAGTGGTAGGCAAAACGTAATACCCATTCAGTTTCAAGAATTACCGTATCTGGGATAAATATGTCTTGTTCTTGAAACAATTTGAGGCTTTTGTTGTATTGCTGTTCATCATCTTGTGTTAGGAGACGGACAACAATATTTGTATCAACTGCGATCATGCCATTGCTCCAGCACTCCTTGTCGAATTGCATCTTCTAGTTCATCTAGACTCTTGGGTTTTCCTGGATATTTCAAACATCCTGCAACTTGCGCTAAGGTTGTCTCTGGAAAAGGCTTTTTGGGTTTAAGAAGAATACCGTCGCCGACAACAATAGCAATCAGTTCTTGACCGGCTTCCCAGTGGTGAGCAGTCCTCAAAGACATTGGAATGATAACTTCACCCTCACTTGACAAACGGGTTACTTCCATTGGATTGAGTGATACAACCAGTAAAGAATCTGTAAAAATTCTAGCATTTAATAATCAACAGCCTGGGAAAACGACCTCGAAAGAGTGGAGGATGCCGCATGAAACCCCGTCCCCTCACCGAACGAGAACAAACTCTAATCGACCTCTACGGTTACTGCTCTCTTGGCATGAAACCGCAGGAATTTTACGCTAAATGGCAAGTGAATCAACAGATAATGGCCTTTATCTGCGTTAAATAAATGATCGCTTTTAATACAAAAATCGGTTGTTATAAAGTGCTTACTGAGGTTTTTGGCAACAGGTATTTGGGTCTATTTCTTCTACCTGAAAATCCAAAATACTTGATGGCATATCAGGATATCCCCTCATTCCCCTCATTCCCCTCATAAAGTAGAGTACCATTCAACTTAACTGATTGCGGAACTGACGAATACTCAACGTTGTCAGTACGGCTGCAAATAGACATAGAATTAAAACCTGATGCCATAATGCTTCTAAACCCACACCTTTAAGCAATATGCCCCGACAAACCTCAATGTAATAACGCATCGGATCGAGGTAGGTTAACCACTGAAAAACAGTAGGCATCGCTGTAATCGGTGAGTTAGCACCGGATAGAAGGACTAACGGTGGATTGATGAAAAAAGTAGTAAGTTGAGCTTGCTGTTCACTTTTGGCGTATGTAGCAATCATAATACCAATACTAATGCCCACAAAAAAGTACAGAACAGAAATGCTAATAAACAGGAAAAAATTGCCTCTAAATGGTATATTAAAAACAAATCTGCCAATCATGACAGCAACAATAGCATCGAACGTTAGTAAAATTAGCAAGGGCAAAATCTTGGCGAAAATCACTTGAGAATTTGAGGCAGGAGTCATCATCAATTGTTCAATTGTTCCCGCTTCTTTTTCCCTTACCACTAAAGAAGCAGCCGCTTGTGACCCTAAAACTGTCATTAAAATCCCGATTGTTCCGGGTACAATAAACCAGGATGCCTCCAGTCCAGGGTTATAAAATACAGAAGTTTTTAACTCGACCTGATTCTGTTGCAAAGCAGGATTCCGATTCTGAGTAATGGGCGCATTAGCTGTTACAGATGGAGTGTCTGAACTTGAGGAAGAACCTCTAGAATTCGATCGCGTATCCGATAAGTTAACAGGTGGAATTGAAGTAGTAGTTTGGTTTTCAGAATTAATGCTGGGTTGATTGCTGTTGGCGATGGGAGGAATTGAACTTCGCGGGTTGGAAGGATTATTTGTGGTTGAGTTACTGGCAGTTGTTCCAGTTCCTTGTTGGCGGAAATTTTCATTCATTCGCCGCACATTATAATCTCTAACTAACTGATTCAAATAACCCGAAGCCACACTAGCCGTATTGGCATCAACGGCATCAAACACGGCCTGTACTTGCGCCGGTCGTCTCTGAGCCAAGTCATCATCAAATTCGGGTGGAATCGTAATGCCTACTGTCAAGTCACCTTTAGCCAAATCACTGAGCATTTCCTGTTGATCAGGATAGTACTGGCTAATCACAAACGCATCAGTTTGCTGGAATAACTCTGTGAATTCGCGAGAATAGCGGCTTTGACTGTAATCGGTAATGCCAACTTTGAGATTTTCAAACGTAGGATTAAGTGCCAGTCCAAACAAAATTAGAAAAACGGTGGGTGGCACGAGCAATTGAATCAGCAGTTGGCGATTGTGCAGAATTTGAGCAACTTCTTTGCCGACTAATGCCAGAAACCGATTACCAAAAAACCGATCTAAATAACTAGTAAAACCTGCTTTCATTTAACTAACCCTCCACCTGCATCTTCCGCAGTTTGCGCCAAGCCAAAAAGAAAAACAATCCTGCCAGCGATGCCAGCGCTAGAACCGAACCCCAAACTCCAACCCAACCAATGCCACGAGTAAAGGCATCTCGTGTAATCAGGATGTAGTGCCGTGCTGGAACAAGGTTGGCAATCCAGCGTAGAGCTCCTGGAATATTGGAGACGGGATAAATGTAACCGGAAAATTGCAGCGACAAGAGGAAAGCTGTGAAAGAAACCGATTGAATCACAGCACTTTGCCGGGTGGCATTTGAACCTAAAAAGATTCCCCACAACACACCGCAGGCAATATAAAGAGCAGAACCCACGATCACAGGAATTGGATCGCCAGCGAACCACAACCCAAGCACTAGCCATGCTTCCACATTAACCAGCAAAACTTCTGCCATACCCACTAGCCAGTAGGCAGAGGCTTTCCCCAATAAATACTCAATGCCCGTGAGACTGGAGGCGTACACCTGTAAAATAGTGCTTTGTTCTCGCTCTCGCGCTGTTGCCAACCCGGCTAATAAAGCTGGAAACAACGTGACGGTAATTGCGATCGCGCCAGGGCCAATATATTGCAAAGTTTCTAAACCCGGATTAAACCACAGCCGTGTTTCTAGATTCACGGGTGGAGTGGCAGTCATTCCTCGCAAATTCTCCACAAAGGCACTGGTTGTGGCTTTCACATAACCCCGTACAATATTGGCAGTATTCGCATCAGTGCCATCAATAAGTACTTGCGCCTGAGCATCCCGTCCACGTCGCTTTAAGTCGCGGGAAAACTCCGGTGGAATAATCAATCCAGCAACAACGCGGCCTTGATCGAGTAACTGGGGCACATTCACCCCAGGCCCTTGAACCACGATGTGAAATTTGTTGGTACGCTCGAAGGTGGCAATGTATTCCCGGCTGGAGTAAGTATTGTCCAAATCCTGAATCGCTATATTAAGACGATTGACATTCAGGGAAACGGCAAATCCAAATAATAAAAGCAAAATCAACGGTAAACCTAAAGCCATCGTTAGGGTTAAGCGATCGCGCCCTAATTGAGATAGCTCTTTAATCGTCTGAGCTACAATCCGTTTGGGTCGAATAGAGGATGAGATTTTCACGAGAAAGTACCTCGTAATTTGAAAATAAGGCAGAAGGCAGAGGGCAGAAGGAATAGGGAATAAGGATTTTCATTCCTTTGTTGTGAGCGACAGCTCATGCTATCTAATCTGTGGGAACATTTAAACCACGTTGTCGCGCCTGATCCACCACACTAATAAACACATCTTCTAAGGAAAACTCAATTTCACGATGGCTGTGAATTTGAATGCCATTAGATTGCAACAAGCCTTCAACTTCAGGAATCTCGCTAGTAGGTTCATCTAAAATTGTGTGCAGGCGAGAACCAAAAATTGAGACTCGGTGAGTGTCGAAGTGTTGCTTTAATAAATCCGATGCTTTCTGTAATGGGTGACAATCCCACTCCACCAATTCTCCAGGTTGCTCCTCCTTCACCTGTCGGGGTGTACCTTGAGCGACTAGTTCACCCGCTACCATGAATCCCAAGCGATGACATTGCTCTGCTTCTTCTAAATAATGAGTTGTCACCAAAATTGCCATTCCACTACGAGCAAACTCATTAATCCAGCGCCAAAACTGACGACGTGCCAAGGGGTCTACCCCTGAAGTTGGCTCATCTAAAAATACAATCTTTGGTTCGTGCATCACGGCCGCACCAAAGGCAACTCGCTGCTTCCAACCCCCCGGCAATTCCTTTGTCATCAAGTTTCCCTGGCCTACCAAGTCACTCATTTGTAGCACCCAGTTTTTCTTGGCCTGACGATGACGACGGGGAATGTCATAAACCCCACAATAAAATTCCAAATTTTGATTAATTGTGAGGTCATCATATAAAGTGAATTTCTGGGACATATAGCCAATACGTTGACGAACGGCTTGGCTCCGTAGTTGTCCTGTTTCACCGGCTAAACTCACCTTACCTGATGTAGCTGAGAGTAAACCACATAGCATTTTAATCGTGGTAGTTTTTCCCGCCCCATTCGCCCCTAATAATCCAAAAACTTCTCCATATTGAATATCTAAATTGATATTTTTAACCGCCTGAAACTGACCAAAGGTTTTATTCAAATTCTGAGCACCAATTGCGGTTCCTGTTACTTTTTCCTGTCGATAAATTCGCGGATAATCATCAACTTGAATTTCATCTTTAAGCTCTCGCAATCGGGCTACAAACGTATTTTCTAGAGTGGGACTATCTACTGCAAAATGATTGACTTTAATCTGTTTTTGTAGTAAAATACGTTGAATATCATTTTGGGCTTGCTTCGGTTGGGCAGTAAGAACATCGAGGCGATCGCCAAATCGCTGCACATCAGAGCTTAAATCTTGGATATCAGGATGGTGGTTAAGCGTGTCTTCAGCCTGATCGAGTTGCTGGACTGGCAAGTACACCTCGACTCGCTTCACTCCTAAACTCGCCTTTACCCGCTCCGGTGTATCGCATTGCTGAATTTTGCCCTCATACATCAAGGCAATCCGAGAACAGCGTTCGGCTTCATCCAGATAAGGTGTAGCAACAACGGTGGTAATCCCTTCGGTTGCCGATAGTTGTGCCAAAATATCCCAAAATTCCCGCCGTGAGACTGGATCAACGCCTGTGGTGGGTTCATCTAACAAGACAATGCGGGGATTATGAATTAGGGTGCAGCACAGGGCTAATTTTTGTTTCATCCCCCCGGAAAGTTGTCCGGCCAAACGATGTTTGAAGCGTGATAAGTCCAATAGTTGCAAATAATGCTGGCTGCGTCGGTTGAAATCGCGATCGCTCACTTCCCGCAATCCGGCACTATAGCGCAGATTCTCCCACACACTCATATCTTGATACAGGCTGAAGCGTTGGGTTAGGTAGCCCATCTGCAACCGCATTTCTCTCGGCTGTGCCCCTAGCACCTCGACAATACCACTGGTTTGGGGCATCACCCCCGAAAGAATCTGAAACGTGGTGGTTTTGCCTGTACCATCGGGGCCAATTAGCCCAAAAATTTCTCCAGGATAGATATCTAAGTTAATTCCTGCAACCGCTGCCTCTGAGCGTTGGCCATATCGATGCTGCAAATCACGGATGGAAATAATGGGGGGATGGGAGCTGGGGGGCAGGGGAGCGGAGGTGCGGGGGTGCGGGGGTGAATGGACTATATGATGTTTTATCTTGATTGGTTTAGGGTTGTTGTCCATTTTTGAATTGGAGTGCAGCAACTTGTTCAGGGTTTTTATTTAAGTGCGGGTTCCAGCCCCAGTTAATTGTCTTTTTTTTGAATTGTTTTGATTTGGGTTGAGTGGTTTCTGGAACTAAAATTCGGGCATCAGCAGGCATTCCCTGTTTTGCCAAACTTTGGGGTTCTTCTAGTGTGAGTTCCACCCCAAAGACTTGAGTCACTCGGTCTTCTTTAAAATAAGTATTTTCTGGGGTAAAGCTGGCTTTGGGGTCGATGCGCGATACCTCTGCTTCTAGGGGGCGTTCGGGCGCAGAGTCTAGATAAACTCGTGCGGGTTGTCCGACTTTGACATTACCAATCTGCCCTTCTGGAACAAAACCGCGCATATAAAGCTGATTTTGGTTCACCAAGGTGAGTAACGGCGCACCGGCTGCCACCACTTCACCGGGTTCCACGGATCGAGTAATCACTGTGCCTTGCATTGGACTTTCTACAACCAAATCATTTAATTTGGCCTGAATTTGTGCTTGATTGGCCTTGGCATCCCGCACTTCTTGTTCCGATACACTGATATCAGTCTGGGCTTGAGCAATTTGTTTTTGAATTTGTAATTCTTGAGCAGCACGAATCGATGGATTTTGAGCCGTTGCTTGTGCCTGTTGGAGTCGTCCTTGTGCCGCCTCCACTTGTTGCCGTGCTGCTACTACGCGAGCTTGGGCGGTTCCTAAAGCTGCATTCGCTTCATCTAATCGTTGGGCTGGCACCACACCTTGGGCAGATAGCTGCTTGATGCGTCGTTGTTCTGTGCGAGCTAATTGTAGGTTCTCTTGGGCTTCTACTAATTGTGCACGGGCGGCCGCTACTGAATTTTGAGCTTCTAAAACTCGCCCTTCACTTTCTTGTTGTGCCTGTTGAGTGGTTAATTTCGCTTGCTCTAATTGGGCTTGCAGCACTGGTAATTGCTGACGGGCACGCTGCAACCGCTCTTGAGCTGCACTCACACGGGCGATCGCGCCTTGGAGTTGTGCTTGGATGTCTGCATCACTGAGCCGCACTAAAAGCTGGCCGGGTTTGACCAAATCCCCTTCTCGCACAGCCACCGTCTCAGCTCTACCCCCCATCTTGGCAGACACATCGGTTTCATATCCCTCAATTCGTCCACTCATGAAGATGCCTGGTGGCTCAGGTTCATAGAAGAATACTCGATAAACACCGAATCCTATGCCGGCCAGCAGCACAATTGCCCCGACAATCCGCACGGGTTTAGGAATCTTCGGCCTGGGTTTTTTCGGTGGTTTCTCGGGTTCAGATGGCTGTATTTCCTGGGGTTGCGAGGTCTGCGGCTTTTCTTGAAGCGGAGGGTTCAAAGCCTGTGGAGAGTCATTGGTAGAGTTGGACGGTATGGGTGTCATGGCAATTTCTCCATGAGGGTTTTTAGAGGGATTAAAAAGGGATTCCAGGAGTTTATTAATTTAATTGATTAGTCAATCAAAATAAAAATTGAAGTCGATAAAATGCCTAGACCCCAATTGTCTAAGCACTATGGAACTTCCATGCCTTTTAGAAAAATTTCAACTGCTGTTGCTACCATCGTATCGGCGCTTAGTTGTTGAGCATCAGCTTGAAGAAAGACTTCTCGGGTGATTAGATAAGCCAACATCGGGCCAACAAAACAGCGAGCCGCCGCTCTAGGGTCCATTGGTTTTAGGGTGCCGGCTGACATTTGTTTTTCTAAATAGCGGCTGAGAAAGGAAATAGAACGACTCGGGCCAATTTTGTTGATCATCTCAGCAACGGTTGGTTGCCGAAATGCTTCACCCAGTAAGAGTTTCATCAGGGCGATCGAAGTCGGATTTTCAGCCATTCGCAGAAATGAGCGGGCAAAAATCGTGAGTACTTCTCGCGGTGGTTTGCTCATAATCTCCTCCTCTCCATGAGTTAGGAGTTGTAGCAATGGCATCCGTTGCTCAACAACTTGGCGAAATAGGTCAGATTTATCTTTGAAATAGTGGTAAATCAGTCCCGGAGAACCCACTCCTGCCGCCGCAGCAATATCTTTATTCGTTGCTTTCTCGAAGCCTTTATGGGCAAATACTTGCAACGCACCATCAATAATCTGTTGGCGACGTTCTTCAAAGTCTTGGTTGTCACGAGAAGGCATATTGTTGGTTGATTGATTGATTAATCAATTTAACTATAAGGGATTCTACGGCTGTAGGAACTGATTTTTACTATTTGTTACTTCAATAGGATTTAGGCGGTATCTCTACTGGTAGTGGGGTGGCACAGTGCATAGGTGTCAACTTAAGGTGAAACCTATAGTCCGGCAGGGACTTAAGTCCCTGCCTCAAAGCCTAAGTCCTCTGAAGAGGACTGAAGAACTCATTAGTCCTCTTCAGAGGACTTAATCTATTAGCCAGGGACTTAAGTCCCTGGCTGCTTTGGGCTTAAGTTGACACGAATGGGCACAGTGCATAGGTTGTAGGTTGGGTTGATGCTCCGAAACTCAGCGTAAGCAAGGGCTAAAGCCCTTACTACGAACCTAATCTGTTTTAGCTGTGTCACCCTAGTAGGGTGCGTTGCAACGCACCTTACTCTGGTGCTAACGTTTAACGGAGGTTTTGGCGTAAATACTGTTCAAGATGTCAACGGCATTCTCAATCCCTGGTTCAGCGCGAATGGTTTTGCCTAATTGAGCGGCTTGTTGACGCATCGGTTGATTTGCGATCGCCTGTTGAATGGCATGAGCTAAACGGTTTGCCGTCAATTGTTTTTTAGGAATGGGTTTAGGAGTGACTCCCAATCGGGCGATCGCATCCCCCCAAAACGGTTGATCGCAAAAGAAAGGAACCACGATAGAGGGTACACCGGAACGCAAGGCGGCGGACGTAGTCCCTGCTCCACCATGATGGACAATGGCTTTCATTTTGGGAAAAAGCCAGTCATGAGGAATTGACTCTAACTTAAAAACGTGATCGGGTAAGTTGGCATTGGTAATACCTCCCCATCCTGTAAGGAGGATACCGCGTTGCTTGGTTTTTTCTAAAGCTTTGAGGGCAATGGCAGCCATTTGTTCAGGATTACGGCTGGCCATCGAGCCAAAGCCAATGGAAATAGGGGATTCACCCGCTTCGAGAAAGTCTAATAGTCCCGGTGGGGGTTCAAAGTCAGGGGGAGTGTCTAAAAACCAATAGCCGGTGACATAGCACGATTCCTTCCAGTCTTGGGGAGTGGAAATCACGGCAGGACTATAGCCAAACAGCATCGGGAGTTTATACCAATCTTCGGTCAAAAATAGGCAACGAGGACGGGGCGATCGCTTTAGGGTTTCTATTCGCCAGCGATTGATCGAATCTTGAAATAACTGCCCATACAATTGACCCAGCCAGGTATAACTTTTTTGGTTCACCCATCCTCCCAAGCGCAGGGATGGAGGCCACATCGGACTGGGGAAGTTGCGAGTTGGATAAATCGGCTGTAAGGAAGCAACAAAGCAAGGAATATTTAAGTGTTCAGCAATGTCATAGCCCCAAAATGCCGTAGTACTCATAACTACAACCTCTGCATCTTGACAAGCCATCCAAGAGTCTTGCAAGATTTCTTCCATCATCGGTTCTAGGGCTTTACCCAAGCGTTTGAGAGCTGTAAAAGGGTTCCCCCCTGACTCAAACATTTGCTTACCCAATTCGCCCTGAGTGACTGATTGGATATCATGTCCAACGTTGAAAAAGTCTAGTCCGTAGCTGATAATCAGGTCTTTAAATGTATCGTGGGTTGCTAAACGCACATCATGGCCTGCTTTTTGTAGTCCAGCGCCCAGTGCTATATAGGGCTGAACATCTCCACGAGAACCAATTGTTAGAATTGTAAATTTCATAATGGTGCTGACCTTTTGTAAGAATGAATTTCAAGACCTAGGAATGGATTTCCTAATTTTGAATTTTGAACTTAGTACAACCAGCTTCGATACTCTGGGTTAACGTCTTTCATGTCTTGGTAGAGCCATACCATCCGATCTAGAAACCATAGTTTTCCGACATAAATCAGCAAGGTTCCGACTCCAGTGAAATACAGATTGAGCGTGGCTAAACCCCAAGCAGAAATAACCAAGCCAATGGTCGAAATGCTGGTGAGAATGTGAGGAAAATAGCGATGATGAGGTGGTATAAAAATTTCGTTGCGATTAATCCAGACTCGTTCTCCAAAAACACTTTTTGATGCCCAATTATCAGTCGAATCAGGTGGAGGAAATAAACGCGTATTTAACCACACCCAAAACAGTGCCATCACGGCCAGCAACAATGACCACCAATCAAGCCAAATTCTGCTCCAGATTGCTAAAAACAGAAAGGGTATGACAGAAAGGCGAGTCCAAAAACACCAAGGATTAGCATGTCCTTTCCAGGTTTCCTCATCCATGCTAAAAAGCTCTGCGAGGGTTTGTGCCAACATGATTTAAATCCTCCAGGTTTTAGAGTTTTACCGTTTACTTTCACTACCCTAATGGCAAGCCTGGAGATTGTCTTTACTGAAAACCTATGGAGTTTGCGATCACAAAATCTCTGGAAATCTCTGGTTATACTAAACTCTTGCAACCTGTAAGCAAGTCTACTCGGTAGGATAAAAGCAGTATCTTCGGTAAACTCGCTCAGAAATTCCCTTATTCATTTCTATGACCCAACCATGAGCCAAAATCCTCCTCTGTTCGTTGCTCAAATCACGGATACCCACCTATTTGCAGACCCTCATCAGGAAAAAAAGGGAGTTGTAACCGCTCAATCTTTGCAATCCGTTTTAGAACGGATCGAACAGTTACAACCTCAACCGGACTTGCTACTCCTCACCGGAGATTTATCTCAAGACGAAACCCCCGAATCATATCAGTATTTGCAAAGTGTAGTCAGTCCTCTAGCTATTCCCACTTACTGGATTCCCGGCAATCATGATGACTTGCTATTGATGGAGCAAATTCTTAATCAAAGCCCTATTTTTCCTCACAAGTCATTCCAACAGGGAGGATGGCAATTTATTCTCCTCAATTCCACTGTTCCAGGTTGTGTTTACGGAGAACTATCACGCTCTAGTTTAGAGTGGTTAGATGTTCAACTCCAAAATTCTAATCAGTTACCCACTCTAATTGCTTTACACCATCCGCCACTTCCGGTCAACTCGGCTTGGATGGATAACATTAGTTTACAAAATTCCGATGAATTGCTGACTATCTTAGACCGTTATCCACAAATTAGATTGGTTATTTTCGGACACATTCATCAAGAATTTGAACGTAAGCGTCAAGGAATTCATTACTTAGGTACACCCTCTACGGGTTTTCAATTTGCACCCAACCTTCAAGAGTTTCAACTTGACAATTTACCCCCAGGTTTTCGGCTTTTTAAACTCTATCCCGATGGCCGTTGGGAAACTCAAATCAAACGAGTAAAGCCGCTTAACTCTAATTCCAAAACACTTTCTTATTCTGACTCCTGACAAAACAATTTACGGCTATTCTTCTTCATTTTGAATTTTGAATTTTGCATTGGAGCGAAGCGACTGACCCCTACTTCCTCCCCAAATAATAGGTTCGATCAACTGACCATCCAATTGCCATTTTATACAATTAGTTGCGTAAAAACTTAGTTTTGAGCCTCAGTATGGAGTACTGAACCAAGAGTAATTTTTGGTTTTTTCTCTCCTCATTATTAAGACTAAAACTTTGCTTTTATAGGGGCAATTAAATTTTGATTGCTGTGATTTTATGACATTGTTTTATCTGTAAGGTTTGTTTGTTTTGGGGTTATTTTTTGCAAAATAACTATTTACAAATTTATTTGTTTTGATTATTATTTTTTTGTTGTTTATTTGGATTGAAATATGAAGTCAATTCATCAAGTCGTTCGATTGAATTACACTCGGATTTCAGAAAGTGTGCAAGCAGACCTAATTTTTCTGTCTGAACTTGCGGCTCTAACAGAGGATGAACGGTTCAAGCAGTCGATTGCTGAGGTGATTTATCATCTCAATGATTTGTCGGATGCGATTAATTTGCAGCGACGGTATCTTAGTCCTCGCAATTGATGCTCAGTAATTTTTAATTCAGCTTTTGTTTACCCCCCTAGCCCCCCTTATTAAGGGGGGAATAAGAGGATTGAAAACCTTCTGAATCAAAAATGTTAGCTATTGCTTTGACGTTTTGAATTCATCAAGGGAGGCTAGGGCGGTTAACAAAAGTTGAGAGTATTAGCTCGTGTGTGAAGTCAATTTAAGACGAGGGCGAATGGAATTCGCGGCTATAAAAACAAAGTCCGCCTGCGCGGACTAGCGGAAAATCAAGGCTTCACCAAACCCGCGTAGGCGGGTTTTGGTTGTGTAGCTGCGGTTTCAACCGCCCAGCTAACGTTAAGTTGACACCATTGGGCATTGCCGTGTCCTACCCCGTGACACATCCCACCGAAAACCCCCCTAAATTTCCCTTCCCCTTTTTACCTTCTACCTTCCCCAATCCCCTCACACAAATACTTATCACTATCCCCTGGTGGTTTATTCTCCAGATACTCGCGCACCCAATCGCAACCCCGCACCAGTAAGTCATCGAAATTGAGATCTAATTTCCACAGTTTGATTGTGTTGTCAGCACTCCCGGAAGCTAAGGTTTTGCCGTCGGGGCTGAAACTGACACTATTGACTATTGAGTTATGCCCACTGAGGGTGGTAATTTCTTTACCCGTTGCCAGATTCCACAGTTTAATCGTGTTGTCAACACTCCCGGAAGCTAAGGTTTTGCCGTCGGGGCTGAAACTGACACTAGAGACTGTGGAGTTATGCCCACTGAGGGTGGTAATTTCTTTGCCCGTTGCCAGATTCCACAGTTTAATCGTGTTGTCAGCACTCCCGGAAGCCAAGGTTTTGCCGTCGGGGCTGAAACTAACACTTAAGACTGGTAAGTTATGCCCACTAAAGGTGGTAATTTCTTTGCCCGTTGCCAGATTCCACAGTTTAATCGTGTTGTCATCACTCCCGG